>NZ_JAACJC010000009.1:0-248944 GCF_011033075.1 Cellulosimicrobium sp. SL-1 | reverse complement strand
TCGTCAGCTCCGCGTCGGCCTCCTCGCCCTCGGCCTCCTCCGGCATCTGGACGTCCCAGTCGTCGACCTTCTGGTACTCGTCCGCCGCCATCCACAACGTCCCCGCCGACAGGTCGTTGAGCACGATGACCTGCCGGTTCACCCGGTACTCCAGGCGGGTCTGGGGGTCGAGCCCTTCGAGGCGCTCGTCGACGTCGCGGTCGGTGCCCTCGCAGTCGCGGATCACCTGGCCGGTCGAGGCCCACGCCCCGTACGTGCACGACCCGAGGCGCACCGGGGCGGCCGGGACGCCCTGCGCGGCGCGGCGCTGGGCGTCGCCGCCCTTCAGGGGCTGGGTCACGAGCGCGTCGGTCGTCGCGACGACGACGTCGCCCGACCCGGCGGACGGCTGCTGGAGCCGCGCCTGCTCCGCGCCCTCGACCGCGACGGTCCGGCCGCCTGGCAGCACGAGCTGCGAGGCGGAGCGGTCGAGGACGACGGGCTCGTCACCGACGGCCGTCACCTCGACCTCGGCGCCCTTCCCGACCGGGAGGGACGTCGACGTCGGGTCGCCGGAGACGGCGCCCTTGCTCGTGGTCTCGACCGTCCAGAGCGCTCCGGTCGAGGGGATCGCGACGAAGACCGTCCCGTCCTCGGACACCGTCAGCGCGCCGTCACCGCCGACCTCGGCCGTCGGGTCGAGCTTCTCGGCGTCGAACGAGGTGGCGCCGTCGAACGGCAGGACCCACAGCAGGCCCTCCTCGCCGTCGAGGATCGCGGTCGTCGCGCCGCCGGAGGCGACCTGCGCCCCGGCTGGCAGGCGGATCTGCCCGGTGAGCTTGAGGTGGGCGACGTCCACGGGGGACGACGTGCTCGTCCCCTGGTCGTCGAGGAGGACGCGGCCCGCGTCCTGCTGCACGTCGAACGACGCGCTGCCCGCGTTGAGCGTGCCGTCCATCGCCTGGGACTCGTAGTTGAACCGCCCCACCAGGCCGGCCGACGTCTTCGTCACCCACACGCCCGAGTCGTTGAGGTCCACGTCCGCCGTGGCCTCGCCCTCGTAGAGCAGCGCCATCCCCACCAGCGCCGTCGAGAACACCGACACGGTGCTCACCGACGCGACGGTACGACGATGCTCGCGGATGGTCGTGAGAAGACCCACCTGTGCTCCTCTGTGCCTGGGCGGGGCACACGTCCTCCCGGTCCCGCCGAGCGGCGGTGACGAGGGGAACGGGTGCTCCGGTGCCCGCAGACTGCCCGCAGAACGCCCCGACGAGGGTAACCGAGGCAGGGTCGCTCAGGGCATGGGGAGCAGTCCCCATGGAGGGTGGAATATTCCCCTGATCAGGGCAGAAGGGACGCACGGGACAGCGCGGCCCGGTCGCGCGTGCGGTCCTCGGCCGTGCGCAGCGACGCACCGTCCGGGCGGACGACGGCCTCCGCGGCGCGCGGGGTGGTCGACACCCGGGACCGGGCCGCCGCGCGGCGGCGGCCGAGGTCGGCCAGGGCGGAGCCCACGAGGACGAGCAGACGGTCCGTGCCACGGGGCTCGACCGTGCGGGGCAGGGTGGGGGAGTACGCGCTCATGAGGGGTTCTCCTTGCCGTCGATCGTCGGGAAGACGTTGAAGTGGATCTGCACGGGCCGTGCGCCGGGCGTCTGCTCCTGGCCCTGGAACCGCTGGAGCGTCGCGTCGAACGCGTCCCACGCCTCCGCGACCTCGAGCATCTGGTCGGCGGTGAGCCACATGCTCGCCGTCGTCAGACGGCTGCCGTCGAGCCACCGCGTCGGCAGCTCGGGGGAGCGCTCGAGGAACGCCTGGATCTTGCGCGCCCGCGCGGACTCGAACTCGCGGCTCACCATCGCGCCCGCGAGCGTGGCGGCGGCGTCCTCCTCGTCGTGCGGGACGTCGACCGTGAACCCGCCCGGCGGGCGCTCCCACCAGCGCTCGCGCGCCGTCCCGCGGCCCGCGACCTCCCGGACGAAGCCGTGCCGCGCGAGCTGGCGCAGGTGGTAGCTCGTCGACCCGCTGGACTCGCCCACGAGGTCGGCGAGGCGGCTCGCGGTGAGCGCGCCGTGCGTCGAGAGCAGGTCGAGGATCTGCACCCGCAACGGGTGCGCGAGCGCCTTGAGCTGCGCGGGGCCGAGCGCGGGGTGGCGTTCGGCCGGGACGGGTGCCGGTGCGCTGTCGGTGGGCATACGACGACCATAGCGATGCAAACGACTCTTTGCAAGAGTTTCTTTGCAGCGGGATGTTGGCATCTGTCGGACGGCCCGCGCGGGGAGCGGGGGCGTGCGCAAGGTGCGAGCATCGAGCGCATGACGCAGGTGGCGGAGCGGGTGCGCGGCGCGGCGGAGCGCGCCATCTTCCTGCGGGTCGCGGGCCCGGACGCCACGGCGACGCGGGCACGCATCCACGAGACGCCCGGCCCGCGCTGGTTCCCGCCGGGGTCCGCGGTCCAGCGCGTGCACGGCGACGCGTCGATGTTCGTCGGCGGGCTGCGTGCGCTGCTCCTGCAGAGCCTGCACCCGCTCGCGATGGCCGGGGTCGCGGCGCACTCGGGCTACCGGGGCGACCCCTGGGGGCGCCTCCAGCGGACCTCGACCTTCATCGCCACGACGACCTTCGGCACGGCCGACGACGCCGCCGGCGCCGTGGCGGCGGTCCGGGCGGTCCACGAGCGGGTCCGCGGCGTCGCGCCCGACGGCCGCCCCTACCGCGCGAGCGACCCGGACCTGCTGCGCTGGGTCCACGTCGCCGAGACGCAGAGCTTCCTCGTGGCGCACCAGGAGTTCGGGCACCGCCCGCTCGGCGCCGCCGGGTGCGACGAGTATGTCGCGCAGGCGGCGGTGGTCGGCCGCGCCCTGGGCGTCGAGGACGTGCCGGTCACGGTGCGCGAGCTGGACGACGCCGTCGCCGGGTACCGTCCGGTGCTCGGCCTCACCCCGGCGGCGCTCGACGCCGCGCGGTTCCTCCTCGTCGAGCCGCCGCTGCCGTGGGCCGTGCGTCGGGTGTACGCGGGGCTCGCGGTGGCCGCACGCGCGTCGCTGCCGGACTGGGCGCGCGCGGGCATGCCGCGCGTGCGGGGGCTGCCTCAACGGTGGGCTCACCCCGCGGGCGAGGCGGTCACGCGGCTGCTGCGGTGGGCCCTCCCCGGAGCCTGACGGCGAGGCGCCCGGCGGGTCAGGCGTCGGCGCGGCGTCGGCGGTAGGCGTCGAGGTCGTCGTTGAGCCGGCCGAGGAGCTCGGCGAGGAGGGCCCGGTCGAGGCGCGACCAGTCCCCGAGCACGTCCGCGTAGAGCGCGGTGCGCGCCGCGCGGTGGGCGGCGAGCTCGTCGAGCCCCGCGCCCGTGGGCTCGACGACGACGGCCCGGCCGTCGTGCGGGTCCCGGGCCCGGCGCACGTGCCCGGCCCGCTCGAGCACGACCACCTGGCGGGTGACGGTGGAGGCGTCGAGGCCGAGGCGCTCGGCGAGCGCGTTGACGTGCAGCGGGCCGTGGGTGCCGAGCGTGTGGAGCAGCAGGTAGCCGGACCGGTCGAGCGTGCCGCCCCGGCGCGACGTCCCGGGGCTCCCGGAGGCGCGCGTGCGCTCCGCGCGGCGCAGGAGCTGGGCGACCTCGAGCTCGATCGTGCCCAGCACGTCCTGGGCGGTCGCGTCCCCGCGCGCCTCGGCCTGCGGCTGATCGTTTCCCTCGGCAACCGTCATGGGTGTATTCTACAGATAGTTACCTGCTAGATACAGGTACTTCTCCCGCCGCCGCCCCTCGTGCGGCGGCCTCCCTCACCAGGAAGTGCGACCGAGTGGCCTCCACGCGCAACGAACCGAACCGCACCGCCATCTACGCGACCGCCCTCACCGCGTTCTTCGCGATCGCCGGCATCGCCGTCGTCGACCCGATCCTCCCCGTGATCGGCGAGGAGATCGGGGCGTCGACCTGGCAGATCGAGCTCCTCTTCACCGCCTACATCGCCGTCATGGCGCTCGGCATGATTCCCGCCGTCATGGCGACCGGGCGCTTCGGCTACAAGAAGATCCTCGCCACGGGCGTCAGCCTGGTGGCCGTCGCGGCCGTGCTCGCGGCGCTGAGCACGAGCATCGGCCAGCTCGCCGCGCTCCGCGGCCTGTGGGGCCTCGGCAACGCGATGTTCTTCGCGACGGCGATGGTCCTCCTGGTCTCTCTGGCGAACGACCGCGAGTGGGTCGTCGAGCTCTTCGAGACGTGCGTCGGCCTCGGCTTCGCCGTCGGGCCGCTCCTCGGCGGGCTGCTCGGCGGCATCTCGTGGCGCGTGCCGTTCTTCGTGTGCGGCGTCTTCATGCTCGTGGCGCTGCTCGTGTCCGTGACGCGCCTCAAGGACCCCGCCGAGAAGCCCGCGCCGCTGCGCGTCGGCCAGGTCTTCCGCCTGTTCCGCAAGCCCGGCTTCCTCGCGCTCGCCGCGGTCACCGCCGCGTACAACTTCTGCTTCTTCGTCGTGCTCGGGTACACCCCCGTGTTCCTCGGGCTCGACGTCGTGCCGCTCGGTCTCGTCTTCACCGCGTGGGGCGTGGGGCTCGCGGTCGGGATCCTCGTCGTCGGGCACCGGCTCGCGCACCGCGTCGGCGCCGTCCAGACGCTGGGCGTGGCCGTCGTGGGCGTCCTCGTCGCGCTCGTCCTCCTCGCGCTCGACCTCGGGACCGCCTGGTCCGTCGTCGTGCTCGTCGGCGCCGGCGTGTTCATGGGCATCGCGAACGCCAACCTCACGGACCTCTCGCTCGCGCTCGGCGACCCCGACCGCCGCGTGACCACCGGCGCGTTCAACCTCGTGCGCTGGGGCTTCGCCGCCCCCGCCCCCGTCATCGCGGGGCTTCTGCACCCGGTGTCCGCGACCGCGCCGTTCTGGCTCGGGGCGGGGATCCTCGTGCTCGGCGTCGTCGTGTTCGTGGCGTACGGGCACCGGATGGCGGGCGAGCTCGGGGAGCGCGTCCTGTGGTCCCGGTGGAACCGCACGGCCCGGACCGTCGAGGGGACGCCCGAGGAGGCGCTCGGCGAGGTCTGAGCCGCCGGCGGCGCCGACGGGGGAGGGTCCCGGGCCGCGAGGCCCGGGACCCTCAGTCCTCCGGGTCGGTCCCGGCGTCGGCCGAGCCGTCGCCCGAGGTGCCCGACGTGCTGGTCGCCGGGTCGGGCTCGGGGTCGGCCGCGGCCGACTCCGCGGCCCGCGTGAGGGCCTCGATCCCGGCCGTCAGCGCGCGCAGGTCCGCGACGTCGAGCCGGTCGAGGAGGTCCGTGAGGGGCTCGTCCTCCTGCGCGACGAGCCGGCGCACCGCCGCGGCGCCGCGCGGGGTGGCGGCGACGAGGCGCACGCGACCGTCCTGCGGGTCGGGGCGGCGCGACGCCATGCCCGCCGCCTCGAGCCGGTCCACGATCCCCGAGAGCGTCGCGGGGGAGATGCCGAGCACGTCCGCGAGCCGGTGCGAGCTCGTCTCGCCGTCCAGCTGCAGCACGGCGAGCGCGCGGAGCTGGGGGACCGTCAGGGTCGTGCGGAGCAGCGGCTCGAGGCGCTGCGCGAGCAGCAGGTCGGCGAGCCGGCGCTGGGCGTCCTCGAGGCGCCGGGCGAGCGCCGCGCGCTCGTCGTCGGCGGGGTGGGTCACGGCGAGACTCTATCGGTGGGGGCGGGAACCATCCCGAGATGCTTCGCGTTACGCTAACGAAATCGCGACGCCGACGTCGTCTCCCGCCCGACCTGGAACCCCTGGAGGCTCCGTGTCCCGTCTCGCCCGGCTGTCGCTGGCCAACCGCGCGCTCGTCGCGCTCGCCACCGTCGCGATCGCGATCTTCGGCGTCGTCAGCATGGGATCGCTCAAGCAGGAGCTCATCCCGAGCCTGCAGATCCCCACGGCCGCCGTCGTCGGCGCGTACCCGGGCTCGGCCCCGGCGATCGTCGAGCAGCAGGTCACCGTCCCCGTCGAGACGGCCGCGCGCGGGGTCAAGGGGGTCGAGGACGTCACGTCGACGTCGTCGACCGGCCTCTCGGTGACGACCGTCCAGTTCGCGTACGGCACCGACATGGACGCCGCGGCCTCGCAGCTCCAGACGGCCGTCACGCGGCTGCAGTCCCAGCTCCCGGAGGACGTCGAGCCGCAGGTCGTGACCGGCTCCGTGGACGACCTCCCGGTCATCCAGCTCGCCGTGTCGGGCGGCGCGGACGAGGCGGCGCTCGCGGACACCGTGACGTCGAGCCTCGTCCCTGCGCTCGAGGACGTCGAGGGGGTCCGCAGCGTCGCGGTGAGCGGCGTCGCCGACCAGCAGGTGACGATCGCCCTCGACCCCGCCGCGCTCGCCGTCGCCGGGCTCAGCCCGCAGCAGGTCTCCACGATCCTCCAGGACAACGGTGTCGTGGTGCCCGCGGGCACCGTCGCGGAGGGCGACCGCACCCTCAGCGTGCAGGTCGGCACGGCGATCACGACCGTCGACGAGCTCGCCGCGCTGCCCCTCGTGTCCCCGACCGCGGCGCCCGGCACCCCGCCCGTCGCGCTCGGCGACGTCGCGACCGTCACCGCGGGCCCCGAGCCCGCGACGTCGTTCTCCCGGCTCGACGGCGAGCCCGCGCTCGCCGTCGCCATCACCAAGACGCCCGCCGGCAACACGGTCGAGGTGTCGCACGCGGTCCAGGACGCGGTCGACGACCTCTCCGGCGTGCTCGACGCCCAGGACGTGCGCGTCGAGGTCGTGTTCGACCAGGCCCCGTTCATCGAGGAGTCCATCGAGGGCCTCGCGACCGAGGGCCTGCTCGGGCTCCTCTTCGCGGTCGTCGTGATCCTGCTGTTCCTCGCGTCGCTGCGCTCGACGCTCGTCTCCGCCGTGTCGATCCCGCTGTCGCTGCTCGTGACGTTCATCGTCATGAACGCCACGGGCTACACGCTCAACATCCTCACGCTCGGGGCGATGACGGTCGCGATCGGCCGCGTGGTCGACGACTCGATCGTCGTCATCGAGAACATCAAGCGGCACCTGTCGTACGGCGAGGAGAAGGTCGGCGCCATCATCGGCGCGGTCAAGGAGGTCGCGGGCGCTATCACCGCCTCGACCGTCGCCACCGTCGCCGTGTTCCTGCCGATCGCGCTCGTGGGCGGCATGGTCGGCGAGCTCTTCCGGCCGTTCGCGCTCACCGTCGCCATCGCGATGCTGGCCTCGCTCTTCGTCGCGCTGACGATCGTCCCGGTCCTCGCGTACTGGTTCATCACGTCGCCGCCCGTCCCGGCCGACCCGGAGGCCGCGCGCCTCGCGGGCGAGCGCGCCCGCGCCGCCGCGGAGGCCAAGGAGCGTCGCGGGCTGTGGCAGCGCGCGTACCTCCCGACGCTGCGGGGGGCCCTGCGCCACCCCGCGATCACGCTCGGCGTGTCGGTCGCGATCCTCGCCGGGACGCTCGCGCTCGTGCCGCGGCTCGAGACCAACTTCCTCGGCGACACCGGCCAGGACACGCTCACCGTCACCGAGTCGTTCGCGCCGGGCACGTCGCTCGACGCGCAGGACGCTGCCGCGCGCGACGTCGAGCAGGCGCTCCTCGACGTCGACGGCGTCGCCACGGTCCAGACGACCGTCGGCACCGCGGGCGGCCCGGAGGCCGCGTTCTTCGGCGGCGGCGGGTCCCCGACGGCGACGTTCGCCGTCACGCTCGACGCGGACGCCGACGCCGTCGCGGCCCAGGAGGACGTGCGCGACGCCGTCTCCGGGCTGGGCGGCGACGCGAGCGAGGGCATCGAGGTCGCGGGCGCCGACGCCGCGTTCGGCAGCTCCACGGTTGACCTCGTGGTCCGCGCGCCCGACACCGACACCCTCGCCGCGGCGGCCGCCGAGGTGCAGGAGCTCGCGGAGGGGACCGACGGCGCCGCGCAGGTGACGAACAACCTCGCAGCCGCCCAGGCCACCGTCCAGGTGACGGTCGACCGTGAGGCGGCGGCCGCCGTCGGGCTCACGGAGACGCAGGTGGCCGGGACGGTCGCGGGGGCGATGTCCCCGGCCCCGGTCGGCACGGTGAACCTCGGCGACGGCCCGGTGCAGGTGCGCGTGGTCGCGGGCGAGGCGCCGGCGACGGTCGCCGAGCTCGAGCAGGTCGTGCTGCCCACCGCCGCGGGCCCCGTGCCGCTCACGCAGGTCGCCGAGGTCGCCGAGGTCGAGGTCCCCACCTCGATCACGCGCGTCGACGGCGAGCGCAGCGCGACGATCGCCGTCACCCCCGCGGGGCAGGACCTCGGCGCGCTGACTACCGAGCTCACGACCGCGATCGACGGCCTCGAGCTCGAGGGCGGCGCAACGGTCGAGGTCGGGGGCGTGGCCGCCGACCAGGCCGACGCCTTCGCCGACCTCGGGCTCGCGCTGCTCGTCGCGATCCTCATCGTCTACCTCGTCATGGTCGCGACGTTCCGCAGCCTCCTGCAGCCGTTCATCCTGCTCGTGTCGATCCCGTTCGCCGCGACGGGCGCGCTGCTCCTGCTGCTGGCCACGGGGACGCCGCTGGGCGTGCCGGCCCTCATCGGCCTGCTCATGCTGGTCGGCATCGTCGTGTCGAACGCGATCGTGCTCATCGACCTCATCAACCAGTACCGCGAGCGCGGACGGGCGCTCGACGACGCCGTCCTGGAGGGGTCGCGCAAGCGGCTGCGCCCCATCGTCATGACCGCCGCCGCGACGATCTTCGCGCTCACGCCCATGGCCGTCGGGATCACGGGCGGCGGCGCGTTCATCTCCCAGCCGCTCGCGCTCGTCGTCATCGGCGGCCTGCTGAGCTCGACGCTGCTTACCCTCGTCGTCGTCCCGGTGCTCTACACGCTCGCCGAGCGCCGCGGCGAGAAGCGCGCCGCGAGGAAGGCGGCCAAGGAAGAGGCCGCGGCCCAGGCCGAGGCCGACAAGGCCGCCGCCGCCGAGGAGACGACGGCGAACGCCTGAACCGCCCCACCGTCCCCGACGCGCCGGACCCGCCGGGCCCCCGCCGACC
Source organism: Cellulosimicrobium sp. SL-1 (assembly GCF_011033075.1). Classification (NCBI taxonomy): domain Bacteria; kingdom Bacillati; phylum Actinomycetota; class Actinomycetes; order Micrococcales; family Promicromonosporaceae; genus Cellulosimicrobium; species Cellulosimicrobium sp. SL-1. The sequence continues at coordinate 239,996 of NZ_JAACJC010000009.1, read as the reverse complement.
AGGCGATCCCGGCGGGCCGAGCAGGTGGTTCTGGCGCGTCCGATGTCCTGGACGCGCCAGAACCACCTGTTCGGCGGGGGGCGGGAGAGTCAGGAGGGGCGGGCAACGCCCGTCTCGTAGGCGAGCACCACGGCCTGGACGCGGTCGCGCAGGCCGAGCTTGCCGAGGACGCGCCCGACATGGGTCTTGACCGTCGCCTCCGAGAGCACGAAGCGCTCGGCGATCTCGGCGTTGGTCAGCCCCTCACCGAGGGCCTCGAAGACCTCGAGCTCGCGCGCGGTGAGGTCGGCGAGGCGCGGGTCGTCCCGGCCGGTCGGCGCCTGGGCCGGGGCGGCGGCGCCGTCCTGCGGGAGCTGGCCGGAGAACATCTCGAGCATGCGGCGCGTGATGCGCGGGGAGACGGCGGCGTCGCCGCTCGCGACGGCGCGGATCGCCCCGACGAGCTCGCCGGGCTTGGCGTCCTTGAGGAGGAAGCCGCTCGCCCCGGCGCGCAGGGCGGCGAACGCGTACTCGTCGAGGTCGAACGTCGTGAGGATGATGACGCGCGACCCGGGCTGGGCGGCGACGATCCGCTCCGTCGCCTCGATGCCGTTCGTGCCGGGCATGCGCACGTCCATGAGCACGACGTCCGGCGCGAGCGCGGACGCCTGCGCGACGCCCGTCTCGCCGTCCCCGGCCTCGCCGACGACCTCGATGTCGTCCTCGGCGGCGAGGATCATGCGGAAGCCCATGCGCAGCAGGGCCTGGTCGTCGACGAGCAGCACCCGGATCGGTGCCCCCGTTCCCGTCATGTGCGTTCCCGTCCGTCGTCGCGTGCGCCGGCCTGGCGGCCGGGGTCGAGGTCGAGGCGCAGGCTCGCCCGCACCTCCCAGCCCGTCCCGCTCGGCCCCGCGGACACGGTACCGCCGTAGACCGCGGCCCTCTCCCGCATCCCGATGATCCCGCGCCCCGTGCCGACGGGGACGCCGGGCGGGTGCTGCTCCGCGACGGACGGCGGGAGCCCGCGCTCGTCGGCGCTCGCGCCCTCCCCGGGACGACGGCCCGCCTGGTTGACGACGCGCAGCTCCAGCCAGTCGGCGCCGGGCTCGGCGCGGCGCGACACCTCGACGAGGACCACGGGGGACAGGGGCGCGTAGCGCAGCACGTTCGTCAGGGCCTCCTGGACGATGCGGTGCGCGGTCTGGCGCAGGGCGGGGCCGGGCGTCGGCTGCGGGCCGGAGCGCACGAGCCGGACGGGCAGCCCGGCGGTGCGGAACCGCTCGACGATCTCCTCGAGCTCGGGCGTCTCGTGCGCGGGCGCGAGGGGCACGGTCTGTTCGCCGCCCGGCTCGCGCAGGACGCCGAGGACGCGCCGCATGTCGGCGAGCGCGGCGCGGCCGGTCGCGGTGAGCTCGTCGAGCGCGTGGCCCGCGAGCTCGGGGTTCTTGGCGCCCGACGCCTTGGCGCCGTCCGCGAGGGCGACCATCACGGTGAGGGAGTGCGCGACGACGTCGTGCATCTCGCGCGCGATGCGCGCGCGCTCGGCGGCGGCGGCGAGCTGCGCCTGCTGGTCGCGGTCGCGCGCGATGGAGTTGGCGCGCTCGACGAGGTCGGACACGTGCTGGCGGCGCGCGCGCACGTTCGTGCCGATCGCGAGCGCGACGAGGCAGAGGATGGTGGTCACGAGGATGCCGACGATGCGGTCGACGGTCGCCCGGCCCGGCTCGACGCTCTGGCGCAGGACCTCCCCCTCCGGGGTGGTGACGACGTCGTACCAGAGCAGGGTCGCGCCGGAGAGCGCGAGGACGGCGATCGCGAGCACGGGCCACGCGATGCGGGAGGGCCGCGACGCCGCGACGGCGTAGACGGCGAACATGGCCGCGACCTCGAACCCGGCCGTGTCGCCGGTGACGCCGATGGCGACGACGCCGACGGCGGTGAGCGCGAGCGCGATCGTCACGGGCCGACGGCGGCGCCAGTACAGGAGCACGCCGCCGACGAGGAAGAACACGAGCGAGAGCGCCGTCGTCCCACGGGGCTGAGACGCGGTGAGCGCGTACAGCACGCCGGGCACGACGAAGACGGCCACGACGACCCAGTCCATGACGACCGGGTGCCGCGCGAAGTACCGGCGGACGGGGCCGAGCCGACGCGCGTCGAGCTCGGTGAAGGGGGCGGGCGCGGGGCGCAGGGGGTGGGTCGACGAGCCCGGGTTCCCCGGCGCGGCGGGCTCCACCGGCTCCGGGCGCGCCACGGCCGACGCCGGACGAGCGGTCTGCTCGTCCGGCGTCGGCGGGGTGGTGGGCCGGGTGGTCACGCGTCCCGGCGCTTGAGGACGACCGCGGCCGCGGCGACCAGCGCGGCGGTCCAGCCGAGGAGCACGGCGTAGCCGGGCCACGGCGCGATCGTGTCGCTGCCCGACATGTTGCCGCCGAGCACGATCTGCTCGCCGGCGGACGCGGGCAGGGAGTTGTAGAGCGTCTGGACCCAGTCGGCACCGGTCACGCCCATGACGATCCCGAGGACCATCGACAGGACGAAGAACACGGCGACGAGCGTGAAGATCGCCCCCGCGGAGCTGCGGAGCAGCACGCCGACCGCGACGGAGAAGAGCGCGACGGTCGTGAGGTAGAGCACGACGCCGATCAGCGCGCGCTGGTCGTCCGCGGACGAGAAGTCGACGGTCATGTCCTTGCCCGACAGGATCGGGTACGTCACGAGCCACGACAGCCCGACGGCCACGACGGTCGTCACCGCGGTCACCACGCCGACGACGATCATCTTCGCCGCGAGCGCGGGGAGACGGCTCGGCACGGCGGAGAGCGTGGAGCGGATCATGCCGGTCGAGTACTCGCCCGTCACGGTGAGCGCCCCGAGCACGGCCACGGCCAGCTGCGCGAACGTGTAGCCGACGGTGATCACGGTGATGCCCACCCCGTCGGCGGACCCCATGCCGGCCTCCTCGGGCGTGGCGCCCGCGGACTGCATGGAGGACATGACTGCCGCGAACATGAGCGAGAAGCCCACCATGACGACGACGGTGATGCCGAGCGTCCACCAGGTGGAGCGCAGGGTGCGGAACTTGATCCACTCCGAGCGCAGCACGTGGCCGAACGAGAGGCGGTAGGGGGAGGTGCGGGACGCCGTCGGGCCGGCGCCGGTGGCGAGGGTCGTGGCGCTCATCGCTGCGCTCCTTCGAGGGAGTCGGTGGGGGCCGGTGCGCCCGCGGTCGCGCCCGCGGCACCGTGGCCGATGTGGTTCTGCGCGGAGTCGGTCTGGTACTCGACCGCGTCCGCCGTGAGGGCCATGTAGGCGTCCTCGAGCGTGGACGTGACCGGCGTGAGCTCGTGCAGCACGAACCCCTTGGCCGCGGCGAGCTCGCCGATCCCTGGGGCGTCCGCGCCCGTGACGACGAGCAGGCTCGGCTCGTCGCTCGTGACGGTCGCGCCGTCGCTCGTGAGGAGCTCGGCGAGCTGCGTGGCGTGCGGGGTGCGGACCCGCACCGTGCGCTGCTGCGAGCCGTTGACGATGTCGCTCACCGGGGCGTCCGCGATGATGCGGCCCTTGCCGATGACGATGATGTGGTCGGCGGTGAGGGCGACCTCGCTCATGAGGTGGCTCGACAGGAAGACGGTGCGGCCCTCGGAGGCGAGGTAGCGCGCGAGGTTGCGCACCCACAGCACGCCCTCGGGGTCCAGGCCGTTGACCGGCTCGTCCAGGATGAGGGTCTTGGGGTCGCCCAGCAGCGCGGACGCGATGCCCAGGCGCTGGCCCATGCCGAGGGAGAAGCCGCCCACGCGCTTCTTCGCGACCGGCTGCAGGCCGGTCATCTCGATGACCTCGTCCACGCGCTTGGTCGGGATGCCGTGCGTGGCGGCCATCGCGAGCAGGTGGTTGTAGGCCGAGCGGCCGGTGTGCACGGCCTTGGCGTCCAGCAGCGCGCCGACCTCGGTCAGCGGTGAGCGGTGCTGGGCGTAGGGGCGCCCGTTGACGGTGACGGTCCCGGCGGTGGGGCGGTCCAGGCCCATGATCATGCGCATGGTCGTGGACTTGCCCGCGCCGTTGGGGCCCAGGAAGCCGGTCACGGTCCCGGGACGCACGGTGAACGAGATGCCGTCCACCGCGGTCTTGGGCCCGTACCTCTTGGTCAGGCCGCGTGCTTCGATCATGACTTCGCCCCTCCGAGGGTCGTTCGTCCGGGATGGTCCTGGTGCACCGCGGGAAGGTCGCTCCGGTCCGGCCGGGCCCCTCACCGCGAGGTACGTCTCGAGCCTACGGACGGGCTCGGCGCCGGGCAGCCACCTTGCGACGTATCTTGCCGCCGTCGTGACCCGGGGCGCGTACGCCGCGCGGCGTACACGACGTCCCGGCGCGTGGTCCGCTGGTCGGGACTTCGCCCGCGAGGCGCGGGAAAACCCGCGGGAACAGTGGCCGGGACTCGCACGTTCCCTAGGATGAACACAGGCCAGCGACACCCGACTCGAGGCGAGACGCCGATGACGAGGCCCGCTGAGAGGTAGTGGACGCCGCGACCAGGAGGAGCTCATGAGCAACCCCGTCTTCAACAACAGCGCGGTCTTCGGCGAGCCGAAGAACCGGCGCGGTGGGGCGGCCACGCAGGCCGCACCCGCCTACGGGAGCCCGCCCGCACAGGGCCAGGGCCCCGCGTACGGCACGCCCCCGCAGGGCGCGCAGTGGGGTGCGTACGGCGCCCAGACCGCGGACGCGGCGCAGCTCGACGCGATGTACAGCGCGCCGTCGGCGACCACGGCGGACACCAAGCGCCTCACGTACGACGACGTGATCATGAAGACGGGCGGCCTGCTCGCGCTGCTCGTCGTCGTCGGGGCGGCGTCGTGGTACCTCACGCCGCAGATGCCGTTCCTCTACCTGCTGGGTGCGATCGCCGGCCTGGTGCTCGGCCTGGTCAACGCGTTCAAGCGGAACCCGAGCCCGGCCCTGATCATCGCGTACACCGTGGCCCAGGGCCTGTTCCTCGGTGGCATCAGCCTCGCGTTCGGCACCATGACCGTCGGCAACGGCGGGAACCTCACGGACATCGTCTTCCAGGCGGTCCTCGCGACCGTCGCGACGTTCGCGGCCGCGCTGTTCCTGTTCCGCTCCGGCAAGGTGCGCGTCACCCCGAAGTTCACGCGCTGGCTGCTCATCGCGATGGTCGGGTACCTCGCCTTCTCGCTCGTCAACGTCGTCCTCGTGCTCTTCGGCGTCCTCGACGGCTGGGGCATGCGCGGCGGCACGATCGGCATCGTCGTCGGGCTCATCGCGGTCGGCCTGGCCGCCGCGTCGCTCATCGTCGACTTCGACTCGATCAAGCGTGGCGTCGAGGCCGGCGTCCCCGCCAAGTTCGCGTGGTCGGCCGCGTTCGGCCTCATGGTCACGCTGATCTGGCTCTACCTCGAGTTCCTGCGCCTCTTCGCGATCCTGCAGAGCAGCGACTGACGGTGGCGCGCAGCACCCGTGAACCGGCACCCGCGGCGGACCTCCCGCCGCGGGTGCCGGTGTTTCTGGCCGGGCTCGTCGTCGCGGCGGCCGCGATGCTCGGCGTCCAGGTCCTGTACATGGTCGTCTCGGGCGCGCCGCCTGCGTGGCTGTCGTTCGCGGCGCTCCTCATCCTGCTCAGCGTCCCGACGGCGGGCGCCGCCGTCGCCTGGCTCGGCACCCGGATCACGCGCGACGCCACGGAGCGCCGGGCCGCGCTCGTGTTCGCGGCGCTCGGACTCGTGGCCGGAGCGCTCTGGGGGTCGTTGCTCGCGGGCGGGATCGCCCGGCAGCTCGCCGACGCCGGCGCTGGCGGTGGCGGTGCGCTCGTCGCGGGTGCGGCCGCCGTCGTCGGGGTCACCGCCGCGGTCGGCGCGGGTCTCGGCCGGCTCGTGGCGCCCGAGGCCTCCGACCGCCCGCTGCTCGTCGTCGTGCTCGGCGTCGTCGTGCTCCTCGTCGCGATCCTGGGTCTCGTCGGCTGACGGCCCCACCCCGTGAGTGCGGGAAAGAGCCGCGGTCGGGCGTCTCCGCCGCGACTCTCTCCCGCACTCAGCGGGGGTCAGGCGGGGAGGCGGCCGGTGGCCGAGGCGAAGCCGAGCCACGTGTGGCGGTTCCCGGCCCAGCACCAGCCGACCTTCGGGGCGCCGCGGCGGTCGCGCCCGTCGCGTCCGGTGCCGTTCGAGATCCACAGCGCGGGGGTGCGGGTGTCGAGGCGGCCGTCGGGCTTGCGCAGCCGTGAGCCGACCGTCATGTAGCAGTGGTTCCGCGCGAGGACGTCCGGCGCCTGGAGCGCCCAGTGGATCCCCTCGTGCAGCAGGAGCGGCGTCCGGCCGCGCGCCGTGAGCTCCGGCAGCGCCTCGTCCGGGGACCAGCTCGCCAGGTCGTCGCCGCGGTCGACGTCCGTGACGAGCGAGACCGGCCCCGGCGGGACGACGATCCCCTCGATCGGCGTGAAGCGGTCCACGTCCGTCATGTCGACGACGACGAACCCCTCCTTCTCGCCGTCCTTCGCCGGGAGCCGCAGCAGGGGAGCCAGCGCCGACGGCGGCGCGAGCGCCGGGTCGACGACGAGCAGCGCGCCCGCGGGGGCGGTCGCCGCGAGGTCGGCCGCGGCGGCGCGGAACGCGTCCGCGGTGAGACCGGCGATGTCGTGGACGCCGAGCGCGACGAGGCGCTCGGCCTGGGCGACGACGTCGGGCAGCGGGGGGAGCGCGGGCGGCGCGGAGGCCGCTGCGGGGGACGCGGGACGGGTAGCGGCGGTCGTGGGCTCGGGCACGGGTCACCTCTCGGTCGGGGATGTCGGCGTCCTCAACGCTCTACACCGTACGGGAATTCCCGTCGCGAGCGACCCTCATGCCGGGCGTCGGTCGGGATGGTGCCCGGTCGAGCACGCGCGCGGCGCCGGATCGGGGATGATCGGGGCATGAGATACGCAGAGCACGTGTCCGAGCTCGTCGGCGGTACCCCGCTCGTCCGGCTGTCCCGTGTCACCGCAGGCCTCAGCGCGACGATCCTCGCCAAGGTCGAGTACGTGAACCCCGGCGGCTCCGTCAAGGACCGCATCGCGCTGAAGATGGTCGAGGCCGCGGAGGCCTCGGGCGAGCTCCGGCCCGGCGGCACGATCGTGGAGCCGACGTCCGGCAACACGGGCGTCGGGCTCGCGCTCGTCGCGCAGCGCAAGGGGTACGACTGCGTCTTCGTCTGCCCGGACAAGGTGAGCCAGGACAAGCGCGACGTGCTGCGCGCGTACGGCGCGCGCGTCGTCGTCACGCCGACCGCCGTGGCCCCCGACCACCCGGACTCCTACTACTCGGTCTCCGACCGGCTGGTCCGCGAGATCCCGGGCGCCTGGAAGCCGAACCAGTACGCGAACCCGAACGGCCCGGCGTCGCACTACGAGTCCACCGGCCCCGAGGTCTGGGCCGACACCGACGGTCGCGTGACGCACTTCGTCGCCGGGGTCGGCACGGGCGGCACCATCACCGGCACGGGCCGCTACCTCAAGGAGGTCTCCGCGGACCGCGCGGCCTCCGACGGCGGGCGTGTGCGCGTCGTCGGCGCGGACCCGGCGGGCTCGGTCTACTCGGGCGGCGACGGGCGCCCGTACCTCGTCGAGGGCGTGGGCGAGGACTTCTGGCCGGACGCCTACGACCCGGCGGTCCCCGACGAGGTCATCCCGGTCAGCGACGCGGACTCGTTCGCGATGACCCGGCGCCTCGCGCGCGAGGAGGGCCTGCTCGTCGGCGGGTCGTGCGGCATGGCCGTCGAGGCGACGCTGCGGCTCGCGCGCCGGCTCGAGGAGGAGGACCCGGAGGCGGCAGCGCGGGCCGTCATCGTCGTCCTGCTGCCGGACAGCGGGCGCGGCTACCTCTCCAAGATCTTCAACGACGCGTGGATGCGGTCCTACGGGTTCCTGCCCGACGAGGAGGGCGTGACCGCGGGCGACGTGCTGCGCGCGAAGGACGGCCGCCTGCCCGACCTCGTGCACACGCACCCGAGCGAGACGGTCCGCGACGCCATCGAGATCCTGCGCGAGTACGGGGTGTCGCAGATGCCCGTCGTCGGCGCCGAGCCGCCCGTGAAGAGCGGGGAGGTGGCCGGGTCGGTGAGCGAGCGCGCGCTGCTCGACGCCGTCTTCTCCGGCCGAGCGTCGCTCGCCGACCGCGTGGACCAGCACATGGAGCCGCGCTTCCCGCTCATCGGCGCGGGCGAGGGCGTCGAGGCCGTGCGCACCGCGCTGCACGACGCCGACGCGCTGCTCGTCGTCGAGGACGGCGACCCGGTCGGGGTCCTCACGCGGCACGACCTCCTGGGGTTCGTCGCCGCGCGCTGATCCCCGCCGGGCCCGGCGCGCGCCTCAGGCTCCGGCCTGCGGGCGCGCGAGGGATGCCAGGCCCGCGAGGAGCGCGCGGACGTGCAGGTCGAAGCTGCGGTCGAGGTCGTCGGGCAGGCGGAAGCCGCCGCCGAGCTCGAGCGCGACGAAGCCGTGCAGGCTCGCGCGCACGGACCGGACGGCGTCGACCGTACGGTCCTCGGGGAGGTCGAACCCGCGCAGCACCGCGGCGACGACCTGGACGCTGCGCCCCGCGGCCGCCGACAGCGCGGCGTCCGCGGGGTCGTCCGGGTCGGGGGCGACCTGCACGGCCGCGTACCGGCCGGGGTGCGCCCGGGCGTACCGCCGGGTCGCGTGCGCGAGGGCGGCGACGGCGTCGGGCCCGGCGAGGCCGACCGTCGCGTCGGTGAGGGCGCGCGTGTAGTCCCCGACGGCGACGACGGCGACCTCGCGGCGCAGCGCGGCGAGCGAGCCGACGTGCTTGTACAGGCTCGGCGTCGCGACGCCTGCCTGCGCGGCGACCTTGGCGAGCGTGAGGTCGGCGAAGCCCGTCGGGCCGCCGGCGTCGACGAGGTCGAGCGCGATCCGGACGACGGCGTCGTGGGACAGCCCGGCCCTAGCCACGAGCGTCCTCCGACCGCTCGGCATCCGGGCGCGCGTCGGCGTCGGGCAGCCCGGAGAGGAAGCCGAGGGTCGCGGCCACGACCTCCTCGGGCGCCTGGAGCTGGGGGTAGTGGCCGACGTCGGGCAGCAGGAGCGTGGTCGCGCCGAGCGCCTGCTCGGCCCACGCGGCCTCGGCGGCCGGGTCGGCGTAGTCGGGGTCGAGCGCGCCGTAGACCGCGAGCACGGGCGCCTCGACCTGGGCGACGCGCGGCTCGACGACGCGGTGGTCGAGCTGGAGGGTGAGGTCCCGGAAGGAGCGCAGGCGCCCCGGCTCGGAGAGGTTGGCGCGGATCGCGGCCTGGTGCGCGGCGAGGCGCGCGGGGGTGCGGCCCTTGTTCAGCGAGCCGTAGAACGAGGCCCAGAACGCCGCGCCCCACGGCCGCGCGAGCGCGACGCGGTAGAGCACGCGCATCGCCCGGAGCCTCGCGGGGGACGACGGCTCGCGGAGGAACCCGTCGAGCAGGACGAGCCCGCGCACGAGGTCGGGGCGCAGGGCGGCGGCGACCACCGCGGCCGACGCCGCCATGGAGCTGCCCAGCAGGACGGCCGGGCCGGCGCCCAGGTGCTCGACGAGCGCGACGTAGTCGGACGCGGTCGCCTCGTCGCCGTGCGTCGCGAAGGTCGTGTCGCTGTCGCCGTGGCCGCGCAGGTCCATGACGACCACGCGGTGGCCCGCGGCGAGCAGGTGGGGGACGACGTCGTCGTAGGTGGCGCGGAGGTCGCCCATGCCGGGCGCGGCGACGACGAGCGGGCCGGAGCCCTGGTCGGTGTAGGCGAGGCGCCCCTCGGCGCGGGCGAGGTGGCGCACGGTCGGGCGCTGGTGAGTGGTCATAGCTGTAAGGCTAATGTCATTAGCCAACGAGGGCAAGAGTCTCGGCGACCGCGCCCGGCCGGGTCGGGGCGATCCGCGTAGGGTAAGGAGGCCCGCGCCCGCGCGGGCCTTCCTGCACCCGACGAGAGGCACCCTCGTGACCGACCAGCCCACCCTCCCCACCGCCTCGGGATCCTTCGGCGAGAAGCCGACGCTCACCTTCCCCGGGACGGACGCGCCCAGCGGCCTGCAGGTGGTCGTGCTCTCCGAGGGCGACGGCCCGGCCGTCACGTCGGGGCGCAACATCGTCGTGCACTACCTGGGCCAGGCCTGGGGCGGGCACGTCTTCGACAACTCCTACGACCGTGGCGACACCATCGCCTTCCCCATCGGCGTCGGCGCCGTCATCGGCGGCTGGGACAAGGGCCTCGTGGGCCAGAACGTCGGCTCCCGCGTGCTGCTCTCGATCCCGCCGGAGCACGGCTACGGCCAGCGCGGCGTGCCGCAGGCCGGCATCGGCGGCACGGACACGCTCGTCTTCGTCGTGGACGTCGTCGACGTCCAGTGACCTCCTGAGGGCGGGGTGCCCGTCGTCGCGGTGATCACCCACGACGGGCGCCCGCCGCTCAGCGCCGCACGGACCGCGTCACCGTGAAGCGCGGGTCGCGCGCGACCTGCGTCGTGGGCCCGACCGCGCGCTCGAGCGCGGGGCGGTACCGCAGGTGCGAGTTCCAGACGCACCACAGCTCGCCGCCCGGTCGCAGCACGCGCCCCGCGGTCGCGAACATGCGGTGCGCGGCGTCGGTGCGCACGGCGGCGCCGTCGTGGAACGGCGGGTTGAGCAGCACGACGTCGGCGCTCGCGTCCGCGAGGGTCGCGCCCGCGTCGTCGCGCACCGTGCGCACGCGGGCGGCGACGCCGTTCTCGCGCGCCGTGAGCGCCGCCGAGCGGACGGCGGCGTCCGAGCGGTCGGCGGCGACCACGTGCGCCTCGGGCCAACGCCGGGCCGCCCACGCGGCGAGCAGGCCCGTCCCGCACCCGAGGTCGACGACGTCGCGCGGCGCCGTACCCTGCCCGCCAGGGGTCGGTCCGTCGTCGGCGCCGAGCCGGTCCAGCAGGAACCGCGTGCCGAGGTCCAGGCCCGCCCCCGCGAAGGCGGCGCCGAACGCCGCGACCCGCAGGCCGACGTCGGCCAGGTCGGTGACGACCGGGTAGGTCAGCGAGCGCGCCGGCCGGGGCGCCGACGCGACGAGCACGCGAGACTTGCCCCGGGCGAGGCTCGCGCGCACCTCGCCGAACGACTCGGCGAGGACGTCGTTCATCGCGCGCGTCATGTGCTTGACGCGCGCGCCCCCGAGGAGCACGACGTCCGGCCCGGCCTCGCGCGCGACGTGCTCCGCGACATCGCGCAGCGCCGCGAGGCCGCGGGGGAGCCGCAGCAGCACGACCCGCGCCCCGGCCAGGAGCCCCGCGTCGAGGCCGTGGCGGTCGTACGCCGTCGCCATCCCCACCGCGCGCGCGTTCGCGTCGAGCGCCGCCTCCGCGGTGCACGCGTCCTGGTGGACGCGCACGCGCCCCCCGGCGGCCGTCGCGCTCCCGGGATCCCCGGCGGGTCCTGCGCCGGTGAGCAGCGCGGCGCCCAGGGTGAGGGCGCCGTACCGGTCGTCGACGACGGCCACGGCCCCCGGGGCCGCCTGCGCGAGCCAGGGTGCCGCCTCGTCGAGCAGCAGGCGGTCGGCCGGGTCGACGGCGACCGGTGCGTCCTCCCGGTCCGGACCGGCGTCATGGGTGCGCAGGCGCTCCAGGAGGGCGGCGAGGTCGGGCGAGGTCGTCACCGCCCCAGTCTCCCCGACGCCGGTGGTCGCCGCGCCGCGCGCCCGGCGGAGCGCTACTGTGCGACTGCGGAGAGCGAGGAGGCACCCGTGGACGTCCCGCGAACCCTGGTCGAGTCCCGTGCCGTCGGGCGCGCGCTGCGCGACCGGGTGCCGCGCCGCACGCAGGGCGCGCTGCTGCTGCCGGACCGCGACCCGGTGGCGATCGTCGAGGAGCAGAACCGCGACCGGCTCCAGGACCTCGTCCCGCTGCGGATCGGCCGGATGCTCGAGTCGCCCTTCGCCTTCTACCGCGGCACCGCCGCGACGATGGCCCACGACCTGCGCGACGGCCCCCGGACCGGCGTCCAGGTCGTCGCGTGCGGGGACGCGCACGTCTCCAACTTCGGGCTCTTCGCGTCGCCCGAGCGGCGGGTCCTGTTCGACCTCAACGACTTCGACGAGGCGTCGGACGCCCCGTGGGAGTGGGACGTCAAGCGCCTGGCGGCGAGCATGTACGTGGGCGGGCGGGACAAGGGCCTGGCCGAGCACGACTGCGCGGACGCCGCGCGCGGCGCGGTGCGCGGGTACCGCGAGACGCTCGCCGAGGCGTTCGCGCGCGACGCCCTCGAGCGCTACGCGTTCCTCGTCGACACCGCGGTCATCGAGCCCCTGCTGCTCGACGGCGGTCGCGAGGAGCTCGAGCGGACCGTGCGCAAGGCGCGGCGGCGCACGTCGGAGCAGGTGGTGCGGAAGATCACGAGCCGGACCGCCGACGGCCGCACGCGGATCGTCGACCAGCCGCCGGTCACCCAGCACGTGGACACGGCGAGCGTCGACGAGCTCACGACGCTGTTCGAGGCGTACCGCGAGCCCCTGCGCGCCGACGCCCGGCTCCTGCTGAGCCAGTTCACGGTCGTGGACTTCGTGCTGCGCGTCGTGGGCGTCGGGAGCGTCGGGACACGCTGCTACATCGTGCTCCTCGAGGGGCCCGCGGGGGAGCCGCTCGTGCTGCAGGTGAAGGAGGCGACGTCGTCGGTCCTCGCGACGTACGGCGGGATGGTCGACGCGCTGCCGTCCGGGCTCGTGCCCGCCGGTGCCGTGCCCGCCCAGGGCCGCCGGGTGGTCGCCGCCCAGCGCATCCTGCAGGCGCAGTCCGACCCGTTCCTGGGGTGGACGACCGTCGAGGCGCCCGACCGCACGGGCCGCCCGCGCGTCGACTTCTACTGGCGCCAGTTCCGCGACATGAAGGGGTCGGTCGAGCTCGGCCGGCTCTCGGCCTCGCAGTTCGTGCGGTACGGGGAGCTGTGCGGGCGCGTGCTCGCCCGCGCGCACAGCCAGTCGCCGGGCGCGCGCGTGGCGCACGGCTACCTCGGCCGCTCGGACGTGTTCGACGAGTCCCTCGCGCGGTGGTCGCGCGCGTACGCGGACGTCGTCGAGGGCGACTACGCCGCGCTCGAGGCCGCCGTGACGAGCGGCCGCCTCCCGGCCGAGCGGGGCGTCTGAGCCGGTCCGACGGCGGTGGACGGCCACCCGCGCGCCCGGCCGTCGCCCGTACGCTGGGCGCCATGACGGACGACGGAGGTCAGCCCGGCCCGCACGCCCCCGCGCCCGCCGAGGCGCCTGCGGAGTCCTCCGCGCGGGCAGAGGCTCCGACCGCGCCCGCCGAGGCGCGCGGGACCGCGCGCGTGGCGGTCGAGTACTGCACGCAGTGCCGCTGGCTGCTGCGCGCGGCGTGGGTCGCGCAGGAGCTCCTGCAGACGTTCCGCACGCGCCTGGGCGAGGTGGCCCTCGTGCCCGGCACGGACGGCGTCTTCCGGGTCACGCTCGACGCCGGGGACGGGCCGGTGCTGCTGTGGGACCGCCGCGTCGACGGCGGGTTCCCCGAGGTCCCGGACCTCAAGCGCCGGGTGCGCGACGCCGTCGCGCCCGACCTGTCGCTCGGCCACACCGACCGCGCGGCCACGGCGACGGACCCCGCGACGGACGCCGCGACGCGCACGGACTGAGGCCGGTCGGGCCGCCCGGCAGACGCGGTCCCGCAGGGCGCGGCTCAGCCCTTCTTCGCGCGCGCGGCGGCGAGCCGCTCCTCCTCGGCGCGGACCTTCTTCTGCACCTCGCGCTCGGCCGTCAGCCACTCCGGCGGGTCCTGGCGCAGCGCGTCGATCTCGTCGGTGGTCAGCGGCTCGGTGAGGCCGCCGCGCGTGAGGCCGGAGATCGAGACGCCGAGCCGGCCCGCGACGACGGGCCGCGGGTGCGGGCCGTTGCGGCGCAGGTCCGCGAGCCACTGGGGCGGGTTCTTCTCCATCTCCTCGAGCTGGGCCCGGGTGATGGTGCCCTCCTGGAACTCCTGCGGCGTGGCGGGCAGGTACACCCCGAGCTTCTTCGCCGCGGTGGCGGGCTTCATGGTCTGCGCGGACTGCTTGGGGGTCATGGGCTCCAGGGTAGTCGGCCGGTCGGGTGCCGGCGGTCCGCGGCGGGGCGCGCGGCGGGCGTCCGGCGGGCCCGCGACGGACCGGAGCCGGGCCCGGTGCACCTCGGGCGGGAGCGCGCGGGACCGCGCGCCTAGGCTGTCCGGGTGGACGACGACGCGGGCACGGCTCCCGAGGCAACGACCGACGGCGGCGGGGACGACGGGGCCGGCCGCCGGTTCCGGCTCGCGTACGTCCCCGGCGCGACCCCGGCCAAGTGGGTGCGCACGTGGCGCGAGCGCCTCCCCGACGTGCCGCTCGAGCTCGTCGCCGTCGAGCCCTGCGACGCGGAGCGGGTGCTGCGCGACGACGAGGCCGACGCCGCGATCCTGCGCCTGCCCGTCGACCGCGACGTGCTGAGCGCGATCCGTCTCTACGAGGAGGCGCCGGTCGTGCTCGTGTCGCGCGACCACCTGCTCGCCGCCCTGGAGCCCGAGGAGCCGGTCGCGCTCGACGACCTCGCCGACGACGTGCTGCTGCGGCCGCTCGACGACGTCGTGCCGTGGGCGGGCGAGGCCGGGGCCCCGGACGACGCGCCGCAGCCACCGGGGCGGCCGGCCGACGAGCGGCCCGCGACGACCGGCGACGCGGTCGTGCTGGTCGCCGCGAACGTCGGGGTGGCGGTCGTGCCGCAGTCGCTCGCGCGCCTGCACCACCGCAAGGACGTCACCTACCGCCGCCTGGAGGGGGCGCCGTCGGCCCCCGTCGCGCTCGCGTGGGTCGCGGACCGCGACGACGACGACCTCGTCGAGGAGATGGTCGGGATCGTCCGGGGCCGCACGGCCAACAGCTCGCGCGGGCGTCGCGCGACGGCGCCCGCGGAGGACGCCGCGCCCGCCCGCGAGCGCCGCGACCGCGACGCGCGCGGTGGCGCGGGCCGCGGGGGAGCGGGCACGGGTCGCGGCGGAGCGGGCACCGGTCGTGCGGGAGCGGGCGGCGGGCGCGGCGGGGGCGGCGCGCAGGGCCGCGGAACGCCGAAGGGCCGGGGCGCCCGTGGTCGGGGCGGGAAGCGGCGGTGACGGCTCCGCCGCCCGCGCCGCAGGCTCCGGGTGGCCCGGTCGAGCTCGTGCTGCTCGACGCGGTGCCCCCGGGCGAGCGGGGCCGGCTGCTCGCCGCCGCGCTCCGGCTCCGGCTGGGACCCGGGCAGGAGGAGTTCGTGCCGCCCGCGGCCGACGTCGTCGCCGCGGCCCACGCCGACCCGGGTCGGCACCTGCTGGTCGCCCGCCCGCCGGGCGGCGACCCCGTCGCGCTCGGGGTGCTGCACCCGGGCGGTGCCCCGGCCGAGGTCGCGGCGCTGCTCGACGGCGTCGCCCCGGACGACGTCGTGCTGTTCCGCGGCTTCCTCGTCGACGTCGCGGCGCAGGGCGGCGGCGTCGGGTCGCGCGTCGTGCGGGACCTTCCCGGCGCGGTCGCGGCGCTCGCGGCGCTGCGTGGGCGGACGGCGCCGTACGGGGCGCTCGTCCTCACGGTCAACGACCGCAACGCGGCGGGGCGGCGCGCGTACGCCCGTGCGGGGATGCACGACCGCGGCGCGTACCTCGGGGGCAGCGCCGGGCCGCAGCGGGTCATGGCACGCGCGCTCGCAACATAGGTCTTGACTTATATAAGCACAGTCTGAAAGATGGGGGTCATGGAAGCGTTCGACGTCCTCGGCGACCCGGTGCGTCGCCGGATCCTCGAGCACCTCGCGCACGGCGAGCAGCCCGCCGGCGAGATCGCGGCGCGCGTGGGGGAGGAGTTCGGCATCAGCCAGCCCGCGGTGTCGCAGCACCTGCGCGTGCTGCGGACCAGCGGGTTCGCGTCGGTGCGTCCGGACGGGACCCGGCGCCTCTACGCGCTCGACCCGGCCGCCCTCGACGAGGTCGAGGACTGGACCGCGGGCCTGCGCCGGTTCTGGGA
Source organism: Cellulosimicrobium sp. SL-1 (assembly GCF_011033075.1). Lineage (NCBI taxonomy): Bacteria > Bacillati > Actinomycetota > Actinomycetes > Micrococcales > Promicromonosporaceae > Cellulosimicrobium > Cellulosimicrobium sp. SL-1. The sequence continues at coordinate 224,030 of NZ_JAACJC010000009.1, read as the reverse complement.
GCAGCGGCTGGACGCGCTCGGGACCGAGCTCGCCCGGGGTGCCCGCGAGCGCCGTCGGGCGACGGCAGCCGGCGCCGACGAGGACGACGAGCGCCCCACCGACACCACCAGGAGGACAGCATGAAGGACTTCATCGCCGAGCTCGAGGCCGCGCGGCGCACCGTCGGGACGGGAGACCTGCCCGCCGGTGCGGCACGGGTCGTCACCATCGAGCGCACCTACCCGGCCGACGTCGAGGACGTGTGGGAGGCCGTCACCGACCCCGAGCGCATCCCGCGCTGGTTCCTGCCCGTGACGGGCGACCTCCGGGTGGGCGGCACCTACCAGGTCGAGGGCAACGCCGGCGGCGAGATCCGCGCGTGCGAGGCCCCGCGGCTCCTGCGGCTCACGTGGGTCATGGGCCCGCCGACGCCGGAGGACACGTCCGTCGTCGAGGTCCGGCTCGCGCCCGCGCCCGACGGCGGCACGACGCTCACGCTCGAGCACACCGCCGTCGTGCCGCCGGAGATGTGGGACCAGTTCGGCCCGGGCGCCGTCGGCGTCGGGTGGGACGGCGCCCTGCTGGGCCTCGGGCTGCACCTCGACGGCCGGGCGACGCTCGACCCCGAGGCCGTCCTCGCGAGCCCCGAGCTGCGCGCGTTCAACGTCGCGAGCAGCGAGGCGTGGGGAGCGGCGCTCGCCGTGGCCGACGGGCTCGACGCGGACGACGTCGCCGCCCGCGTCGCCGCCACGACGGCGTTCTACGTCCCTGCGGACGACGTCCACGCCGAGGACGGCTCGGGCACCCGGTAGGGCCGCCCCCGCGGTCGCGGGTCGCGGGTCGCACCGGGGGCGCCGCGAGGTACCGCCCTGGGGGGACGCCCCGCGGCGGACGTCCGCCGCGGGGCGGATGTTCACCCGTGGTTCACCCGGCATACCCTCGTCCGATGACTTCGCCCGATTCGTCCCGCACCACGACCCTGCCCGACGCCGCCCCGACGCGTGACGAGAGCGACGGCGCGCCGGCCGGACCCACGGCCCCCGAGCCGTCGTCCGGGCTGGCGGGGCAGGCGCTCGTGGCGCTGTCGTGGCTCGTCGGGGCGGCGCTCGTCGTCCTCGTCGCCCGGATGCTGCGCGGCCCGAGCGAGTCCCTCTACCTCGCCGTCACGGCGCGCACGGCCGACCTCCCCGGGACGGAGCTCGTCGCCGAGGGCGGCGTGCTCGTGCTCGTGGCCTGGTGCGCGCTCGTGGCCTGGCGCTCGCGCCGGGGCGGCCCGCCCGCGGTCGCGACGACGCTCGTCGCCGGCGTGGGCGCCGTCGCCGCCTACGCCGCGAGCGAGGCCGTGAAGTCGCTCGTCCGCCAGCCGCGCGGTTGCTGGGAGCTGGTCGAGGTCGCGCACTGCCCCGCGGCGGGCGACTGGTCGTTCCCGAGCAACCACACCGCGATCGCGTTCGCCCTCGCGACCGCCGTCGTCCTCGCCGGCGCGCCGGCCGTGCGGGTCCCCGGCGCCGTGCCGGCGCGGCACGCGACCCGCTCCCGTACGCGCGACCTCGCGGTGTGGGTCGTCGTGCCGGCCCTGCTGGCCGTGGCGGTCGCGGCGGCCCGCGTCGCCCAGGGCGTGCACTTCCCGCACGACGTCGCGGCCGGCGCGGCCGTGGGCGTCGCCGTGGTCGTGGCGGCGGTGACGGTGCTCGCCGGTCCCGCCACGACGGCCGTCGCGGCGGCGTGCCGCGTCGACGGGGTGCGCCGCATGCTGCTCGCCCGACCGTCCTGACCCCGCCCGCGGGCGGCGCCGTCAGCGCGGCGCGGTGACGAAGACGTCGAACAGCTCCGGGTGGTGGGCGTGCACCAGCACGGCGAACACCACGACGTCGAACAGCAGGTGGACGGCCACGACGTACGTGAGCGACTTGCTCCAGGAGAAGATCCAGCCCTGGACGAGCGCGAACGGCACGGTGAGCAGCGGGCCCCACTCGCGGTAGCCGAGCTCCCAGAGGAACGACACGAAGACCGTCGCCTGCAGCAGGTTCGCCGTCCACACCCCGAAGTGCTCGCGGTACAGCGCGAAGACCACGCACACGAAGAACAGCTCGTCCCAGATGCCCACCGCGTTGACGCCGACGAACAGGCGCGCGATCTCCGCGCCGCCCGTGATCGGCGGCCAGTTGAGGTACGCGCCCGACCCGATGAAGTAGAACGGCAGGATCAGGTAGCCCGCCACGACGACCACGACCAGGTACACGACCTGCCCCCGCGTCCAGCGGCGCCCCGTCGCGACGGGGAACGTGACGGCGTCCTCGCGGAAGACGAAGCGGGACAGCGCCCACGGGACGAGCACCGCGAGGGAGAGCACGACGGCGAAGCGCACCATGCCGGCGTCGGACAGGTCGGCCTTCAGCGAGATGGTCGAGATGATCCCCATCCCGACGCCGACCAGCGCGAGGTCGCGGCCGAGGCGCCGGTCCACGAGCAGCCCGAGCGCGACCCCGAGGACGAGCGGGACGTACCCGAGCGGGCGCGCGTGGACCGCGAAGAGCAGCACCGCGGAGCCGGACACGAGGACCGCGGCGAGCAGCCGCAGGGGCGACCCGACCGCCCAGGGCGGGCGGGCGGCGTCGGGCAGCGGGCTGAGTGCGGCGGAGGTCACGCGCACACGGTGCCACGACCGGCGGGCGGGGGCGCGCGCCGCCGCGCCGGGACCGGGCCGCGACCGGGCCGTGCGAGCCCCGGCGCTACAGCTCCTCGTACACCGCCGGGTCCTGGCCGTTCGTGCGCCCGTCCGCCCGGGCGAGCCCGGTCAGGGCGTTCATCTCGTGCGTGGTCAGCTCGAACGAGAACACGTCGAGGTTCTCGCGCTGACGCTCCGGCGACGACGCCTTCGGCAGCGGCACGACGCCGAGCTGCACGTGCCAGCGCAGGATCGCCTGCACCGGGGAGACGCCGTGCGCGGCCGCGACCTGCGTGACGACCGGGTCCCGGAGCAGGTCGTTCGCGCGTCCGATCGGGCTCCACGCCTCCGTGACGACGCCGCGCTCCGCGTCCGCCGCACGCTGGAGCGGCTGCGGGAAGTACGGGTGCAGCTCGACCTGGTTCACGACGGGCGTCACGCCCGTCGCCGCGATCACCGCGTCCAGGTGCTCCGGCAGGAAGTTCGAGACGCCGACGTGCCGGACCAGGCCCCGGTCGCGGCACTCCACGAGCGCCTCGTACGCCTCGACGTACCGGCCCACGCGCGGGTTGGGCCAGTGCACGAGGTACAGATCGAGGTAGTCCAGGCCCGTGCGCAGCACCGACTCCTCGACCGTCCGGACGGCGTCGTCGTGCGCGTGGTGGCGCCCGGGGAGCTTCGACGTCACGAGCACGTCCTCGCGCGCGACGCCCGAGCGGCGCACCGCCGCGCCCACGGCGCCCTCGTTCTCGTAGCTGAACGCGGAGTCGACGAGCCGGTACCCCGCGTCGATCGCGCGCGCGACGGCGTCCGCGCCCTCCTCGCCCTGGAGCCGGTAGGTGCCGAGGCCGATCGCGGGGATCGTCGTGCCGTCCTGCGCCGCGAGGGTGGGGATCGTCATGGGCCCATCGTGCGGGCGACCCCGGCGGCCCCGCACCTCGGCGGGACGCGGCAGCGGGACGTCGCGCGGGCGAGATGCGAGAAGTGGCCCCTGGTCCGGCGGGACCAGGGGCCACTTCTCACCTCTCGGCGGGTGCTACGCGGCGCTCGGGAACGGGACCCCCGTGGTCGCGTGGCAGCGGTAGCCGTTCGGGTTCTTGTCGAGGTACTGCTGGTGGTAGTCCTCGGCGTAGTAGAACGGCCCGGCCTCGGCCGCGGGGCGCATCTCGGTAGTCACGGGGTCGTAGCCCTTGGCCTCGAGCACCGCGGAGTAGCGCGCCGCCGTCTCGCGGACGGCCTGCTCCTGCTCGGGCGTCGTCCAGTACACGGCGGACCGGTACTGGGTGCCGACGTCGTTGCCCTGGCGATAGCCCTGCGTCGGGTCGTGGCGCTCCCAGAAGATCTTGAGCAGCTCCTCCTCGGAGACCTTCGTCGGGTCGTACGCGACGAGCGCCGTCTCGGTGTGGCCGGTCCGCGCGGTGCACGCCTCCTCGTAGGTGGGGTTCGGCGTCGTGCCGCCCATGTAGCCGACGGCGGTGCTCACCACCCCGGGGACCTGCCAGAAGATCTCCTCGGCGCCCCAGAAGCAGCCCATCGCCAGGTAGAGCACGCGCGTGCCCTCGGGCCACGGTCCGGTGATCGAGGTGCCGAGCACGGTGTGGGGACGCGGCGCCTGCAGCACGGGCGACTGGCGCCCGGGCAGCGCGTCCTCGGGGGCGATCATCGTCGTCTTGCCGGACGAGCCGAAGATCGCGTCGAAGATCGAGTTCATCGCTTACCTCCTGAGGGTGCCCGGACGACCGGGGCGCTGGCCCACGACGCATCGTCCTGGCACGGGGTAGAACGCGGCGGGGGCGGTCGGTGTTCCGCGGACGTGCCGCGACCGGGGGCCGGGCGCGCGTCCGGCCCGAGCCTCTCACGGGACGATCGAGTCGATGTACCCGCCGTCGACGCGCACCGCGGCGCCGGTCGTCGCCGACGCGAGCGGTGACGCGAGGTAGGCGACCATGTGCGCGATCTCCTCCGGCTCGATGAGGCGCTGGAGCAGCGACTGCGGGCGGTGCTCGCGCATGAACACGCGCTGCGCCTCGTCCCACGGCAGGTCGTCGCCGACGAGCTCGCGCGCGAACGCCTCCACCCCGCCCGTGTGCGTGGGCCCGGCGAGCACGCTGTTCACCGTGACGCCCGTGCCCGCCGCCGCCTTGGCGAACCCGCGCGAGACGCCGAGCAGCGCCGTCTTCGTCACGCCGTAGTGGATCATCTCGGCCGGGATCACGACCGCCGAGTCGCTCCCGACGAACTGCACCCGGCCCCAGCCGCGCTCCGTCATCCCCGGCAGGTACGCGCGCGTGAGCCGCACGCCCGCGAGGACGTTCACCTCGAAGTAGCGGCGCCACGTGGCGTCGTCGATCGCGAGCGGGTCCGCGCTCGAGAAGATGCCGAGGTTGTTCACCAGCACGTCGACGTGCGGCACGGCGTCGAGCACGGCCGCCGTCCCCTCGTCGGTCGCGAGGTCGGCGGCCACGCCCAGCACGTCCGCCCCGGGCACGTGCTCGCGCACGTCGGCGGAAGCCCGCTGCGCCGTCTCCTCGGAGCGCCCGTTGACGACGACCGCCGCGCCGCACGCCGCGAGCGTGCGCGAGATCGCGAGCCCGATCCCCTGCGCCGAGCCGGTGACGAGCGCCCTCCTGCCGTCCAGGTCGATCCTCATGCGCGGGCTCCTTCCGGGTCGTCGGACGACGGTCGCCGCCCGCCTCCCTACCGTGGCCCGCGGCGGTCGCGGCCGCCACCGCCCCACCGCCCCCGCCATGGCCGCCGTCGCCACGGCCGCCGCCGAGCAGGTGGTCCTGGCTCGTCCGGGTAGCGGGACGGACCAGGACCGCCTGCTCGGCGCAGGGGGTGCGCCTAGGCTGGTCGGGTGACCATCTCGAGCGAGCACCCCGACTGGACCACCACCGGCTTCTCCACGCGTGCGATCCACGCGGGCCAGGACCCGGACGCGACGACCGGCGCCGTCGTGCCGCCGATCCACCAGGTCTCGACGTACAAGCAGGACGGCGTCGGCGGGCTGCGCGGCGGCTACGAGTACTCGCGCTCCGCGAACCCGACGCGCACCGCCCTCGAGGAGGCGCTCGCGGCCGCGGAGTCCGGCGGCCTGCGCCCGACGGCGGACGGGTCGCCCGCCGCGCGCGGGTTCGCCTTCGCGTCCGGCCTCGCGGCCGAGGACACGCTGCTGCGCGCCGTCGTGCGCCCCGGGGACCACGTGATCGTGCCCGACGACGCGTACGGCGGCACCTACCGCCTCATCGCCCGCGTGTTCGGCCCGTGGGGCGTCGAGCACACGCCCGTCGACCTCACGGACGTCGAGGCCGTGCGCGCCGCCGTGCGCCCCGAGACGCGCGTCGTCTGGGTCGAGACCCCGACGAACCCGCTGCTCGGCGTGAGCGACGTCGCGGCGCTCGCGGGCGTCGCGCACGACGCCGGGGCGCTGCTCGTCGTCGACAACACGTTCGCGACGCCCTACCTCCAGCAGCCGCTCGCGCTGGGGGCGGACGTCGTCGTGCACTCGACGACGAAGTACGTCGGGGGCCACAGCGACGTCGTCGGGGGAGCGCTCGTCGTGGCGACGGGTGCGCAGCTCCCCGGCGGGCTCGCGTCGCCCGCGGGCGGCACGGACGTCGCGGGGGCGGTGGGCTTCCACCAGAACGCGTCGGGCGCCGTCGCCGGGCCGTTCGACGCGTGGCTCACGCTGCGCGGGCTCAAGACGCTCGCGGTGCGCATGGACCGCCACCAGGCGAACGCGGCCGCGGTCGCGGAGTTCCTCGACGCGCACCCGGCCGTGACCGAGGTGATCTACCCGGGCCTCGCGTCGCACCCGGGCCACGAGCTCGCCGCGCGTCAGATGTCCGGTTTCGGCGGCATGGTCTCGTTCCGCGTGGGCAGCGAGGCCAAGGCGCTCGACGTGTGCGCGCGCACCCGGGTGTTCACGCTCGCGGAGTCGCTGGGCGGGGTCGAGTCGCTCGTCGAGCACCCCGGCCGCATGACGCACGGCTCCGTCGCGGGCACGGCGCTCGAGGTCCCCGACGACCTCGTCCGGCTCTCCGTCGGCATCGAGGACGTCGAGGACCTCCTCGCCGACCTCGGGCAGGCGCTCGCCTGACGGGGAGATCCTGCGCACACCGCGCGGGCTCGCCGTGCGCAGGGGCGCGCGGCGGGGGCCGCTCCCCTAGGGTTGCGCTGTGAGCGCGCAGACGGACCAGCACCGCACCCCCGACCCGCTTCCTCCCGCGCGTCCCGGCGCAGCGGCCGTGCCCGACGCCGTGCGCTCGGCCGCCGCGTGGTCGTGGCGCCTGCTGCTCATCGGCGCGGCGATCGCGGCCGGGCTGTGGGTCGTGACGCAGCTCAAGGTGATCGTCGTGCCGATCGCGGTGGCGCTGCTGCTCACCGTGCTCCTCACGCCGGTCCAGCGGTTCTTCCGGCGGCACCTGCGCATGTCGCGCGGCCTCGCGTCGGGCGCCGCGCTCATCGCGCTCATCGTCGTGGTCGCGGGGCTCATCGCCATCGCGGGGCAGCAGATCGTCAGCGGCTTCCAGGACCTGCGCGACCAGGCCGTCGAGGGCTTCGAGCAGTTCACGAACTGGCTCGCCGACGGCCCCCTCGGCCTCGACTCCACCACGCTCTCGCACTGGCTCGACCAGGCGGGGACCGCGGTCTCCGAGAACCAGGACTCGATCGTCTCGGGCGCGCTGGGCGCGGCGACGACCATCGGCCACGTGCTCGCCGGGGCCCTCATCGCCCTGTTCTGCACGTTCTTCTTCCTGCTCGACGGCCGCTCGATCTGGTCGTGGGTCGTGGGGCTGCTCCCGCTGCGCGCCCGCGACCGCGTGCACCAGGCCGGCCGTCGCGGCATCGTGACGCTCGCCGCGTACACGCGCACCCAGATCCTCGTCGCCGCGGTCGACGCGGTCGGCATCGGCGTCGGTGCCGCGTTCTTCGTGCCGTCGCTCGCGCTGCCGCTCGGCATCCTCGTCTTCGTCGGGTCGTTCATCCCGATCGTCGGTGCCATCGTCACCGGGTCCATCGCCGTGCTCGTCGTGCTCGTCGCGCAGGGCTGGGTGCAGGCGCTCGTCATGCTCGGCATCGTGCTGCTCGTGCAGCAGATCGAGGGCCACATCCTCCAGCCCTTCCTCATGGGGCACGCGGTCTCGCTGCACCCCGTCGCCGTCCTGCTCGTCGTCGCGGCCGGTAGCTTCGCCGCGGGCATCGTCGGCGCGCTGTTCGCGGTCCCGATCGCCGCGGTGCTCAACACGGTGGTGCTCTACCTGCACGGCCACGACAAGTTCCCCGAGCTCGGCACCGACGACCGCGTCGTCGTGCGCGGCAGCCCGCAGCCGCCCGTCATCGCGCGCGCCGAGTCCGACCTCGACGACACGGGCGCCCGCCGCCCCGGTCGCCGGGCGCACGACGCCGGCGGCTCGGCGGTCGTCGAGACGCAGGACGCCGGCGTCGCCGACGCACCGGGCGAGGGCACACCGGGAGAGGCGCGGTGACCTCAGGTCCCGTGCCCGTCCCGCTCGACGACGTCCGCGACGCCGCCCGCCTGCTCGACGGCGTCGCGTACCGCACGCCGGTGCACACCACCCGGGCGATCAGCGAGGCGGCTGGCGTCCGGGTCCTGCTCAAGTGCGAGAACCTCCAGCGCGCGGGGTCGTTCAAGGTCCGCGGCGCCTACGTGCGCATGGCGCGCCTGAGCGTCGACGAGAAGGCGCGCGGCGTCGTCGCGGCGAGCGCGGGCAACCACGCGCAGGGCGTCGCGTTCGCCGCGGGCCTGCTCGGCATCCGGGCCGTCGTGTACATGCCGGTCGACGCCGCACTCCCCAAGGTCGCGGCGACGCGCCAGTACGGTGCCGAGGTCCGGCTCGTGGGCGCCGACGTGGACGAGACGCTCGCCGCCGCGCGCGCCGAGGCCGACCGCACGGGCGCCGTCTTCATCCACCCGTTCGACCACCCCGACGTCGTCGCGGGCCAGGCGACCATCGCGCTCGAGATCCTCGAGCAGGTGCCCGACGTCCGGACCGTCGTCGCCCCGCTCGGCGGCGGCGGGCTCGTCGCCGGGCTCGCCGCGGCGTTCGCCCAGGCCGCGCCGCACGTGCGCGTCATCGGGGTGCAGGCGGAGCGTGCCGCGGCCTACCCGGGCTCGCTCGCCGCGGGAGAGCCGACGACGGCCCGGCTCGCCGGGACGATGGCCGACGGCATCGCGGTCGGGACCCCGGGTGCGGTGCCGTTCGGGATCGTCGCGCACCACGGCGTCGAGGTGCGCACCGTGACCGAGGAGGAGATCTCCCGGTCCCTGCTCATGGTCGCCGAGCGTGCGAAGCTGCTCGTGGAGCCCGCCGCCGCGACCGGTGTCGCGGCGCTCCTGTCCGGGACGGCCGCGGTCGACGCGGGCGCGGCGGACCCGGTCGAGGGACCGGTCGTCGTCGTGCTGTCCGGAGGGAACGTCGACCCGCTCGTGCTGCTGCGGGTCGTGCGGCACGGCCTCGCCGCCGCGGGCCGGTACATCCAGCTCCAGGTGCTGCTCGACGACCGCCCCGGCGCCCTCGCGCGCATGCTCGAGGCGGTCGCGGCGAGGCGCGGCAACATCATGCACATCGACCACGACCGCACCGACGTGGGCCTCGCGATCGGCGAGGCGTGGGTGCGCATGCAGGTCGAGACCAAGGGGCCCGAGCACTGCGACGAGCTCGTCGCGCACCTGCGCTCCGCGGGCTACCGCGTCGAGCGCAGCGACGGCGGGTCGCCGCGGGTCTGACGAGACCTGAGAAGCGAGAAGTGGCCCCTCCCGCGCGTGCCGGAGGGCCCACTTCTCACTTCTCACGTCTCGCCCACCCGCCTCTCGGCCGGCGGCCGGCAGTCAGGTGGTCCGGTGCGCCGGGGTGACGACGCGCGGGCGCGTGGCCGGGTCGGGAGCGTCCGGGAGCTCTTCCGGGCGCGCGCCGCGGTCGACGAAGGCTTGCAGAATCCGGCCCTCGGTCGAGGGCCAGCGGCCGAGGACGTCGTACGCGAACAGCACGATCACCCGCCATCCGAGCCGTTCCAGCTCCTCCTGCCGCGCGACGTCGTTCAGGCGCTGCCGCGCGGAGGTCAGGTGGTGCCGGCCGTCGTACTCCACCGCGATGCGGAGCTCGGGCCAGCACAGGTCGGGTCGTGCGAGCCAGCGTCCGTCGTCGTCGACGACGTCGGCCCCGACGACCGGGCAGGGGAAGCCCGAGTCGACCAGCCGGAGGCGCAGCAGCGTCTCCATGGGGGAGTCCACGAAACGGCGGGAACGGTGGAGCGCGGACGCGAGCGGCACGACCCCGCGTCGACCGCGCAGCAGGTGCACGCGCGCCTCGAGCCGGTCGCGGGGGTACGGGCGGGCTCGTCCCCGGGCGCCGAGGACCGCGTCCAGGACGACGACGAGGTCCGTCTCGGTGAGACCGTGCCCGCCCGCGGCGACGAGCGCCGCCAGGTCGGCGACGGTCCTGTCCGTGCCGGTCACGGCGAGCTCGTGCCGGACGACGACGTCGCGCCCCGGCAGGCCGACGTGCGTGACGACACCGGTCGCGTCGAGGGGTCGCGTGCCGGGTGGCCCCGAGACGTGCAGCGGAGAGAGGCCGGACACGCCGGGCGGGAGCGGCAGGTCCCACAGCGCGGCAGCGGTGGTGTGGGAGAAGGCGGCCGCGCGCGGGAGCGCGAGCCGGACGGCGGCGGCGACGGACCGCAGGTCGTCGCGCCGGGCGGCGTCCATGCGGACGCCCCGCACCGGGGCGTGGAGCCGCGGTGAGCGCAGCTGCTTCCGGCTCACGCCGAGGCGGAGCGCCTCGGCGACGACGAACGGCGGGTCGGGCACCGGGACGGGCATGCCGAGAGTGTCCCCGAGCACACCCCCGACCTGCCGAGGAACGGCCAAGACCTGTGGACGAAGCAGACGAGAGCTGCCGAGAAGCGAGAAGTGGCCCCTCCGACACGTGTCGGAGGGGCCACTTCTCACGTCTCGCCCGGCGGCGTCGCGGCCGCCGGGGGCGCGTCAGCCCTCGAAGGGCTTCGCGGCGGTGATCTTCACGGCGATCTCGTTGCCGTTCGGAGCGGTGTAGCTGGTCTCGTCGCCGACGGTCTTGCCGTCGATCGCGGCACCGAGCGGGGACGTCGGCGAGTACACGTCGAGGTCCGTCGTGCCGGCGATCTCGCGCGAGCCGAGGAGGAACGTCATCTCGTCGCCCGCGACGACGGCCGTGACGACCATGCCGGCCTCGACCTTGCCGTCGTCCGGCGGCGTGCCGATGCGCACGTTGCGCAGCTTCTCGGTGAGCTCGCGGATGCGGGCCTCGTTCTTGGCCTGCTCCTCGCGGGCGGCGTGGTAGCCGCCGTTCTCCTTGAGGTCGCCCTCGTCACGGGCGGCGGCGATGCGCTCCGCGATCTCGGTGCGGCCCTCGCCGGACAGGTGGGCGAGCTCGGCCTGCAGCCTGTCGTGCGCCTCCTGGGTCAGCCAGGTGACGGTGGTGTCGGTCACGGTTCGCTCCTTCCTTTCCATGGTTCGACGGTCGCGCCGGGCACGGCCGTGCAGAGACGGGCAGCCGGGGCGCGTGCTCACGCGAGCGCCTGCCTGCCCGGGTCGGTGACGCTGCCCGGGTGGCAGCGCGGAGGACTGGTTCCCGCCGGACCGCCGGGTCGCCCGATGGTCGGTCGCCTGTCACGAGCACCGGCCGCGGGCCGCACGCGGTCGGGTGCGGGAATCCCTCAGGATAGCAAAGCACGAGGTGCGGACGGCGCGGGGCGGGGCGGTCCGCCGGCGCGACGGCCGGGAGTGCGGCGGCTGGTCCGCACGACGGCCGGGCGGCTCAGGGAGCCGGGCGGCAGGACTGGACGATCCCCGTCGTGGCGAGCTCCGACGTCGCGACGCTCACGGTGTAGCGGGACTCCGTGACCTCGACGGGGCCGACCGTCACGTCGACCGTGCCGACCTGCGCGTAGCTCTCGGCGAGTGCGTCCAGGGTGCACGTCGCCGTCGTGCCGGGATCCATGTACACCTCGAACGTGACGTCCACGCGCTCCGGGCTGACGACGGTGTACCCGAAGTCCTTGAAGCGCACCGGCTCGTTCGCGTAGCGCAGCCCGATGACGAACGTGATGGCGAGCCCGACGACCGCGACGAGCACGATCCCGACGACCGCCAGGCGCCGACGCCGCTCGGTGGGCTCGGGCCCGTACCGGCCCGCTGGAGGGCGCAGGGGCGTGCTCGGGCTCGGCTGCGGGGCGGTGGTCTCGTTCGTCATGGTGCGGTCCCGTGGTCGGTGCCGCCGCGCCCGGTCGCTGGCCCGGCGGGTGCCGGCGGTGGTCGGCGGTTCGTCAGGTGTGGGCGCGGTGGTGGATCATGTCCTCGACCCATCTTCGCAGAGCCCCGGCCCTCGTCGTGCACCCACGGCGTCCTGTGCCGCGTCCCAGGCCGCGCGAGGAGACGTACGACGCACCCGGGAGGACCAGTGGCCGAACCCGCGGCCGGATCGACCACCCAGCGCGAGCAGCCGGAGACGCTCCGTCTCCTGGCCGTGCACGCGCATCCCGACGACGAGTCGAGCAAGGGCGCCGCGACGACGGCGCGCTACGCGGCCGAGGGCGTGGACGTGCTCGTCGCCACGTGCACCGGGGGCGAGCGCGGCGACATCCTCAACCCGAGCTTCGGCGAGGGCCCGGCGGACATCGAGGGCATGCGCGCCCTCCGCCGCGTCGAGATGGCCGCCGCGGCGCGCGCGCTCGGCGTCCGGCAGCAGTGGCTCGGGTTCGTCGACTCAGGGTTGCCCGAGGGGGACCCGCTGCCGCCGCTGCCCGAGGGCTCGTTCGGTCTCGTGCCGCTCGAGGAGGCGGCCGCGCCGCTGGTCGAGCTCGTGCGCGAGTTCCGTCCGCACGTCGTCACGACGTACGACCCGTCGGGCGGCTACCCGCACCCGGACCACGTCATGTGCCACCGCGTCGCGTTCGAGGCGTTCCACGCCGCGGGCGACCCGGAGCGCTACCGCCGGGAGGGCGGCGCGGCGCCCTGGTCGCCGCTCAAGCTGTACTACAACCACGACTTCTCGATGAACCGCATCCGCACGCTCCACGAGGCGATGCAGGGCGCGGGCCTGGAGTCGCCGTTCGGCGACTGGGTCGAGTCGCGGTCCGCGCGGGAGATCCCCGAGCGCGAGGTCACGACGCGCGTCCACGTGGCGCGCTACTACGCCCAGCGTGACGCGGCGCTCATCGCGCACGCGTCGCAGATCGACCCGGAGGGCTTCTTCTTCGCGATCCCGCGCGACCTCGAGGTCGACGTGTGGCCGTTCGAGGAGTTCGAGCTCGCGGAGTCGCGCGTCCCGACGGACCTGCCGGAGGACGACCTGTTCGCCGGCGTGCGGGAGCTCGTCGCGGGCGAGGAGGTGGCCTCGTGAGCGCGGCACCCTTCCGCGACGTGCCGACGCTCGCGGGCGGCCCGGGCTGGGCGGCGGACGTCGTGGCGGAGACCGCGACGCCGAGCCCGTCGGACGACCCGCTGCGCGAGGACCTGGATCCGAACGACGTGTCGCCCGGTCTCGCCGGTTTCCTCGCGATCTTCGCGGTGGCGGTCGCGACCGTCGCCCTGTTCTTCGGGCTCTCGCGCCAGCTCCGACGCATGCGGCACAACGCCGAGACCCAGGGGATCGGCCCGGACGGCCCGGTCGACGAGACCGCCCCGGAGACCCCCGCCGGCTCCGCGACCGCCGGCTCCGGACCGGACGGCTCCGCGTCCGACGGCGCCGCGCCGGACGGCTCCACGTCCGGCGGCACCCGCGACGCGCGCGGCCCGGACGAGAGCGGCCCGGAGCGGCAGGGCTGACCGTGGCGACCGGCGCTCGCGTCACGATCGGGCAGCTCGAGGTCTCGGCCGACCACGCCGCGAACCTCGTGACGGTCGGCGCGGCGTTCCGGGAGGCGGCGCGCGTGCGCGCCGACCTGCTCGTGCTGCCGGAGTACGCCGCGGCGTTCGACCCGCGCGGCACCGGCGCGGAGCACGCGGAGCCGCTGGACGGGCCGTTCGTCGGCACGTTGCGCCGGCTCGCGCGCGAGCACGGTGTCGCGGTCGTGGCGGGGACCCTCGTGCCGGGCAGCGCGCCCGGCCGGGCGGTCAACGTCGTCGTGGCGGTCGACGCCGCGGGCGACCTCGTGGGCACGTACCGCAAGGTGCACCTCTACGACGCCTTCGGTCACCGCGAGTCGGACCGGCTCGACGCCGGGGACCCGGCCGCGCCCCCGCTCGTGCTGCGCGTCGGCGACCTGACGTTCGGCGTGATGACCTGCTACGACCTGCGCTTCCCGGAGAGCGCGCGGCGCCTCGTGGACGCGGGCGCCGACGTGCTGGTGGTGCCGGCCGCGTGGGCGGCGGGCGAGCTCAAGGCGGACCAGTGGCGCACCCTCGCGCGCGCCCGCGCGATCGAGAACACCGCCGTCGTGCTCGCCGTTGGCCAGGCGGGCCGGGGCGTGACCGGGCGCTCCCTGCTCGTCGGTCCCGACGGCCAGGTGGGGCTGGAGCTCGGCGAGCGCGCGGAGCTGCGCAGCGCGGACCTCGACCCGGCCGCGCTGGCCGCGGTGCGCGAGCGCAACCCGTCGCTCGCGAACCGGCGCTACGTCGTCGTCCCGAAGGACTGAGCCGGCGCGGGGCGCCCGGGTGGGCACTCCGCCCGCGGCGGGCGCTCAGCGCGCGGCGAGCGCCGCGATGAGGATCGCGGCGTAGTGGCACCCGTAGCCGACGACGGTGAGCACGTGGAAGATCTCGTGGAAGCCGAACCAGCGCGGGCTGGGGTTGGGCTTCTTGATGCCGTAGACCACGGCGCCCAGCGTGTAGGCGAGGCCGCCGACGGCGACGAGCCAGACGATCGCCGGGCCGTTCGTCGTCGTCCAGAACTGCGGCATGTAGCCCACCGCGACCCACCCGAGCGCGACGTAGATCGGGACGTACACCCACCGCGGGGCGTCGAGCCACAGGATCCGGGCGAGGAGGCCGAGCAGGGCCCCGCTCCACACGATCGCGAGCAGGATCGTCGCTGTCCGCTGGGGGAGCAGGAGCACGGCGAGGGGCGTGTAGGTGCCCGCGATGATGAGGAAGATGTTCGAGTGGTCGGCGCGGCGGAGCACGCCCGCGACGCGGGGCGACCACGTGCCGCGGTGGTACACGGCGCTCGTGCCGAACAGCAGGCACGCGCTGAGGCCGAAGACCGCGGTCGCGACCTTGCCGGCGACGGGCGGCGCGACGACGACGAGGACGATGCTCGCGACGAGCGCGAGGGGGAACGTCCCCGCGTGGATCCAGCCGCGCAGGCGCGGCTTGACGACCTCGGCGACCTTCGCGACCGCGTCGCCCACGTTCTCGCGGACGGAGTCGAGCGCGTCGGTGCCGGGTGCGTGCGCCGGGCCCGGGTCGGCGGGCGGCGCGCTCGGGGTGCGGTCGCGGTCGGTCGGTCGGTCCACGACGTCTCCTCGGTGGTGTGTCCGTGCACGGAAGAGGCCGGCGCGGGGCTCCCACGCCAACCTACGCCATCGTAAGTTACGCCAACGTAGGTTCGCGACCGGTCCCCGCCTCGCGGTGTGAAGATCCTGGGCAGGGGCGCGCGGAGCGGTCCGGGCCCGCCGGACCGGGCACGGACGAGCGGTAGCGTGTGCGGGTTCGGCCCGAGCGCCCCGCACCGGGGCGCGCCCGCCGGGCGTCCCCGTCCGCCCATCGCCGAGGAACCAGCGTGCGCCTGCCCCGCCCCGTCTACGGACTCTACGAGCGTCGCCTCGCGGCGACCCTCTCGCGCGAGAGCGTCCCGCGCCACGTGGGGGTCATCCTCGACGGCAACCGGCGGTGGGCGCGCTCGTTCGGGGAGTCCACGGCGACCGGCCACCGCCGGGGTGCCGACAAGATCACGGAGTTCCTGGGCTGGAGCGAGGACCTCGGCGTCGAGGTCGTCACGCTGTGGATGCTCTCGACCGACAACCTGTCGCGGTCGCAGGAGGAGCTGTCGGCGCTGCTCGACATCATCGAGGACGCCGTGCGCGACCTCGCCGAGACGGGCCGCTGGCGCCTGCGGGTCATGGGCCGGCTCGACCTGCTGCCCGAGCGGCTCACGGCGGCGCTGCGCGACGCCCAGCAGCGCACGGCCGCCGTCGACGGGCTCCAGGTCAACGTCGCGATCGGCTACGGCGGGCGCCACGAGATCGCCGACGCCGTGCGGTCGTACCTGCGCGAGCAGGCCGCCGCGGGGGCGCGCCTGCAGGACCTCGCGGAGAACCTCGACGTCGAGCACATCGAGGAGCACCTCTACACCAAGGGCCAGCCGGACCCGGAGCTCGTCATCCGCACGTCGGGCGAGCAGCGCCTCGGCGGCTTCCTGCTCTGGCAGAGCGCGCACTCGGAGTTCTACTTCTGCGAGGCGTACTGGCCCGACTTCCGTCGCGTCGACTACCTGCGCGCGCTGCGCGCGTACTCGCAGCGCGAACGCCGCCTGGGCCGCTGACCGGCCACCCGGCGGGTAGGGTCGATGCGAACGCATCGACCGAGCCGTCCGGGGGCGACATGACGCAGCAGCACGCCGACGACGCGGGCCCCGAGCCGGGCCCCGGGAGCGCGCGCCTCGCCGTCGAGACGTGGGAGTCCCTCTTCCGGGCCCAGGTCGCGATCATGCGGCGGCTGCAGTCCGACCCGGTCTGGGACGGCCTGACCCTGCGCGAGTACGACGTGCTGTTCTCGCTGACGAAGGGCCCCGAGGACGGGATGCGGCTGCGCGACCTCAACGCGTACATCCTGCTCAGCCAGCCCTCGCTGAGCCGCATGGTGGACCGGCTCGCGGCGCGCGGCCTCGTCGACCGGGCGACCCCGCCGGACGACGCGCGGGGCACGCTCGTCCGGCTCACCCCGGCGGGCCGCGACCTCCAGCGCACGACCGGCCGCGCGCACGCCCGGGCCATCGCGACGTACGTGGGCGGCGCGCTCGACGACGCCGACCTCGCGACGCTCGGCGAGCTGCTCGAGCGGCTGCGCGCGGCGCAGCAGGACATCCCGGACGCCGCCCCGGGACGCGCGGCGGGCGCCCCGGGCGCCTGAGCGCGCGCCCACGGACGACGCGGTCACCCCGGGCACCCCGGGCGCCTCAGCACCGGCCCCGCGCGCTCGGCGCTGTGGCGCGGAACACGTCCGGTCCGTCCCTTCCGCTACGGGCCGTCGCACGTCGGCCTGCCTAGGATGCGAGCGTGTCCTCAACGCCGAGCACCACCCTGCACCCCGTCCCCGGGCCCCGCGCCGACGGCCCGCTGCGCGTCGTCGTCGCGCCCGACTCGTTCAAGGGCAGCCTGAGCGCCGCCGACGTCGCGCGCGCCGTCGCGTCGGGCGTGCGCAGCGTCGTCCCCGACGCGGAGGTCGTCGAGCTCCCCATGGCCGACGGCGGCGAGGGCACGCTCGAGGCCCTGCTCGCCGTGTGGGGCGTCCCGGCCCGGGAGGTCTCCACGGTCGACGCGATCGGCCGTCCCCGCACCGCGCGGTACGGGGTCTCGGCCGACGGCCGCCTCGGCGTGGTCGAGCTCGCCGAGGCGAGCGGGCTGCCCCAGGTGAGCGACGTCGCGCTCCAGCCCCTGCACGCGCACACCCGCGGCACGGGGGCCGCGGCGGCCGCGGTGCTCGACGCGGGGGTCGACGAGGTGATCGTGTGCCTCGGCGGGTCGGCGTCCACCGACGGCGGCGCGGGCATCCTCACCGGCCTCGGCGCGCGGCTCCTCGACGCCGACGGGACGACCGTGCCCGACGGAGGTGAGGGCCTCGCACGGGTCGCGCGGCTCGACCTGTCCGGCCTGCACCCGCGGGCGCGCGAGGTCCGCTGGCGCCTCGCGGTCGACGTCACCAACCCCCTGCACGGCGAGCGGGGCGCGGCGCACGTGTTCGGACCGCAGAAGGGCGCCCAGCCGGCGGACGTGGCGTTCCTCGACGACGCGCTGCGGCGCTGGGCGGGCGTCCTCGCGCAGGAGACCGGCGTCGACGTGGCTGAGCTCGCGGGTGCGGGCGCCGCGGGCGGCGTGCCCGCGGGCATGGTCGGCGTCCTCGGCGCCGAGCTCGAGCCGGGCGCGCGCCTCGTCGCCGAGGCGGTCGGGCTGCCCGCCGCCATCCGCTCTGCCGACCTCGTCGTCACCGGCGAGGGGTCGTTCGACTCGCAGTCCGTCAACGGGAAGGTCGCGGACGCGATGGGCGCCCTCGCGGCGGAGGCACCGCAGCGGCCTCCGGTCGTCGTGCTCGCGGGCCGGGTGCTGCTGCCCGCCCACCAGGCGCGCGAGGCCGGGATCGCCGCGGCGTTCAGCATCGCGCCCGGCCCCATCGCGCTCGACGAGCTGCTCGACCGCACGGCGTCCCGCCTCGTCGACCTCGCGGCGACCGTCACGAGCCTGCACGTCGCGTCGCGGCGCTGACGGGCGCCGCCCCCCGGGCCGGCTCTCGGGGCCGACCCGCGGGGGACGGCGCCGCCGTCAGCGCTTCGGCCAGACCCACGCGGGCTGGTCGAGGAGCCCCTCGCGCCCGGCGACCGTCGTCTCGCCCCACGGCGACCGCACGAGCTCGACCTCGACGAGCTCGTCCGCGCCGGGCAGGTCCGCCGGGCCCGACGCGGCCGCGTCGCGCAGCGCCTCGACGAGCGCCGGCGCGTGCGTGACGACCACGACCTGCGTCTCGCGGCCCGCGGCGTGCACGAGCGTGCCGAGCGCGGGCAGGAGGTCGGGGTGCAGGCTCGTCTCCGGCTCGTTGAGCACGAGGAGCTCGGGCGGTCGCGGCGAGAGCAGCGCCGCGACGAGGAAGAGGTAGCGCAGCGTCCCGTCGCTCAGCTCGGCGCCGCTGAGCGGCCGGAGCAGCCCGTCCTGGTGGAAGGCGACCTCGAACCGGCCGTCGTCGGCGTGCACCGCGAGCCGGCTGCCGGGGAAGGCGCGGGCGACGGCGTCGTCCAGCTCGTCCCCGCGGCCCAGGTCGCGCACCGTCTCCAGCGCCGCGGCGAGGTCCGCGCCGTCGTGCGCGAGGACGGGCGTGCGGGTGCCGAGCTGCGGCGAGCGCGCCGGGGCGTCGGCGTCGGTGCGCAGCTGGTCGTAGAAGCGCCACGACCGCAGGCGCTCGCGCACCGCGACGACCTCCGGCGCGCCTACCGGGTCGACGAGCTCGGTGAGCACGCTGTCGAAGGGGCGCAGGCGCGCGGGTGAGGACTGCCAGCGGCCCGCGTCGTCGCGCACGCGGACGGCCGGTCCGCGCCGCTCGACCTGGAGCGTCGCGGGCCGCGGGACGGGCCCCGACCAGACGGTCTCGACCTTGATCTCCGGGTCGAGGGCGAACGCCGACCCCGGGTGCTGCGGCAGGCCGAGGTCCACCGCGTAGCCCAGGTCGTCCGGGGTGGCCCCCGCGAACCCGAGGCGCAGCGCGACGGGCGCCGTTCTGCGCGTGCCCTGCACCGCGCCACCGCGCGCCACCCGACCGCCCTGCTCGGGCCCGGCCCAGAGCGTCGACCGCAGCCCGCCCTCGCGGGCCACCGCGCCGACGGCGCCGCCGAGCGCGCACCCGGACAGCAGGCGCAGCGCGCGGTACAGGCTCGACTTGCCCGTCCCGTTCGCCCCGGTCACGACCGTGAGCCGCCCGAGCGGCAGCACGAGGCTCCGCAGCGAGCGGTAGCCCTCCACCGCGATCGTCGCGAGCATCGGTCACCTCCCGCCCGGCACGCTACGCGCCGGGTCCCACGCGGCGGCGCGGGGACCCGGCGCGGTGCGCGGCGAGGCGGCGTCGGGCCGCGTGGCGCGTCAGTCGGTGATCGCGAACGCGTCGATCTCGACGAGCATCTCCTCGCGCGGCAGACCCGTGAACACCGTGGTGCGGCTGGGGAGCACGCCCTTCGTGGTGTGCTGCGCGACGAACGCGCCGTAGGCGTCGTTCATGATCGGGAAGTCCTCGCGCTTCGTGAGGTACACGCGGAGCATGACGACGTCGTCGAACGTGGCGCCGGACGCCTCGACGATCGCGCGCACGTTCTCGAGCGTGCGCGTGGTCTGCGCCGCGACGTCGCCGGGGTAGAGGTACTCGTTCGTCGCCGGGTCGACGGGCCCCTGGCCCGAGACCTGGACGAACGGTCCCTTGCGCACGCCCTGGTGGAACGTGTGCGCGGGGGCTGGGGCGTCGGGGGTGGAGATCGCGGTCTTCTCGGTGGTCATGCGGGGTCCTCTCGGAGCGTCTGGGTGTCTGGGTGCTGTGCGGGGTCGGGTGGGGTCGTCGGGGTGGGTCAGAGGTCGATCGTCGCGAGGTCCACGACCTCGTCGCCCCGCACGACGGCGGCGACGCGCCACCGGTCGAACGTCGTGCAGGGGTGGGAGATGCCGAAGCCGACGACGTCGCCCGGGCGGACCTGGGCGGTGGCGGGGCCGCCGACCTGCCCGGCGCCGGCCTCGTCCGCGTCCAGCGCGAGGTAGAGGTGCTGGTCGTTGAGCGCGGTGACACGGGTGCCGGCGAGCTCGCGGGGGGCGAGCCAGCCGTCGTCGGCCTGCGAGCGCAGCCAGAGCGCGACGGGCAGGTCGATGTCGAACGAGACGTCGCGGCGCCCGATGCCGCAGACCGCGAGCCCGGGCTCCGGGACGGAGAGCACCTGGCCCCAGACGGTCGCGGCGGCGCGCAGCGGCTCCGCGCCGGGGATGCGGCTCCACGGGTCGGTGCGCGAGTAGAAGCCGTGGTCGTGCGTCACGTACGCGCCCGAGCGCACGACGACGCGGACCTCGACCTCGCGCCCGTCCGCGCCGGGGACGGGGCCGGGCAGCCCGGCGAGCACGACGTCGAGGAACGAGCTGCCGCCCGCCGACAGCACGAGCGGCTCGGCGACGCCCGCGAGACTCTCGCGCACGAACGCGGCGCCGAGCGCGCGCAGCCCGTCGCACCAGGCGGCGACGGCGGCGAGCTCGTCGTCGGTCGTGCCGCCCGCGACCGAGCCCTCGTACCCCGTCGCGCCGAGCAGGCGCAGGCCCGACGCGCGGACCGCGCGCGCGAGGTCGAGCGCCGCGGCGGTGCTGCGGACGCCGGTGCGCCCGCCGGGGACGCCGAGCTCGACGAGCACGCCGAGGCGCGCGCGGACGCCGGCCGGGGCGTCGGCGAACCCGCGGGCGAGCAGGTCGACCCCGTGCGGCGAGTCGACGCACAGCCACACCTCGTCGTCGCCTCCCGCGGCCTCGGCGCGCGCCAGGTCGTCGCGCAGCCACGCGATCTCGCGCGGGTCGAGCAGCTCGTTGGCGAGCAGCACGCGAGGCACGCCCCAGTCGCGCACCGTGCGCAGCTGGGACGGCGTCGCGACCGTCGCGCCCCACGCCCCGGCCGCGGCCTGGCGCGCGTAGAGCGCGCGCGACATCGTCGTCTTCACGTGCGGCGCGTGCTCGACCCCGCGCTCGGCGCACACGCGCGCGACGGTGCCGACGTTGTGGTCGAGCGCCGCGTCGTCGAGCGTGAGCAGCGGCCAGGAGAACGCGCCGTCGGTGACGCGCGGCGAGCCCGCGAGCACGTCCGCGACGGTGGTCCCGGCCGGGAGCCGCAGGCCCTTGGTCCGGGGCCCGACGACGTCGCGCGCCCAGGGGCGGTCGGGTGCGGGCCGCGCGGCGTCGTGCGTCGTGCCGGTCATGGGGTCCTCCTCGGGGACGGGGCTCTCGTGGACGGGTGCAGGGGGAGGCTCACGCCGCCGGGGCGCCCGGGCGCAGCGGGCGGCCCGGGAGCGCGTCGGTGAGCGCGCCGTCGCGCAGGACGCGCACGCCCGCGACGAGCACGTCGTCCACGCCCGACGCCGGTCGGCGCGGGTCCTCGTACGTCGCCTCGTCGCGCACGCGGTCGGGGTCGACGAGCGCGAGGTCCGCGACCGCCCCCGGGACGACCGCACCGCGCCCGGCGAGCCCGAAGCGCGCGGCGGGCCGCGCGGACAGGTGCGTGACGGCGTCGTGCCACGTCCAGTCCCCGAGCGTACGCACGTGCTCGGCGAGGAAGCGCGCGAACGCGCCCCAGCCACGCGGGTGGGGGCGGCCGCCGCCCCCGACCGGCGCGTAGATCGCGTCGGACCCGCCGACGTGCGCCCGGTGGCGCAGCAGGGCGCGGACGGACTCCGGGGAGTTCGTGGGCGGCTGGGCGAAGACGCACGACGCGCGCAGCCGCGTCGCGACGAGCAGCCGCACCGCGGTCTCGGCGGGGGACAGCCCCAGGCGCGCGGCGACGTCGGGCAACGTCATGCCCTCGGTCCACGACAGGTCCTCGACCGAGCCCGGCGCGGCCCCGGCGGCGGGGCCGGTCGGGACCGCGGCCATCGTCACGCGCGGCCACAGGTCGGCCAGGTGCGGGAAGTGCTCGCGGTGCAGGCGCTCGAGCACCGCGGGGTCGGCGAGCGCCGCGACGGTCGCGTCGACGTCCGCGATGGGGAGCCACGTCGGCAGCGACACCATCGACAGGATCGAGCAGCCGCGCAGGTACGGGTACGAGTCGAACGTGACGTCCAGGCCCGCGGCGTGCGCGTCGTCGACGTACCCCAGCAGCTCCGCGGCCGGGCCGTGGTAGTGCGAGACGTGGGTCGCGACCCCGGACGCGCGTGCGACGCGCACCAGCTCCGCGAACGCCGGGCCGGCCCGGTCCTCGTAGCCGCGCATGTGCGACACGTGCGGCACGCCGCGGGCCGCGAGCACGCGCGCGAGCGCGACGAGCTCGGCCTCGTCGGCGTACGTCGCGGGGACGTACTCCAGGCCGGTCGACAGGCCGAGCGCGCCGTCGTCGAGCGCCGAGGCGAGCAGCGCGAGCATCCGGTCCGTCTCGGCGGGCGTCGCGGGGCGCGCGGCGGCGCCGAGCACCGCGTAGCGGATCGTGCCGTGCGGGGCGAGGTAGCCCACGTTGACGCGGGTCGTGCCGTCGTACGTGGCGAGGAGGTCGGCGACGGACCCGCCCCGGAACGTCGGGTGCTCGCCGTTGATCGCCGCGAAGTACCCGCTCGCCCACGCGGCGGCGTCGTGCAGGCCCGACGCCGCGGGCCCGCCGTCGGCGCCCGGGCGCGGCGAGGGTGCGTAGGACACCCCGTCCTGCCCGACGACGACGCTCGTCACGCCCTGGCGCAGCATCGCGAGCTGCACGTCGTCGTCGAGCACGGCGGCCTCCCCGTGCACGTGCGCGTCGACGAACCCGGGCAGCAGGAGGCGGCCGTCCGCGTCCAGCACGTCGGCGTCCGCCGGAGCGGTCCCGGCCGCGGGCGCGACACCCTCGACCCGGCCCGCGCGCACGGTGACGTCGACGGGGGCGGAGGGGCCGCCGTCGGGCTCGACGAGGCGCGCCCCGCGCACCACGAGGGCGCTCATGCCGGGCCGCCCGCGTCCTCGTCGCGACCCTCGACCCAGCCGCCGACGCCGCGCAGGCCACCCGCGGCGAGCTCCTCGGCGCGGTCGCGCGGCCAGCCCGCGATCCCGGGCCGGGTCTGCCACGGGTGCGGCCCGTCGAGCGGCCGGTACTCCACGCCGGCCGCGTCGAGGCGCGGCAGGTGGTGCGCGACGAGGCGCTCGCGGAACGCGCGCGCCGCGGGGGACCCGGGGGAGCGGTCGGCCTCGGGCGACCACATGACCTCGGCGAACGCCGCGAGGCGCGGGAACGCGGCGTAGTCGACGCGGCGCGCGGAGTCGAGGTGCTCGGACCAGAGCTCCGCCTGCCCGCCGAGCAGCGCGCCCGGCGCGGGAGCGGCGGCGGGACCGGCCGCCGTGCCGTCCGCGGCACCCGCGAGCTCGGCCGGCAGGGGCTCGAACGCGTACACGTCGTCGAGCGTGGTGAGGAACCCGACCGGCACGGGCTCGTCCGGGGTGTCGCCGCCGCGGTGGTCGAGGTACACGACCTGCTCGGGCGCCATGACGACGTCGTGGCCCGCCGCGAGCGCGTCCGCGCCCACGGCCCAGCCGCGCCACGAGGTCACGACGACGTCGCGCGGGAGCGCGGGGCCGAACGCCTCGTCCCACACGACCGCCCGCCGACCGCGGGACGCGACGTGCTCGGCGAGCCGCGCGAGGAACCAGCCGTGCAGCCCGCCGACGTCGTCGAGCCCGAGCGCCTGCGCGCGCGCGACGATCGCGGGGTTCTCGCGCCACAGCGTGGTGGGCACCTCGTCGCCGCCGATCGCGACGAACGGCGCGTCGAAGATCTCCAGCACCTCGTCGAGCACGTGCCGGAAGAACGTCAGCGACTCCTCCGACGGGTCGAGCACCTCGGTGCTCACGCCCCACGTGGTGCGGACCTCGTGCGGCCGCTTGCGCGTGCCGAGCTCCGGGTACGCGGCGACGGCGGCCTCCACGTGCCCCGGCGCGTCGATCTCCGGGACCACGGTGACGCCGCGCTCGCGCGCGTACGCGACGATCTCGCGCAGGTCGTCCTGCGTGTAGAAGCCGCCGTGCGGACGGCCGTCGGCGACGCCGGCGCGCCAGGTGCCGAGCCCGGACTCGCGCCGCCACGCGCCCACCTCGGTGAGCCGGGGGTAGCGCGCGATCTCGACGCGCCACCCCTGGTCGTCCGTGAGGTGGAGCTGGAGCACGTTGAGCCGGTGCGCGGCGGCGAGGTCGACGAACCGCAGGACGTCGGCCTTCGGCAGGAAGTGGCGCGCGACGTCGAGCAGCACCCCACGCCACGCGAACCGCGGGTGGTCGGTGACCGCGACGTGGGGGAGCGCGAGCGTCGCGCGACCGCCCGCGCCCGTCACGGCGGGGGCGCGGCGGAACGCGGCGGGGCCGGCGAGCTGGCGCAGGGTCTGGGCCGCGGCGTGCGCGCCGTCGAGGTCGGCCGCACCGACCCGGACGCCGTCGTCGCCGACGACGAGGCGGTAGCCCGACGGCGGGAGGTCGTCGTCGACCGCGAAGACCACGGGCGGGGTGCCGTCGGTGGGCGCGGTGCCCGCCGGGGCGGGCACGAGGTCCAGGCCGAACGCGTCCTCGGTGACGCGCCGCCACCAGCGCGCCGCCGGGTGCAGGGCGGGGTCCGCGACGACGGTCGTCCCGTCCGCGACGACGGTCGTCCCGGCGCCGGGCTCGAGCGTCACCGGGGCGGGGAGGATCCCGGCGGGGTCCGCCGTGGACGAGGTGGGCACCTTTTGGAAGGACACCGAACGAGCCTAGCGGGCCCGCGGGGGCGTTCCTACCCGGCTGTGGACGAGTGGGACAGCGCTGCCGCAAGCGTGCGTTCGCAGCCGGGAGGATCACGCAAGCCGCTTGCGGCCGGACGTATAGTCGACGGCATGTCGAGACGTCTGGCGGAGGTCGCCACCAAGGTCGGTGTCAGCGAGGCCACCGTGAGCCGCGTGCTCAACGGGAAGCCCGGCGTCTCGCAGGCCACGCGGGACGCGGTGCTCACGGCGCTCGACGTGCTCGGCTACGAACGGCCCACCAAGCTGCGCGGGGAGCGCGGCCGGCTCGTGGGGCTCGTGCTCCCGGAGCTCGTCAACCCCATCTTCCCGGCGTTCGCCGAGGTCATCGGGGGCGCGCTCGCGCAGCAGGGGTTCACCCCGGTGCTGTGCACGCGCACGGCGGGCGGCGTGACGGAGGCCGAGTACATCGACCTGCTCCTGGGGCAGCACGTGTCGGGCGTCATCTTCGCGGGCGGCTTCTACGCCGAGCGCCAGGCCGACCACGCGCACTTCCGCCGGCTCGAGAAGCTCGGCCTGCCCGTCGTGCTGATGAACGCGTCCGTCGAGGACCTCGACTTCCCGCGCGTCTCGTGCGACGACCTCGTCGCGATGAACCAGGCGCTCGGCCACGTGCTGTCCCTCGGCCACGAGAGGGTCGGCCTGCTCCTCGGCCCGGCCGACCACGTACCGTCCGAGCGCAAGCTCGCCGCCGCGCAGGCCTTCGCCGAGCGGCACGGCCACGCGCTGGACCCGGCGCTCGTCGTGCACAGCCAGTACTCGCTCGAGAGCGGTCAGGCCGCCGCGAACCGGCTCCTCGAGGCCGGCGCGACGGCGATCGTGTGCGCGAGCGACCCCCTCGCGCTGGGCGCGGTCCGCGCCGTCCGCCGCGCGGGGCTCGACGTGCCCGCCGACGTCTCCGTCGTCGGCTACGACGACTCGAACCTCATGAACTCGACGGACCCCGCGCTGACGACCGTGCGCCAGCCCATCGAGCCGATGGGTCGCGCGGCCGTCGACCTGCTCGCCGGCATGATCGCGGGCGCCGACGTCTCCCGCGACGAGCTGCTCTTCGAGCCGGAGCTCGTCGTGCGCGGCTCGACGGCCGCCGCACGCACGACGGGTCGTGACGCGACGGTCGCCTGACCGCACCCTCTTCCTCCTGGGCCCCGGCCCGGCCGCCTCGTGCGCGCCGGGCCGGGGCCCTCGTCGTCTGCCCTGCGGCGGGGCCGGTCTCGCCTCTGGCTGACCGCCGTCGCGGTCTGGACACGTCGAGATAGCGTTTCGATAACGCTGCTGTCAGGTTCTTGCGCTCATGCTGTCGACTAGTTACTGTCATGCCCGACGGCGCGGTCGGCACCCGGTGCACGACGGCCGTCCCGGGACCATCCCGGGACCATCCCGGACTGCATCGAACGCCGTGCGCCGACCGACGGGGCGACCGCCCCGACCACCGGCCACGCACTCACGGAAGAGGACGCGGTGAGCAACGACCACCCCCGAGCCGCCGACGGCGCGCCCACCCCCGACGCGGCCCCCGCGGCGGCGGCACGGCCGGCGGCCTCGTCGCCCGACTGGTGGCGCAGCGCCGTGATCTACCAGGTGTACGTGCGCAGCTTCGCGGACGGGAACGGCGACGGGACCGGTGACCTCGCAGGCGTGCGCCAGCGCCTCGGCTACCTGCGCGACCTCGGCGTCGACGCGATCTGGTTCACCCCCTGGTACGTGTCCCCGCTCGCGGACGGCGGCTACGACGTCGCCGACTACCGCGCGATCGACCCGCAGTTCGGCACGCTCGCCGAGGCCGAGCAGCTCATCGCGGAGGCCCGCGCGCTCGGCATCCGCACGATCGTCGACGTCGTCCCGAACCACGTCTCGTCCGAGCACGAGTGGTTCCGCGCGGCCCTCGCGGCCGGCCCCGGCTCGCCCGAGCGCGAGCGCTTCTGGTTCCACCCGGGCCGGGGCGAGGACGGGTCGCAGGTCCCGACCCACTGGGTCTCGGAGTTCCAGGGCGGCACGTGGACGCGCACGACGAACCCCGACGGTACGCCCGGCGAGTGGTACCTCCACGTGTTCGCGCCCGAGCAGCCCGACCTCAACTGGGACCACCCCGACGTGCGCCGCGAGCACGAGGACATCCTGCGGTTCTGGTTCGACCGCGGCGCCGCGGGCATCCGCATCGACTCGGCGGCGCAGCTCGTCAAGGACCCCGCGCTGCCCGAGGTCGCGGACCACCCCGGCCCGGGCGAGCACCCGCACGTCGACCGCGACGAGCTGCACGACATCTACCGCGGCTGGCGCGCCGTCGCCGACGCGTACGACGAGCCGCGCGTGCTCGTGGGCGAGGTCTGGCTCGCGGACCGGGAGCGGTTCGCCCGGTACCTGCGCCCGGACGAGATGCACACGGCGTTCAACTTCGACTTCATGGCCCGCCCGTGGGACGCGAAGGCGCTGCGCGAGTCGGTCCAGACCACGCTCGACGCGCACGCGCCGGTCGCCGCCCCCGCGACCTGGGTCCTGTCGAACCACGACGTGACCCGACCCGTGACGCGCTACGGGCGCGAGGACAGCTCGTTCGCGTTCGCCACCAAGCGGTTCGGCACGCCGACGGACCTGGCGACCGGGCGGCGTCGGGCCCGCGCGGCCGCGCTGCTCTCCGCCGCGCTGCCGGGCTCGCTGTACCTCTACCAGGGCGACGAGCTCGGGCTGCCCGAGGTGGAGGACCTCCCGCTCGACGCGATCCAGGACCCGATGCACGCGCGGTCCGGCGGCGTCGACCCGGGCCGCGACGGCTGCCGCGTCCCGCTCCCGTGGACGCGCGGCGGCACGAGCCACGGCTTCGGGCCCGACGGCGGGGCGCAGCCGTGGCTGCCCCAGCCGCGCGGCTGGGGCGAGCTCTCCGTCGAGGCGCAGACCGGCGACGAGACCTCGGTGCTCACGCTCTACCGGCGCGTCCTCGCGACCCGCCGGGCCGAGCCCGCGCTCCGGGCCGGCGGGTTCCGCTGGCTCGACTCCCTCGGCGGGGTCGTGCTCGGCGACGACGTGCTCGCCTTCGTCCGCGACGCCCCGCGAGACGGCGACGGCGACGGCCGCGCGGTCGCGTGCGTCGTCAACCTCGGGCCCGACGACGTCCCGCTCCCCGCGGACGCCGAGGTCCTCCTGCGCAGCGACGCGCCCGGGAGCGTGTCCCGCGCGAGCGACGCGCCGGGCGCGGCGCGCCTGCCCACCGACACCGCCGTCTGGCTCCGGGCCTGACCGCGGCGACCGCCACGAGAACCCGGGCCGCGGGGCCCCGGCCCCACGACCCGCACCCGCTACCCAGCACCCCGTAACCCACCCAGCACCACCGGAACCCAGGAGCGACGATGAAGTCCACACGTCAGGCGACCGCCCTCACCCTCGCGGGGGCGCTCGCGTTCAGCACGCTCGCCGCGTGCTCGAGCGGCGGCTCGGGCAGCGACGACGAGAGCAGCGGCTCGGGCGGCGACGGGAAGGTCACCCTCAAGGTGGTGTCCCTCCTGCCGGGCTCCGAGCAGGAGGCGATCGACGCCTTCAACGCGCAGGTCGAGGAGTTCGAGGCCGCGAACCCGGACATCGACGTGCAGCCGGAGGAGTACGAGTGGAAGGCGACGACGTTCGCCCCGCAGCTCGCCGGCGGCACGCTGCCCGACGTCTTCGAGATCCCCTTCACCGACGCCAAGACGCTCGTCGAGAACGGCCAGCTCGCCGATCTCGACGAGCAGTTCCGGACCCTGCCGTACGCCGACAAGTTCAACCCGGCGATCCTCGAGGCCGGGACGGGCTCCGACGGCCACGTCTACGCGATCCCCGCGAAGAACGTGTACGGCGTGGGCCTGCACTACAACCGGGAGCTGTTCGAGTCCGCCGGGCTCGACCCCGACCAGCCGCCGACCACGTGGGACGAGGTCCGCGAGGACGCGAAGAAGATCGCGGACGCCAACCCGGGCGTCGCGGGCTACATGCAGATGTCGCAGAACAACACGGGCGGCTGGCAGCTCACGGTCAACACGTTCGCGCGCGGCGGTCGGACGCAGGAGGTCGCCGACGACGGCACCGCCACGTCGACGCTCACGAACGACGGCACCAAGGAAGCGCTCGAGTGGCTCCAGGCCATGCGCTGGGAGGACAACTCCCTCGGGAGCAACTTCCTCCTCGACTGGGGGACCATGAACCAGGCGTTCGCCGCGGGCCAGGTCGCCATGTACACGTCGGGCTCGGACGTCTTCACGTCGCTCGTCCAGACGAACGCGATCGACCCCGCCACCTACGGCCTCGCGGCGCTCCCGCTCGAGGGCGACGACGCGGGCGTCCTCACCGGCGGCACGCTCGCCGCGATGCCGGCGGACGTGGACGAGGCGAAGAAGGAGGCCGCGATCAAGTGGATCGACTTCTTCTACCTCGGCAAGCTCGTCGACGAGAAGCGCGCCGTCGCCGACGCCGAGACGCTCGTCGCGAACGACCAGCCCGTCGGCACCCCGGTCCTGCCGATGTTCTCCCCGGAGCAGTACCAGCAGAACCAGGAGTGGATCAAGGACTACATCAACGTCCCGCTCGACCAGATGACGAGCTACACGGACACGATGTTCGACCTGCCGCTCGTGGGTGAGCCGTCGCAGAAGACGCAGGAGATCTACGCCCTGCTCGACCCCGTCGTCCAGGCCGTCCTCACCGACGAGAACGCCGACGTGGACGCGCTGCTGGAGCAGGCGAACACCGAGGCGCAGGCCCTGCTCGACCAGGGCTGACGCCCGTCTGGGCGGGCGGGCACACCGTCCGCGCGTCCCGGCTCGCAGACCCGGGTCGGCCGGCGGCGCCCCCCGCCGGCCGATCCGTACCCCGCCGGTGCCCGACGGCGCGACGCACCTCGCGTCGTCGGGCACCTCCCACCGCACCGAAGGACGTCCGCCCGTGACCGCCACCACCGCCCCGCCGCGACGGGGACCCGCCTCGCACGCGCGGGCCGACCGCGGCGGCCGACGCCGCAGCCCCGTGACGTGGTTCCGCGGCGGCGGCCTGAGCAACCTCGTGTTCCTGCTCCCGCTGATCCTCGTCTTCGGCGTCTTCTCGTGGTTCCCGATCGTGCGCGCGGTGATCATGAGCTTCCAGGAGACGAACCTCGTGAGCGACCCGACGTTCGTCGGGCTCGACAACTTCCGCCAGGTGCTCAGCGACCCGCTCCTGGGCAAGGCCGTGAAGAACACGCTCTACTTCGCGTTCCTCGCGCTGCTGTTCGGCTACCCGATCCCGCTCGTCGCCGCGGTGCTCATGCGCGAGGTCCGCCGGGCGCGCGGGCTGTACTCCGCGCTCGCGTACCTGCCGGTCGTCGTGCCGCCGGTCGTCGCGGTGCTGCTGTGGAAGTTCTTCTACAACGGCAGCCCGACGGGCGTGTTCAACACGATCCTCGGCTGGGTCGGGCTCGGCCCGTACCCGTGGCTCCAGGACGCCTCGACGGCGATGCCCTCGCTCGTGCTCGCGGCCACGTGGGCCGGCGCGGGCGGGACGATCATCATCTACCTCGCGGCGCTCACGAGCGTGCCGCCCGAGCTCTACGACGCGTCCGAGGTCGACGGCGCCGGGCTGTGGCGCAAGATCTGGCACGTCACGCTGCCCGCGCTGCGCGGCGTCCTGTTCATCACCCTGATCCTCCAGGTGATCGGCACGGCGCAGGTCTTCCTCGAGCCCTACCTCTTCACCGGCGGCGGGCCGAACAACGCGACCCTGACGATCCTGCTGCTCATCTACCGCTACGCCTTCCAGAACAGCCTGGGCGGCGACTACGGGGCCGCGACCGCGCTGTCGATCATGCTCGCCGCCGTCCTCGCCGTCTTCTCGGTCCTCTACTTCCGGCTCACCCGGTCCTGGAGCACGTCATGACCCTCTCGCCCACCGACAACCCGAGCGAGATCGGCGTCGTCTCGCAGGACTCCGCGGCGGCGACGGACGCCGCCGACGACCCGGCGGGCACCGCTCGCCGCGCCGCGGAGGCGAGCCGCACCCGGCGCGAGGCGGACCGCCGACGGCTGCGCGCGCGCCGCCGCAAGGCGCTCGACGGCGTCGAGGACCGCGGCGCGCTCTCCGAGGCGGACTGGCGCCGCCCGTCGGTGCGGTGGGGGATGGGCACGACCCACGTCCTGCTGCTCGTGGTCCTCGTCGTCGCGGGCCTCGGCCCGATGCTGCTGCTCGCGAAGTACGCCGTGACCCCGACGCAGGACATCCTGCGCACGCCGATGGCCGTCTTCCCGAACGGCATCGCGTGGGACAACCTCGACAAGGCGTGGAACGACGTCCAGGTCAGCCGGTACTTCCTCAACACGATCTGGCTCGCGGTCGGGTCGTGGGCGTCGCAGATCCTCGTCGCGACGACGGGCGGCTACGCGCTGTCCGTGCTGCGCCCGCGGTACGGGAAGGTCGTGCAGGCGCTCGTGCTGTCGACGATGTTCGTGCCCGCGATCGTCCTGCTCGTCCCGCTGTACCTGACGATCCTCGACCCGCCGCTGCTGGGGCGCTCGCTCATCAACAGCTTCTGGGCCGTGTGGCTGCCCGCGGGCGCGAGCGCGTTCAACGTGCTGCTCGTCCAGCGGTTCTTCGACAGCCTCCCGCGCGAGGTGTTCGAGGCCGCGCGCATGGACGGCGCCGGGCCGTACCGCCTGTTCTGGTCGGTCGTGCTGCCGATGTCGCGCCCGATCGTCGGCGTCGTCTCGGTGTTCGCGGTCATCGCGGCCTGGAAGGACTTCCTCTGGCCGCTGCTCGTGCTCAAGGACCCGGCGATCCAGCCGCTGTCCGTGCGCCTGCCGTCCATCGAGGCGTCGACCGACCTCGGCGTCTTCCTCGCCGCGCTCGCGATCTCGACCCTCATCCCCGTCGGCCTGTTCCTCGTCTTCCAGCGCATGTTCCTCCAGGGCGCCGGCCTCGGAGGAGCGGTCAAGGGCTGACCCCAGCGCCCTGCCCCCCCGGTCCCCACCCGCACCCCCCTTCTCCGCCCCCACCTCTCCGTCGAACACGGGGTCGGCGACCGGATCGAGACGATTCCGGTCGCCTACCCCGTGCTCGGCGGCGCCAGGCCCGTGGTCGGCGGCGCGGGGCCGTGCGGCCCCGGGGCTCAGCCGCGACCGCGGCCCTGCATCGCGCGCAGGACGGCGTCGTGGACGTCGGTGTTGCGCTGCGCGCCCGCGAGCCGTGCGGCGCCCGGGCCCTGCGCGGTGATCGGCGTCGCCTCGCCCGTGTGGCCGCCCGTCGTCCAGTCGACCGTGAGCTGCAGGTCGGAGCCCGCGAGGTCGAACGGGCCGTCCTCGGCCGTCGCGCCCTCGCCGCCCTCGTCCGCGGGGTCGACGTTCTCGATCGCGAGCCCGCCCGTCGCGTGGTCGCCCACGACGAGCACGAGCGTGTCCCGGTTCCGCTCCTGGAACTCCAGCGCCAGCGCGACGGTCTCGTCGAGCGCCTGCCCGGCCTGGATCGTGCGCGTCGCGTTGGAGCGGTGCGCGAACTCGTCCACGCCCTCCTCCTCGACGAGCAGGAAGAACCCGTCGCGGTCGCGCGACAGCACGTCGAGCGCCTTGGCCGTCATGTCGACGAGCGGCACCTCCGGCTCGTACAGGTCGCCCTCGCCCTCGTTGCGCTGCTCGAACATCTCCTCGTTCGCGAACAGGCCGAGCAGCTTGCGCCCGCGCGCGTCCGCGAGCCCCTCGGCGTCGCTCACGTACGTGTACCCGAGGTCCTGCGCGCGCTCGACGAGGTTCCCCTTCGTCCCCTTGCTCTGCTCGGTCGGGTCCTTGGCGGGGTTGTCCTCCCACGCGCCGGGGTCGCCCGCCGGGTACCACCAGTCCTCGCCGCCGCCGAGGACGACGTCGGGCCGCGAGCCCTCCAGGAGCTGGCGCGCGATCTCGCTCTGGTCGCCGCGGTCAGGCACGTGCGCGCCGAACGCCGCGGGC
The DNA here is from genome assembly GCF_011033075.1 of Cellulosimicrobium sp. SL-1. NCBI lineage: Bacteria > Bacillati > Actinomycetota > Actinomycetes > Micrococcales > Promicromonosporaceae > Cellulosimicrobium > Cellulosimicrobium sp. SL-1. Next base: position 191,300 of record NZ_JAACJC010000009.1, on the reverse strand, counting down.
GTCGCGTCGGTGACCTGCGCCGTCGTGACGAGCCCGGTGGCCTTGCCCGCGTCCCGGGCCGCCTCGAGGAGCGTCGGGACCGGGTTGCCGTCGACGTCGACGCCCACCGCCCCGTTGTACGTCCGGACCCCGGACGCGAACGCCGTGGCGCCCGCCGCGGAGTCCGTGACGGCCTCCTCGGGGTCGGCCGAGTCCGTCGTGGTCCACCCGGCGTGCTCGAGCGAGTCCATCGCGAGCTGCCCGTCCTTGCCGACCGTCGCGAGCCGGATGAGCTCGCGGTGCGAGAGCCCGAGCCCGTCGCCCTGGATGAAGATGACGTTGCGGGCGCGGTCGTTCCCGTGGCCCTGGCCGCCGCCGCGGTCGCCGCCCCGGTCGTCGCCGCGCTCGCCTCCGCCGCCGAGCGGCAGGAGCATCACGAGCGCCGCGGCGGCCGCGACCCCCGTCGTCCCCGCGCTGAACCGTCCTCGTCGTGCCTGCATGAGACTCCCCTTTCCCACCGGCGCCGGCTCCGGTGCCGGCACGGCCGCCGCGGACGGGTCGCCGTCGTCGCGGGGCACGCCCGACGGCGTCGGTGCCGTCGGGACGCTCCCCACGCTAGGCAGGGGCGGGGGACTGGCAAGCCGGGCCGGGGTGCGGGGCGGTCACCAGCGGTTGTGGACCTCCTCGGCCCAGCCGACGAGCCCGTCGAACCGCACCGGCGCGGGCGGGGTGCCGCCCGCTCCCGGCGCGGCCGGCGGGGTGAACGTGCCCGACCAGTGCCCGAAGCACTGGTCGGTCGACGACGAGACGACCCCGAGGTGCGTGCGCGTGACCTTCGTGTGGAAGGGCACGAACGTCGCGTCCAGGCCGCCGCCGCTGACGCGCCACGGCCGGTCCGGGTCGGCGAGGTCGTAGTCCCACCCGAGCTCGTCGGGGAGGTGGTGGAGGCGCCCGTCGACGAGGACCGCGTTCTCGGTCGAGCCCGTGCCGACCGTCCAGCGGCCGCCCACCTGGATCCCGACGACCCGGCCGTGGCTCTCGCCCGAGCCCGCGCCCCAGTTCCACCGGACGTCGTACGGCCAGCGGCCGCGCCCGTGGTCGAGCACGGCCCACGACGACCCGGCCGGCACGTCGACCGTCCGGCCGTCGACCCACAGCGTCCCGTGCGCCGGGCGGGCCACGTCCTTGACCGTGTACTGGAACCGCGTGTCGCTCCACGGGACCACCACCGCGAGCCGCTCGTGACCCGGCGGCAGCGTGGCGACGACGTCGAACGAGACGTCGCGCGTGCGCGCCCGCAGGCGCGTGCCGCCGTCGACCTCGTCGAGGTCGATCGCGAGGTTCCTCGCCCGGGCGCGCGCCGGGCCGTCGCCCAGCGTGCCGGGGAGCTCGACGCCGCGCGCCGGCACCACGGTCGCGCCGGCACCCCACGTCCGGCCCGACTCCCGGTCCAGGACCCACACCTCGTGCACCGCGGCGTAGTCGATCGAGGAGACGGTGAGGGCGAGGACGTGCGTCGGGGTGGTCACGCCCCAGTACTCCCAGCGCTTGTTCCGGCCGAACCGGCGCGGGCCGCCCGCGCCGCGCCGCCCGATCGCGTCGGTGTCGACGAGAGGCCGGCGGGCCCAGCCGACGGCCCGGCGGTCGAGGCGGCCGTCGGGGCGCGTGAGCGGCACGCGCTCGGTGATCTCCGGGAGCGGCACGGCTCCACCTCCACGTGGTCGGCTCGGGCGGCTCGTGCGCGGGCGTCGGTGCCCACGGCGCGGCCCGAGGGACGAGCGGCCCGAGTCTAGGGCGCGACCGTCGTCGCGAGGGACGAGGTGACACTCTGTCCCGTCAATGTCACGTCCGAGGTGCCCGCTTCCGGACGAGCGGGCTCAGGAGCGGGTGCCATGATCGGGAGCATGCCCCCGTTCTCCCCCCAGGACGTCACTGCCGACACGGGCCGGGCCGCTGAGCCCGTCGAGCCCGCCGCCACCCCCGCGAGCGCCGTCGACCCCGGCCCTGCGCCCGACCTGCGCCCGTACGACGCGCTGCTGCTGTACTCGTTCGGCGGGCCCAACAAGCCCGAGGACGTCGTGCCGTTCCTGCGCAACGTCACCGCGGGCAAGGGCATCCCGGACTCGCGCCTCGAGGAGGTCGGCGAGCACTACTACGGCTTCGGCGGCAAGAGCCCCATCAACGAGCAGAACCTCGCGCTCAAGGCGGCGATCGAGGCCGAGCTCGCGCGCCGCGGCGCCGAGCTGCCCGTCGTGTGGGGCAACCGCAACTGGGAGCCGTACACGACCGACGCGATCGACGAGCTCGAGGCGCTGGGCGCGAAGAACGCCGTCGCGCTCGTGACGTCCGCGTACTCGTCGTACTCGGGCTGCCGCCAGTACCGCGAGGACCTCGCGGTCGTGCTCGACGGGCGCGGCCAGCTCGGCCCCGACGGCTCCACGGGCGTGCAGTTCGACAAGGTGCGCTCCTACTTCAACCACCCGGGCTTCGCGCAGGCGAACGTCGACGCGGTGCTCGACGGCTACGCGGCGCTCGCGGACAAGGGCGGCGACGGCGCGGCCGCGCGGCTCGTGTTCGTCACGCACTCCATCCCGGACACGATGGAGGCGGCGTCGCGCATCTCGTTCGCGACGTACTCCGAGCAGCACCTCGACCTCGCGCGCGTCATCGCCGCGGAGGTCTCGGCGCGCCTGGGCCACGACGTCGCGTGGGACCTCGCGTACTGCTCGCGGTCCGGCCCGCCGAGCCAGCCGTGGCTCGAGCCCGACGTGAACGACCACCTGGAGGCCCTCGCGCAGGACGGCGTCCGCGACGTCGTGCTGTCGCCGATCGGCTTCGTCTCCGACCACATGGAGGTCGCGTACGACCTCGACACCGAGGCGATGGAGACGGCGACGGAGCTCGGGATGACCGCGGTCCGCGCGGGCACCGTGAGCACGCGCGAGCCGTTCGTGCGCGGTCTCGTCGACCTGCTCGTCGAGCGCGCGGCGCTCGCGCGCGGCGAGGACGTCGAGCAGGCCACGGTCGGCGCGCTGCCCCCGTTCCGCTCGGTGTGCGCGCCGGGCTGCTGCCTGCGCCGCGACGGCGAGCCGAGCGGCGTCCCGGCGCTGTGCAGCACGGACATCCACAGCTGAACCCCGGCGGACACCCCCGCACGGACCCGAGAGGAACCCCGATGAACGACGCCGCGCGCGTACCCGCGGACCACGAGCAGATCAACACCACCATCCGCTACGCGATGTGGTCCGTCTTCGCGACGGCGGCGCCCCTGCCCGCCGACGCGGACGAGCGCGCGGGCCTCGTGGCCGACGCGCTGACCGCCGTCGGCGGCGGCGACGACCCGTCCGCGACGGACGGCGACCTCGTCGTGCGCGGCTGGTACGACGTCGCGGGCCTGCGCTCGGACGCCGACCTCATGGTGTGGTGGCACGGCCCGACGGTCGAGTCGGTGCAGCGTGCCTACCAGCACCTGCGCGCGAGCGGTCTGGGCGCGCACCTCGAGCCCGTGTGGTCGAACGTGGCGCTGCACCGCCCGGCGGAGTTCAACCGGGGGCACGTGCCCGCGTTCCTCGCGGGCGAGGAGCCGCGCGACTACCTGTCGGTCTACCCGTTCGTGCGCTCGTACGACTGGTACCTCCTGCCCGACGCCGAGCGCCGCACCATGCTGCGCGACCACGGCCTCGCGGCGAAGGACTACCCGGACGTGCGGGCCAACACGGTCGCGTCGTTCGCCCTCGGCGACTACGAGTGGATCCTCGCGTTCGAGGCCGACGAGCTGCACCGCATCGTCGACCTCATGCGCGAGCTGCGCGCGACCGAGGCGCGCCGCCACGTGCGCGAGGAGGTCCCGTTCTTCACGGGCCCGCGCACCACCCTCGCCGACTGGGCGGACCGCCAGCCCCTGGCCTGACCCCCCACCCTCGCTCCCGCCCGCCCGGCAAGCCCGGGCCTGCGGCCGAGAACGACTCTGGTGTCGGTATCCCCGCGATACCGACACCAGAGTCGCTCTCGGCGGGGAGCAGGGTCGTTCTCGGCGGGGGAGCGGCCACCTTCTCCGCGGGGAGCGGTGGCGCCCCGACATGCTCAGCATGCTGAGTGATGTCAGGCTGGAGGCATGACCACCGCAGCCGCCGTCCCCGCGGGAAGCGTCCGCGCCCCCGCTCCCTCCGACCGGGTCCGCCAGGTCGTCGTCCTCGTCGGGTCGCTCGTCGCGGCCGGGGCCGCCGCGTACGGCGCGGGCGCCTTCGGCGGCACGTCCGTCGAGCAGACCGCCGGGGGAGCGCTGTCCTCGACCGCGACGCCCGTCGCGCCCGACAACCCGGCGTTCCGCATCTGGTCGGTGATCTACCTCGGCCTCTTCGCGTTCGCCGTCTACCAGGTGCTGCCGCGGCACGCGACGAGCCCGCGCCTGCGCGCGACCGCGTGGTGGGTCCTGGTGTCCATGGTCCTCAACGCCGCGTGGATCGGTGTCGTGCAGGCCGGGTGGGTGCCGCTGAGCGTCGTCGTCATCGCGGCGCTGCTCGCCGTCGACGCGGTGGTCGTCGTGCGGCTCGTGCGCCGTCGGCCCGAGTCGACGGCGCAGGCCGTCGTGCTCGACGGGACGATGGGCCTGTACACCGGCTGGGTGAGCGTCGCGACGCTCGCGAACGTCGCCGCGGCACTCACCGACGCGGGCGTCGGCGAGCTCGGCCTCGGCGCGACGGTCTGGTCGGTCGTGCTCGTCGCGGCGGCCGCCGCCCTCTCGGTCGCGTGGGCCGTGTTCGCCGCCGGTCGCCGTGCGGTCGTGCTCGGCATCGGCCTCGCGATGTCGTGGGGCCTCGCGTGGATCGCCGTCGGCCGGTTCCAGGGCGAGCTGGTCAACCACACCGTCGCCTGGGCCGCCGTCGCAGCATCCGCGATCGCCCTCCTGTCGGCGCTCCTGGCGACAACCCGCCGGCCACGCCCCTGATCACCCGCCGAGCACGGGCTCCGCGACCGGATCGAGCCCAGGACGGTCGCGGACCCCGTGCTCGGCGGGGCCGAGTCTGGTCCGTCAGGGGTAGAGGCCTCGGATCTGGTGGGCCTCCGCTACGCGCTGGACGCCGATGACGAGCGCCGCGTCGCGCAGGCTGAGGTCCTCGCGGCGCGCGAGACCCGCGACCTCCTCGTAGGCGTGGAGCATGCGGTGCTCGAGCTTGTCGCCGATCTCGTCCGCGGTCCACCAGTACGCCTGGTTCGCCTGGACCCACTCGAAGTAGGAGACGACGACGCCGCCCGCGTTCGCGAGCACGTCCGGCACCACGGTCACGCCGTTCTTCGCGAGCACGCGGTCGCCCTCGGCGGTCGTCGGGCCGTTGGCGCCCTCGACGACCCAGCGCGCGCGCACGGTCCGGGCGGTGTCGCCGTCGAGCACGCCCTCGACCGCGGCCGGGACGAGCACGTCGACGTCGAGCGCGAGCAGCGCGTCGTTGTCCACCGGGTCGGCCCGGTCGAAGCCCACGACGCTCCCCGTCGCGGCGACGTGCTCGACCAGCGCCCGCACGTCGAGCCCGTCCGGGGCGTGCAGCCCGCCGTACTGGTCGGAGACCGCCACGACGCGCGCGCCGCGGGCGGCGAAGATCGCGGCCGCGTGCGACCCGACCTTGCCGAAGCCCTGGACGGCGACGCGCACGTCGGACAGCGGCACGCCCGCCTCCTCGAGCGCCGCGGCGGTGACGTGCACGACCCCGGCGCTCGTCGCCGTCGTGCGACCGAGCGACCCGCCCACGGTGATGGGCTTGCCCGTCACGACCGCTGGGATCGTGTAGCCCTGGTTGACGGAGTAGGTGTCCATGACCCAGGCCATGGTCCGCTCGCTCGTGCCCATGTCGGGCGCCATGATGTCCCGCTCGGGCCCGATGACCGGCATGATCTCCGACGTGTAGCGGCGCGTGACGCGCTCGAGCTCCGCGTCGGAGTAGGAGCGCGGGTCGATCGCGACGCCGCCCTTCGCGCCGCCGTACGGCAGGTCCACGAGGGCGCACTTCCACGTCATCCACATGGCGAGCGCGCGGACCTCGTCGATGTCGACGCTCGGCGCGTACCGCAGGCCGCCCTTGCCCGGACCGCGCGAGACGTTGTGCTGCACGCGGTAGCCGTGGAACAGGACGGTGCGGCCGTCGTCGCGCCGCAGCGGCACGGCCACGTTCACCTCGCGGCGCGGGGTCGCGAGCATCTCGTGCAGGCCGTCGTCGTAGCCGAGGAAGCGGACCGCGCCGGCGAGCTGCGCGTGCGCGGTGTCGAGCGCGGACGCCGGGGTCCCGGCGTCGGGGGAGCGGCGTGTGCCGCGGGGGAGATCGGTGCTGTCGGTCGGGGTGGGGCCGTCGCTCGTGGTGGCGGGCGGCACGGACGTCGTCGTCACGGTTCCTCCGGTTCGAGGTTCTCCTCGGTGCCGCGGGGGTGTGCGGCACCGAGGGTCACGCTACCCCCGGCGCGGTCGCTCGCCCCTCACGCGCCCCGGCGGTGCCCGAGCGCGTCGACCGCCGCGAGCTCGTCGGCGGTGAGGGAGAACCCGGTCACCCGGAAGTTCACCTCGATCCGCTCCGGCGTCACGGACTTCGGGATGACCACGAACCCGTGGTCGAGGTGCCAGCGCAGCACGACCTGCGCGGGGGTGACGCCGTGCGCCGCCGCGACCTCCGCCAGGACCGGCGCGTCGAGGTCGGTGCGCTTGAACGGGCTGTACCCCTCGAGCACGACGCCGCGCTGCGCGAGCTCGTGCACGACCCGGTGGTCGTAGTCGGCCGGGCTCCACGGGATCTGGTCGACGGCGGGCGTCTCGCCGACCTGCTCGGACAGCACGTCGACCTGCTCGACGGAGTAGTTGCTCACCCCGATCGAGCGGACCTTGCCCTCGTCGCGCAGCGCGACGAACCGCTCCCACACCCACGGCGACGCCTCGCCCGCCGGCGGCCAGTGGATGAGCCACAGGTCGACGTGGTCCGTGCCGAGGTCGCGCAGCGACGCCTCGAGCGTCTCGCGCTCGCGGCCCGCGGCGTCCGGCGGGAGCTTGGTCGTGACGAACACGTCGGCGCGGTCGACGGACGAGTCGGCGAGCGCGCGCCCCACCTGCGCCTCGTTGCCGTAGCCCGTCGCGGTGTCGACGTGCCGGTAGCCCACGTCGAGCGCGTGGCGCACGGCGCGGTAGGCGTCGTCGCCCTCGGACTGCCAGGTGCCGAGGCCGAGCAGGGGCATCGTGCCGCCGGGCAGCTCGACCGCGGGGACGGGGGCAAGGTCTGCGGAGGTCATGCCGTCAGTCTCCGTGCCCGACGCCGTCCCTCGCCACCGCGGGCGCCCTCGCCGTCGGGCGGGTGGAGGTCAGCGGCGGGTGCGGCGCCGGTACTGGGCCGGGGTCTCGCCCGCGAGGCGCGCGAACGTGCGCGTGAACGACGGCTGGTCGTAGAACCCGCTCGCCGCCGCGACGTCACCGATCGACACGGCGCTCCCCGCGAGCAGGCGTGTCGCGTGGTCGACCCGGGTGCGCAGCACGAGCTGGCGCGGCGTCACGCCGTACACGCGCCGCACGCGCCGGTCGAGCACCGCGGGCGTGCACCCCGCCGCCTCGGCGAGCCGCGCCGTCGTCCAGCGCGCCCCGAGGTCCGCCTCGACCGCGGCGACGAGCGCGGCGAGGGAGTCCATCGTCGCGTCGTCCGCCGCGCCCGCGCGCAGGTCGTGCGAGACGGAGACGATCCCCACGAGGTGACCGGCGTCGTCGTGCACGGGGAGCTTGGACGTGAGGAACCAGCCCGACGTGCCGCCGAGCCGCCGGATGCGCTCGAGCTCGCCGCGCAGCGCGCGCCCGCGCAGCACCTCGGCGTCCTGCTGCTCGTAGCGCTCGGCGAGCTGCGCGACGAACAGGTCGCGCGCGCGTCGGCCCAGCACCGCGCGGCGCGAGCGCTCGTTCGTGCGCGCGACGAACACCGGGTTGACCGCGACGTACCGGCCCGTGACGTCCTTCGCGCAGAACATCGTGTCCGGCAGCTCGTCCATGAGCGCGACCATGGCGGGGCTGAGGGCGGCGAGGAGCTGGTCCGCCGCGGGCGGCGAGGTCTCGGCGTTGTCGCGGACGGGTGTCATGTCGCCCCGGATCGTACAAGACGAGCCACCGCGACCCGAGGCACCCTGGAGGGATGAGCAACGACGCGCCCGCCCGGCCGCTCCCCACCCCCGGAGCCGTCGGCGACACGAGCCTCACCTCCCCGGACGACCTCGTCGAGGAGGCCGTCACGCTGGCCCGCCGCTGGCTCGCCGCGAGCGAGGGGGCGGGCGACGCGCGCGCCCGCAGGACCGCCGAGCGGCTCGGCGCGCTCGTCTCCGACCCCGCGGGCCTCGAGCTCGCGGTCCGGTTCGTCGACGACGTCGCGCGTCCCCAGGACGTGCACGTCGCCGCGCGGGCGCTCGGCCGCCTCGGCGAGCTCGCGGGTAGCGCGGGGTCGTTCCTCGGGCCGGTCGACCGGTCCCTCCTGCGCGTCGGGGCGGGCGTCGCGCCGGTGCTGCCGCGCGTCGTCGTGCCGGCCGCGCGCGTGCGCCTGCGCCAGCTCGTGGGCCACCTCGTAGCCGACGCCGGCCGCGGCCTCGGCCCGCACCTCGCCCGGACCCGCGCGGAGGGCTACGCGCTCAACGTCAACCTCCTCGGCGAGGCCGTGCTCGGCGAGGCCGAGGCGGACGCGCGCCTCGAGCGCACGCTCGCGCTCGTGCGGCGGCCCGACGTCGACTACGTGTCGGTCAAGGTGTCGTCCGTCGCGTCGCAGCTCGTCACGTGGGACCTCGACGGGTCGTGCGCGCGCGTCGTCGAGCGGCTGCTGCCGCTGTACCGGGCCGCGCGCGACCACGGCGTCTTCCTCAACCTCGACATGGAGGAGTACAAGGACCTCGCGCTCACGACCGCGGTCTTCCGCGAGATCCTCGCGCACGACGACCTGCACGACCTCGAGGCCGGGATCGTGCTCCAGGCGTACCTGCCCGACGCGCTCGGCGCGCTCGACGGGCTCACCCGCTTCGCGACCGAGCGCGTCGCCGCCGGGGGAGCGCCGATCAAGGTGCGCCTCGTCAAGGGGGCGAACCTCGCGATGGAGGCCGTCGAGGCCGAGCTGCACGGCTGGCCGCAGGCGCCCTACCCCACGAAGCCCGACGTCGACGCCAACTACGTCCGCCTCCTCGACCACGCCCTGCGCGCGCCGCGGACCGACGCCGTGCGCATCGGCGTCGCGAGCCACAACCTCTTCCACGTCGCGCTCGCCGTGCTCCTCGGCCGGGCCCGCGGCGTGAGCCACGCGCTCGACGTCGAGATGCTCCAGGGCATGGCCCCCGGCGAGGCGCGCGCCGTGCGCGACGAGGTCGCGGCCGACCGCGTCGAGAGCGGCCCGCACGCCGGGCGCGGCGGCCGCGTCGTGCTGTACACGCCCGTCGTGCGCGACGAGGACTTCGACGTCGCGATCTCCTACCTCGTGCGCCGTCTCGAGGAGAACGCCGCCGAGCAGAACTTCCTGCACGCCATGTTCGCGCCCGACGGGTCGCCCGCGGGCAGCCCCATGGAGCGCCAGGAGGCCGCGTTCCGCGCGTCCGTGCGCCACGGGGTGCACTACGCCGAGACCGACGTCGCGCCGCGCCGCACGCCCCGGCCCGCCGTCGGCGGCGGGACCGGCGCCGGGTTCGCGAACGCCCCCGACACCGACCCCGCCGTCGCCGCCTCGCGCGACTGGGCCCGCCACGTCACCGGGGCCGGCTCCGGGTACGTCCCCGTCCGCACGCCCGAGCTCACGACGACCGCCCAGGTGGACGACGCCGTCGCGACCGCCGTGCGCGCGACCGCCGCGTGGTCGCAGGTCGCCCCGGCGACCCGCGCCGCCGCGCTGCGCGCCGTCGCCCGGCGCCTGGAGGAGGCACGCACCGACCTCGTCGCCGCGATGGTGCACGAGCCGGGCAAGACCGTCGCCGAGGCCGACCCCGAGGTGAGCGAGGCCGTCGACTTCGCGCGCTACTACGCGCGCTCCGCCGAGGAGCTGGACCACGTGCCCGGCGCCCGGTTCGCGCCCGACGGCGTCACGCTCGTCACGCCGCCGTGGAACTTCCCCGTCGCGATCCCCGTGGGCGGGGTCCTCGCGGCGCTCGCGGCCGGGTCGGCCGTGCTCGCCAAGCCCGCGCCGCCGACGCCGCGCTGCCTCGAGGTCGCCGTCGAGGCGGTCCACGCGGGCCTGCGCGACGCGGTGGCTGCGGCGCCCGGTGACTTCCCGGGGCTGGACGCGGGCTCGGTGACCGACGTCGTGCAGTACGTCCGCGTGCCCGACGACGAGCTCGGCACCCGCCTCGTCACGCACGACGACGTCGCGCGCGTCGTGCTCACGGGCTCGATCGAGACCGCGCAGCTCTTCGCGCGGTGGAAGCCGTCGCGCCCGGTGCTCGCCGAGACGTCGGGCAAGAACGCGCTCGTCGTCACGCCGTCGGCGGACCTCGACCTCGCGGTCGCGGACCTCGTGCGGTCGGCGTTCGGGCACGCGGGGCAGAAGTGCTCGGCCGCGTCGCTCGCGATCCTCGTCGGCTCGGCGGGCGACCCGCGGACGGAGACGGGCCGCCGGGTGCGGCGCCAGCTCGTGGACGCGGTGCGCTCGCTCGCCGTCGGTCCGGCGACGGACGTCGCGACGACCATGGGCCCGCTCACCGAGCCCGCGTCGGGCAAGCTGCTGCACGCCCTGACGACGCTCGAGCCGGGGGAGTCCTGGCTCGTGCGACCGCGGCTGCTGGACGGCGGGCCCGAGCTGGAAGGCCGCCTCTGGACGCCGGCTCTCAAGGAGGGCGTCGCGCCCGGGTCGCCGTTCCACCTCACCGAGTACTTCGGGCCGGTCCTCGGGATCATGACGGCCGCGACCCTCGACGAGGCGATCGCGCTGCAGAACGCGGTCCCGTTCGGCCTCACCGGCGGCATCCACAGCCTGGACGACGCCGAGGTCGAACGCTGGCTCGACGCCGTCCAGGTGGGCAACGCCTACGTCAACCGGCACATCACTGGCGCGATCGTGCAGCGGCAGTCGTTCGGCGGCTGGAAGCAGTCGGCCGTCGGGCCGGGCGCCAAGGCGGGCGGGCCGAACTACGTCGCGCAGCTCGGGCGCTGGAGCGACGCGCCCGACACCTCGACGAGCGCGTCGGCGTCGGGCACCGACGGCACGCACGACGCGGTGCCGCCCGCGCGCGAGACCGCGCCCGAGGCGTGGCTCGCGTGGGCGAAGGCCGACGACGTGCGCTGGTGGGAGCGGGAGTTCTCCGTGGGCCACGACCCCTCGGGCCTGCACGTCGAGGCGAACGTCTTCCGCTACCGCCCGGTCGACGTGCTCACCGTGCGCGTCGGCGCGGACGCGCTCCCCGTCGAGGTCGAGCGCGTCCTGCACGCCGCGCGCACCGCGGGCGTGCCGGCCGTCGTGGTGCCGAGCACGGGCGACGCCGCGGTGAGCGACGAGGACTTCGCGCGCCGCGTCGCGTCGGGTGCCGTCCGGGGCCGGGTCCGCGTCGTCGGCTCCGCGCCGGGGCTGCACGAGGCCGCGGCCGAGCGCGTCGGCGAGGTCACGGTGCTCGACCACCCCGTCGTCGCGAGCGGGCGCCGCGAGCTGCTCACCGTGCTCCACGAGCAGGCCGTCAGCCGCACGACGCACCGGTACGGCCACGTGAAGCGCTGACCCCTCCCGCGACGACCGCGCGGCACCCCGGTCGCTACCGCGCGTCCGGCACCGGCGAGACGGTCACGGACGCCGCGTCGCGGGACGCGCGCAGGCGCTCCGCCTGCTCGGCGACGGCGTCGGCGAGCCCGGCGTCCCACGGGACCCAGGGGTCGGTGAGGACCGTGAGGCGCCGGCCCGACGCGCGGGGCCGCCACGTGCCCACGACCTCGCCGCCCGCGAGCACGGCCCCGGGCCGGCCGAGGACCCGCCACAGGTCCTTGGCACGCGCCACGTCCGGGACGAGCGTCGCGCGGTCGCGCAGCTGCAGGAACAGGTCGTAGGGGCCCACGAGGCGCACGACCGGGGCGCCGGGCGCGGGTCGCGCGTCGCGCTCGCGCGCGGCGGCGCCCGTGACGCGACCGAGATCCTCGGCGAGCACCCAGCGCTCGGTCGGCCGCGGGCCGGGCTCGACGTCGGCGACCTCGACGCGGACCGCGTCGTCGGGCCACCGGTCCCGGACGTCCTTGACCGGGGCGTCGAGGAACGCGGCGACGTCCTGGACGCTGGCGGCGGGGAAGAAGCGCAGGTAGCCGCGGACGACGTCCAGGCGCGGCAGGGCGTCGCCGCCGAGGCGCCCGTAGAGCGGCGGCTCGAGGCCGGGGACGCGCCGCAGCACGGGCGGGGACGAGCCCGGTTCGAGCTCGAGCCCGGCCTGCAGGGCCGCGAGGCGGAACGTCTGCTCGTAGCTGTGGGTGGCGCCGCACGGCCCGCACCAGCGCAGGTGCGGCTCCGGGAGCCGCGCGGTGAGCCGCGTCGAGAGGTCGCCCTTGACGGCCGGGGTCTCGACGAGCTCGCGCTCGAGCCGCGCCTCGGTGCGCAGGGCGTCGAGCACGGCGACACCCGCCGCGCGGAGCGGTCGGCTCGCGTCGTAGACCCGCTTGGCGGCGTCGGCCTCGGAGAACGGTGCCGTCGCGGTCGCGACGTCGGCGAGGTCCGCGCGGCGGTAGACGTGCGGGGCGCCGCGCAGCGTCCACGCGAGCGCGAGGTCGGGCGGCAGGGTGCCCGGCGCGACGGGCGGGGCGCCCCGGACGGCGAGCGCCCACGCGGCGCCGTCGGACCCCGTGTCCTGGACGCCCAGGTCGAGGACGGCGACGTCCGTCACCGCGGCGGCCGCGCCCGGCGCCCGGTCGAGCTCGTGGGCGTGCCAGCGCGCGGCGAGGACGTCGGCCCGCGAGAGCATGGCCACCGGTTCCGTGGACGGGTGCACGACGCCAGGTTACGAGCGACCGCCCACAGCGTCTCGGCCCCCCACGCCTCGGGTGCCGCGCGGCGCCGCGGACGGCGCGGGGGTCAGACGGAGTCGCGCTCGACGAGCTCCGGCGCGAGGACCTGCGACGCGATCTCGTCGCCGCGGCCGCCCACGAGGTCGAGCAGGAGGTCGGTCGCGCCGCGCACCATCTCGACCATGGGGTTCTGGACCGTGGTGAGCGGGGGCGACGTCGTGGCGGCGGTGGCGAGGTTGTCGAAGCCGACGACGGACACGTCGCGCGGCACGTCGCGGCCGTGGGCCGCGAGCACGCGCAGCGCGCCCTCGGCCATGAGGTCGGACGCGACGAACAGGCCGTCGAGGTCGGGGTGCGCGGCGAGGAGGCGTTCCATGGCCGCCGCGCCGCCCGCGACGGCGAAGTCGCCGATCTCGACCGCGTCGTCCGGAAGGCCGGCGTCGCGCAGCACCTCGCGGAACCCCGTGAGCCGGTCCACGCCCGCCGTCATGTCCTGCGGGCCGGCGATCGTCGCGATACGGCGCCGGCCCGCCTCGACGAGACGCCGCGCCGCGAGGCGGCCGCCCTCGACGTTGTCCACGTCGACGTACAGGAGGTCCGGCGTCGGGTGGAACGGCCGCCCCACGAACACGGCGGGCAGGCGCGCCGCGAGGAGCGCCTCCTCGAGGTCGTCGTCGCGGTGGTGCGACGCGACGATCGCGCCGTCGACGTGGCCGCTGCTGAGGTACCGCACGATGCGGCCCGGCTGCTCGTCGGGACGCGCGAACAGCAGCACGAGCTGCAGGTCCGTGCCGCCGAGCGCGGCGCTCACGCCGCGCATCGTGCCCGCGAGGAACGGGTCGGTGAGGATGCGCTCGTCGGGCTCGGGGACCACGAGGGCGATCGAGTCCGTGCGGCGCGTCACGAGCGAGCGGGCGGCGCGGTTGGGCGTGTAGCCGAGCTGCGCGACGGCGGCGTCGACCGCCGCCTGCGCCTCGGGCGACACCCGCAGGCCGCCGTTGATGGCGCGCGACGCCGTCGAGCGCGAGACACCCGCCGTCTGGGCCACCTCGTCCAGGGTCGGCGCGGAGCGCAGGCTGTTCATCGGGACAGTATGGCGCGCGCGCTCCCCGGTGCGCACCGCCCCGCTCACCGTGTCCTCACCGTCGCCGTCACTCGGCCGGGGCGGCGTCCGCGACCGGCGTCTCGCGCGCCGGGATCGCGTTGTCGCGCGCGACCTGGGCGTACCAGGCGCCGCTCGCCTTGACGGTGCGCTCCTGCGTCTCGTAGTCGACGCGGACGATGCCGAAGCGCTTCGTGTAGCCGAGCGCCCACTCGAAGTTGTCCATGAGGGACCACGCGAAGTAGCCGCGCACGTCCGCCCCCGCGTCGATCGCGTCGCGCGTCGCGCGCAGGTGCGCGTCGAGGAACTCGAGCCGGTCCTGGTCGTCGACCGAGCCGTCCGGGCCCACCTGGTCCGGGTAGGCGGCGCCGTTCTCGGTGATGTACATCGCGACGCCGCGCGGGCCGGTGAAGTCGCGCTGCAGGCGCGTGAGGAGGCGCGTCAGCCCCTCGGGCTGGACCTCCCAGCCCATGTCCGTGCGCGGCAGGCCGCGGGAGTGGGCGTGCACACCGTCCGCGGCGGGGTAGGGGGACGACGTCGGGCGCACCGGCGCGGCGTCGGCCTCCTCGTCGCGGACGCCCTCGGGGCGGGTGCCCCCGCCGCCGTCGCTCCCGGTGCCGGGCGCCGTCGTCTGCGGGCGGGCCGAGACCGCCCCGCCGTTGTAGTAGTTGACCCCGAGCGTGTCGATCGGGGTCGAGATGATCTCGAGGTCCCCGTCCTTGACGTGGTCGAGCAGACCGTAGGGCGCGACGTCCTCGAGGACGTCGGCCGGGTACTCGCCGTGGAAGACGGGGTCGAGGAAGATCCGGTTGAACTGGCCGTCGATCCGGCGCGCGGCGTCGACGTCGGCCGGGTCCTGGGGGTCGACCGGGTCGGACACCGTGAAGTTCAGCGTGAGCCCGAGGTTCGCCTCCGGCGCGCGCTCGCGCAGCGCCTGGACCGCGAGGCCGTGCCCGAGCAGCAGGTGGTGCGCGGCCGCGAGGCCGTCCTCGCGCGACTGCCGGCCGGGCGCGTGTACGCCAGCGGTGTAGCCGAGGAACGCGGAGCACCACGGCTCGTTGAGCGTCGTCCACACGCCGACGCGGTCGCCCAGCGCCTCGTGCATCGTCACCGCGTACTCGGCGAAGAGGTACGCCGTGTCGCGCGACGTCCAGCCGCCCTTGTCCTCGAGCGCCTGCGGGAGGTCCCAGTGGTACAGCGTGAGCCACGGCAGGACGTCCGCGGCGAGCAGCTCGTCGACGAGGCGGTCGTAGAACGCGAGCCCGGCGGGGTTGACCGCGCCGCCGTCGGGGCGCACGCGGGCCCACGACGTCGAGAACCGGTACGTCCCCAGGTTGAGGTCGCGCAGGAGCGCGACGTCCTCGCGGTACCGGTGGTAGTGGTCGCACGCGACCATGCCGTCGTCACCGTTCACGACGGCGCCCGGCACGCGGGCGAACGCGTCCCACACGGAGTCCGTGCGTCCGTCGGTGTGCCCCGCGCCCTCGATCTGGAACGCGGCCGTCGCGGCGCCCCAGAGGAAGCCGGGGGGCATCTC
The DNA here is from genome assembly GCF_011033075.1 of Cellulosimicrobium sp. SL-1. Taxonomy (NCBI): domain Bacteria; kingdom Bacillati; phylum Actinomycetota; class Actinomycetes; order Micrococcales; family Promicromonosporaceae; genus Cellulosimicrobium; species Cellulosimicrobium sp. SL-1. Next base: position 175,733 of record NZ_JAACJC010000009.1, on the reverse strand, counting down.
GACGCGTCCGGTCGCGGTCGCCGGGTTCGGGGGAAGGGGCGCGGACGGGACGAAGCTGGTCATGGTCGATTGTCCTTCGAGAAGTCGCGGGATGGCACGCGGGCGGGCCGGTCGGGCCCGCCCGCGCGACGGTCGGCGCGCAGCACGGACCGCGCCCACCGGGTGGTGGGCGGGTCGTGCGGCGGCGGGGCGCCGGGCGTCAGCCCTTGACGGCGCCCTGCATGATGCCCGCCACGAGCTGGCGGCCGGTGAAGATGAAGATGACGATGAGCGGCAGCGTGACGAGGAAGATCCCGGCCATGACGAGCGAGTAGTCGACGAAGAAGTTCGACTGCAGGGACCGCACCACGAGCGGCAGCGTCGGGTTGTTCTGGTTGAGCACGATGGACGGCCAGAAGAAGTTCGTCCACTGCTGCACGAACGTGAACAGGCCCAGCATCGCGGCGGCCGGGCGGGCCGCCGGCAGCGCGATGGACCAGAACGTGCGGATCATGGACGCGCCGTCGACCCGGGCCGCCTCGATGAGCTCGTACGGGAGCGCCTCGCCGAGGTACTGCGTCATCCAGAAGACGCCGAACGCCGTGACGAGCGCGGGCACGATGACGGCCTGGAGCTTGCCGATCCACCCGAGGTCCGACATGAGGATGTACATCGGGATGACGCCGAGCTGCGTGGGCACCGCCATCGTCGCGATGACGAACACGAGCAGCGGGCCGCGGCCGCGGAACCGGAGCTTCGAGAACGAGAAGCCGGCGAGCGTCGAGAACAGCACGACCGAGAGGGACGTGAGGACAGCGACGACCACCGAGTTCCAGGCGGCCTTCCAGAAGTTGATCGCGTCCGAGCTCATGACGTCGGCGAACCGGTCGAACAGGCTCGCGTCCGGCAGGAGCTGGGGCAGCGCGCTGCGCGAGATCTCCTCGGGCGTCGAGGAGCCGAGGATCAGGGTGAAGTACAGCGGGAACACCGAGATCAGCAGGACGATCCCGAGGATGGTGTACGTGACCCAGCGCGGGCGGCGCTGCGTGCCGCCCACGTTCTTCCCGGCGCTCCGGCGGCGGGACGCGGCGCGGGCCGCGCCCGGGCCGGCGGTCTGGGCGATGACGGGGACGGAGCTCATCGCTTCCTCCGGTCGGTCGGGCTGGCGGCGGTCGGGACGGACGCCTCGGTCCCCGCGGCGGAACGCTGCGCGGACATGGCGTCCTCGGCGCGCAGGCGCTTGCGCGCCTCCTGGCGGCGACGCACCCAGCGTGGCGGGCGCGGCTGCGCGTTCGACGTGGCGATCCGCCGGGTGACGAGGAAGTTGACGATGCCCACGAGGATGATGAGCAGGAACAGCAGCCACGCGACGGCGGCCGCTCGGCCGAAGTTCTTCTGGTTGCCCCACGCGACGTCGTAGAGGTAGAGCACGGTCGTCATCCACTGCCGGTCGGCGCCGCCGAGACCCTGCGCGTCGAACATGCGCGGCTCGTCGAAGATCTGCAGGCCGCCGATCGTCGACGTGATGACGACGAAGATGATCGTGGCGCGGATCTGGGGGACGGTCACGGAGAAGAACTGGCGCACGCGCCCGGCGCCGTCGATGATCGCGGCCTCGTAGAGCTCGCGCGGCACGGCCTGCATCGCGGCGAGGAAGATCAGCGCGTTGTAGCCGGTCCAGCGGAAGTTCACCATCGACGCGATGGCGACGTGGCTCGCGAGGGCGTCGGCGTGCCAGCGGATCGGGTCGACGCCGACGAGGCCGAGCAGCTCGTTGATGAGCCCGTACTGGTCGGCGAACAGGCGGCCGAAGATCATCGAGACCGCGACGGGCGCGACGACGTACGGCAGCAGGACGCCCATGCGCCAGAACGTCGCGGCGCGCAGGTTCTGGTCGAGCAGGGCCGCGATCGCGATCGCGGCGACGACCTGCGGCACGGACGAGAGCACGAAGATCGAGACGGTGTTGCGCAGGGACTTCCAGAACGTCGGCTGCGCGAGGACGTCCGTGTAGTTCTGGAGACCGACGAAGTCGCCCTGGCCGCCGAGCAGGTTCCAGTCGTAGACCGACACCACGGCGGTGTACACGAGCGGGAAGAGTCCCGTGATCGCGAACAGGATGAAGAAGGGCGAGATGTAGAGGTAGGGCGAGACCTTGACGTCCCAGCGGCTGAGGCGCTGGGAGAAGCCGACGCGGCGCGGCGTGCGCGGCGGCGGCCCGCTGAGCCCCGGCGAGGGCTGGGTGGGCGTGAGGACGGCCATGTGGGATTCCTGGGCTGCTCGGTGGCGCTGGGTGGCTGCGGGTGCGGGGCGTCGTCCGCGGGCGGACGCGCGCGGGGCCGGGGGCGGCAGGTCGTGCCGCCCCCGGCCCCGTCAGGTCACAGGCCCAGGTCCTGGAAGGACTGGAGCGTCTTCTGCCACGAGGAGGCGGCGTCGTCCGTCTTCTCGACGTCCACGCGCTTGATGCCGTCCTGGACGGTCGTGTGGATCGAGAAGTAGTTCGCGCCCTTGAACGGCGCGCTGTCGATCGCGAGCGCACGGTTGACGAAGATCGTGCCGACCGGGGCGTCGTTGAAGAAGTCGTTCGTGAAGGACTGCACGGCGTCGGACTCCTGCGCCTCGAGCTGCGACGGGAACGTGCCCGCGTTCTCGAAGGCCGTCGTCTGCTGCGCCGGGTCGGTCAGCCACGCGGCGAGCTCCTTGGCCGCCTCGGCGTTCGGGCCGGAGGCCGGCACCGTGAGGAACGAGCCGCCCCAGTTGAGGCCGCCGCCGGGGAAGACGTCCGCGACGTTCCAGCCGGTGACGCCGCCCGAGCGCTCCTCGACCGGGCCGGTCATCCACGCGGGGCAGATCATCGTCGCGAAGCCGTCGTTCTGGAACGCGGCGTCCCAGTCGCCCGACCACTGCTCGAGGCCGGCGGAGAGCTCGTTCGTCGTCGACTGCTCGAGCACCGTGTCGTAGATGTCGATGATCGGCTGGTTGGACGCGAGGTCCTTCGGCGTGCCGTCGGACTCCTCGTAGGCGTTGTCGATCTGGTTGACCATCGCCTGCGAGATGGACATCGCGGAGTCGTACCAGGCCGCGTCGCTCGCGGCGACGAAGGTCTTGCCCGCGGCGAAGTAGTCGTCCCACGTGGCGTCCTCGCCACCGAGGAGCTCCGCCACGCCGGCCGGGTCGCTCGGGAGGCCCGCGGCCTCGAAGAGGTCCTGGCGGTAGCAGATCGCGCTCGGGCCGATGTCGGTGCCGTAGCCGATGAGCTTGCCGTCGGTCGTCGTCGCCTGCTGGACCTTCCAGTCCACCCAGCGGCCGTCGAGCGACGAGTCGGTGAGGTCCGTGAAGAGGTCGGGGTACTGCATGAGCTCCGGGAGCCAGTCGACCTCGATGGCCTCGATGTCCGCGAGACCCTCGCCGCCGGCGGCGAGCTTCGTGGTGAGGTTGGTCCGCGCGTCCTCGGACTTGGCGGCCTTCGTCTGCTTGACGGTGACGTTCGGGTGCTCCGCGGTGTACGCGGCGAGGAGCTCGTCCGTGTAGCCGAAGTCGTTGAACGTCGCGACGGTGAGCGTGATCTTGTCTCCGTCGCCGGAGCCCGTCGCGTCGTCGTCCGAGCCGGAGCCGCTCGAGCACGCGGTCAGGGTGAGGGTGATGGCCGCGAGGCCTGCGACGGCGGTGATCGCCTTGCGGGGCCGGCGGGTCGTACGGGTGCTGCTCAGCACGGTGACTCCCTTGTCGGTGGGGCGGGGTCGTGGCAGCGCTCCCACCACCAATGTGGTAGCGCTTCCACACAACGGCCTGATCGTGCGTTCCCGCCCGAACCCGTGTCAAGCCTGAGTCGGGTCCGCACGGGTGTGGTCGCGCTCCCACCGGGGTATCGCCGCAGGTCAGGGCGTTACGACGACCGACCAGTTGGTCGGGTTCCGTGGAAATCGTTACCGGTTCGAGACCGGTCGCCGGGCCGGCGTCGCCGGGTCGCCGATCAGGTCCGGCCGGGCGCCGCTCGGTCGGTGGTCAGCGCGACAGCCACGCGAGACCGGCGGACTCCTCGGCGGCGAGCGCCGTCCGCACGGCCTCCGCCGCGGCCTGCTCGATCGCCCCGCCGAAGAGCGGCACGTTGGCCTTGACCTCGCCGTCGTAGCGCTCGACCGTGCCGTCCCCCTCCGGGGAGAGCGTCACGGTGCCCGTGAGCCGCACCGGTGCGCCCGTGATCTCGAGCGACACCGTGCCCGACCGCTCGCCGTCGCGCTCCGGCTCCCAGGCCTCCGCCTGCCGGATCTCGAGACGACCCCCGACGAACGAGCGGACGTGCGCCGGGATCTGGTCCGTGGGCAGCGTCCGCCGCACCGTGACGGTGAACCCCTCGTCCGGCCCGCCGGTGACGTCCACCTGCTCGACGTGGGCGCCCTCGCCGCCCGAGCGGGCGGCGCGCCAGCGGACGAACTCCTCGTCCGCGAGCATCGCCCCGACGGCGTGGACGGGGGCGGGGTAGCGGAGCTCGACGCTCAGGTGCACGGGACCTCCTCGGGCCCTGCGCCGGCCCGTGACGGGCCGGCCGACGGGACGGCTGACGGTTCGGGCGACCGCGCACGCGGGCGCTGAGGGGACTCTACCGGTCGCGCCCCTCTACGCTGGGGTCCGTGTCTGCCATGAGTGACCTCATCTCCCGCCACGCCGACCTCAGCCCGGCGGACAACGAGTGGTTGCACCTGCTCGTGGGCGACTGGCAGGTGATCTCCGACCTCGCGTTCGCCGACCTCGTGCTGTGGCTGCCCACGAGCGACGGCAACTTCGTCGCCGTCTCCCAGTGCCGGCCGTCGACGGGCGCCACCGTCCACTACGACGACATCGTCGGGTCGTTCGCCCCGGAGGGCCAGCGCCCGCAGCTCGAGCGCGCGCTCACCGAGGTGCGGTCGCAGCGCTCGCGCGAGCCGCGCTGGTTCGGCGCGTACGCCGTGCGCGAGGAGGCCATCCCGGTGCTGCACTCCGGGAAGGCGATCGCCGTCGTCGCGCGGCAGACCAACCTCGGGAGCGGGCGCACGCCCAGCCGCCTCGAGCTCAACTACGTCGAGGCCGCGGACGACCTCATCGCGATGATCTCGCGCGGGGAGTTCCCCTTCCCGAACGCCGCGACCGGGCCGCGTCGCGGCGCGCCGCGCGTCGGCGACGGCCTCATCCGGCTGAACTCCGAGGGCGAGGTCCTCTACGCGAGCCCCAACGCGCTGAGCTGCTTCCACCGCCTGGGGGTCATCGGTCCGCTCGTCGGGCGGTCGCTCGCCGAGGTGACGGCCGACCTCATCGAGCACCAGACCCCGGTGGACGAGTCGCTCCCGCTCGTCGTCATGGGCCGCGCGCCCTGGCGCACCGAGATCGAGGCGCAGCGCGTCGCGCTGTCGCTGCGCGCGCTCCCGCTCACCGAGTCCGGGCAGCGCATCGGCGCCGTCCTGCTGTGCCGCGACGTGTCGGAGCTGCGCCGCCGGGAGCGCGAGCTCATCACCAAGGACGCGACGATCCGCGAGATCCACCACCGCGTGAAGAACAACCTCCAGACCGTCGCGGCGCTCCTGCGGCTCCAGGCCCGGCGCATGGACGTCCCCGAGGCGCGCGCCGCGCTGGAGGAGGCGATGCGCCGCGTCGCGACGATCGCGCTCGTGCACGAGAGCCTGTCGCAGACGCTCGACGAGGAGGTGGAGTTCGACGACATGGTCGGTCGCGCGCTGCGCCTCGCGGCCGACGTCGCCTCCGCCGACACGAGCGTGCGCACCGTCCGCACGGGGAGCTTCGGGCTCGTGCCCGCGGAGGACGCGACCCCCCTCGCGCTCATCCTCACCGAGCTCGTCACGAACGCCGTCGAGCACGGCCTCGCGAAGCAGGAGACCGGCACGGTCGAGGTCGCGGTCGAGCGCGAGGGCTCGGCCCTGCGGATCGTCGTGGCGGACGACGGGGTCGGCATGCCCGACGGCGACGTCGCCCGGGCGGGCAAGGCCGCCAAGAGCGGCCTGGGGTCGCAGATCGTGCAGACCCTCGTGACGAACGAGCTCGGCGGCACCATCGAGTGGTCGCCGCGGCCCGGCGGGGGCACCCAGGTCGTGCTCGCGCTCGTGCTGCGCGACGGCAACCGCCAGGGCTGACCGGCCGGCACGACGGCGGCCGCCGCGCGGAGGCGCGCACGGCACGGGTCGTGGAGCGGAGGCACCGCACGACGACGGGCCGCCACCCCGGAGGGTGACGGCCCGTCGTGCCGCTCGACGCCCGGAGGCGGAGCAGCGTGTCGTGTTCAGCCGGCGCGGCGTGCGCGCGCGGTGCGGCGCTTGAGGGCGCGGCGCTCGTCCTCGGAGAGACCGCCCCAGACGCCGGCGTCCTGGCCGGACTCGATGGCCCACTTGAGGCACGTGTCGACGACGTCGCAGCGGCGGCAGACGGCCTTCGCCTCCTCGATCTGGAGGAGAGCAGGGCCGGTGTTCCCGATGGGGAAGAACAGCTCGGGGTCTTCGTCGAGGCAGGCTGCGCGGTGGCGCCAGTCCATGTTCGTCGTCTCCTTCGGGCAGAGGGGAGCCTGGTCGCGAGGTGATGACTCGTCGCTGGGCGACCCGGCAGGGGGCTGCCCGGGCCAAGGGCTCGAGGCGGGGGGTGATTGATGCTTGAACCAGGTTCACACCTCGTGAAGCACAGCACAAGGGGTTACGAGAAAGTTTCCGTCGCATGAATCGTGAGGCCTTCGTCACACGGGTGTGAAGCCGCAGGTCGGCGCGTACGCTGGGTGATCGTGCCCTCCCGCGAGCCCTCCGGAACCCCGCCCGAGCCCCGCCCGACGCCCCCGGGACCGTCGTCCGACGGGGGGTCGCGGCCGCCCGCGCTGACGGCGCTCGTCGCCGGGGTCGGCATCGAGATCGCCGCGCTCGCGGTGGGCGCCGTGCTGATCCTCGTCGAGCTCCTCCGCGGTGGTTCGCAGTCGTTCGGGGTGAGCGTCTTCCTCGTCGTCTTCGCCCTGGGCGTGGGGGCCGTGCTCGCCGCGAGCGTGCGCGGGCTGCTGCGCGGGCAGCGCTGGGCGCGGTCGCCCGTCGCGACCTGGCAGATCCTCCAGGGGGTCGTCGCGGTGAGCTCGCTCCAGGTGGGCGTGACCTCGTGGGTCGTCGTGGCGCTCGTGCTCGCCGTCGTGGTGCTCGTCCTCCTCATGCTGCGTCCCGTCGTCGAGGCGACCACGCGCGACGTCCGCCCGGCCGCCTGACTCCCGGGTCCTGACTCGGCTGTCACGGTCGGGCGACCTGGAGCGGCGCCAGCCGCGCGCCCTGGACCAGCACCCCGCGACCCGGTCGGGGCCGGCCGGGTTCGGCGAGCCACTCCAGCCCGTGCCCGAACACCTCGGCGCTCCCGCGTTCGCGCGGCGCGAGGACGATCCCGCTGCGCGCCCCGCGCAGGTCCGCGAGCGGACCGCGCAAGGCTGAGGCCGCGGCACCCGTGGTCGCCGACGCGAGCAGCACGAGCCCGTCACGGCACAGCGCCGCGAGCCGGTCGGCCTCCAGCACGCAGAGCTGGGTCAGCACGTCCAGGTCGTCGACCACCACGACCCGCGGCGCCGTCGCCCTGCTCGGGAACGTCTCAGCGCCCTGACCTGCTTCCAGCGTGTCGAGGAGGCGCGCGACGTCTGCCGGCGTGTACCGCCGCACGACGATCGCCCCGTTCCCGTTCCCGTTCTCTTTCTCGTTGCCGTTGCTGTGGCTCTTGCCGCTCGCTCTCCCGACGGCCGTCCTGCTCGAGCTCCTGGTCCGGTTGGTGGTGCGCGTCGTGCGTCCGTGGGCGGCCATCACGGCGCCCGCCAGCGCGTCGTCGCGGGTCACGACCGCGCGGAGCCGGCCGGTGGCGGCCGCGTGCCGGGCGAGCAGCGCGAGCGTGCTCGTGCGGCCGCTCCCGGGCGGCCCGACGACGAGCGCGCCGCGCCCGACGTCCATCCACAGCGTCCGCCCGTCGTCGCCGCCCCGGCCGACCGCGACCTCTGCGACGGCTCGGCTGTCCGGCTCCGCCACGACGGCGGCGGAGCTCGGGTCGCCCCCGCCCGGCGCGTGCCCGGCTACGTCGAGATCGACGGAGTCGACGTCGTCGGGCAGCGGGTGCAGCCGGAACGCGCCCCGGCGGGGTGGTGCCGGGCGCCGTGCTCGTCCTCGCGCGACGGTCGGTGGCAGCGCGACCTGGCACACGAGCGGGTCGCCCGGCCCGAGCCACACCGCCCGGCCGGGCGGTCCGCCCTGCCCGGCGAGCGCTGCCGGCACGCCCAGCGACACGTCGTCGTGGCGGTCGCGCGAGGCCAGCACCGCTCTGACGCCGACGAGCGACGCCAGGCCGCCGACCGTCGGCCCGCTCACGCTCACGGCGACCGCCGTGGGGGAGTCGGCGAGCACGTCCGCGAGGGCGTCGGCGCCGGCCCCGCCCGCGACGCCGGCGAGCACGCCGCGCACGGCCTCGACGTCGTCCACGAGGAGGAGGGTGCGCCCTGTCGTGCGGTCGAGCCCCGCGGGTCGGGACTGACCGTCGTCGTGACCGGCCAGGAGCCGGAGAAGGCGGACGACACGGCGCGGGTCGCTCCGGTCCACGACCGTGCCGGTGCCGGGGTGCGCCGCGAGGTCCGCGAGCCCCGACCCGATCGCGTGGACCGCCCAGCCGCGGTCGAGCGCAGCCAGCCCGACGGTGCGCAGGGCCGTGGTGCGGCCCGACCGGGGCCGGCCCTGGACCGCGAGATGACCGTCGCGCGGGTCCCAGCGGACCACCGTGCGGCGCTGCAGGGCCGGCAGGTCGCCCAGCGCGATGGGCAGCGCGCGGTCGTCGGGGCACATCTCCGCGCCTTCGGTCCCTGCGGCCGTCGCGGAGCCCGCCACCTGCTCGCCGGCCGCCGTCGTGCCTGCGATGTCTTCGCTCATCTCCCGGCCGTCCGCCACGCGCTCGTCTGCCCCTCCGCCGCCTCCCTCGCCCACCCCCTCGACTCCGGCGAGGTCGTCGGGTCCGACGCAGACCGGCAGGGCGGGGAGCCACGGCGCGGGGTGGGGGCGCAGTCCCGAGCGCGCCGCGACCTCGTGCGCCGCCGCGACGAGGAGCGGCAGGTGGTCGTCCGAGGAGCCCGGCGCAGGCCCGCCCGGGCCGCGTCCAGCGCCCCACGGGTCCGCGAGCCGCACGCGCGTCTCCGGCAGGGCGAGCGGCCCGCCGGCTCGTGCGCACTGCACGGCCACCGGTGGCTCGGCACCACGGCGCAGGACCAGGCGCCCGGGCGTCGCCGCGGGGACGCGGGCCGCGTGCGGCGAGTCGACGACGTCGCGCGAGTCGGCGACGTCCACGACCCGGAGCGCGATCCGCAGCGTAACGTTCGCCCGCACGTCGGCGCTGACGGCGCCCGCGGGCCGCTGCGTCGCGAGGACCAGGTGCACGCCGAGCGACCGGCCCTGCGCGGCGACCCGCAGCAGCCCGGGCACGAGGTCGGGCAGGTCGTCGGCGAGCGCGCGGAACTCGTCCACCACGACCACGAGCCGCGCGAGCCGTCCGCGAGGGAGGGCGTCGATGCTCGCGGCCTCCGCCGCGGCGAGGATCCGCTCGCGCCGGTGCAGCTCGGCCCGGAGACCGGCCAGCGCCCGACCCGCGAGCCCCGGGTCGAGGTCGGTCACCTGGCCCACGACGTGCGGCAGCCGGACGCACGCCCCGAAGCTCGCGCCACCCTTGAAGTCGACGAGCGCGAACGACAGCTCGTCGGGAGAGCGTCCGAGCGCGAGCCCGGCGACGAAGGTCTGCAGGAGCTCGGACTTCCCGGCCCCCGTCGTGCCGGCGACGAGCACGTGCGGCCCGTCGCGGACGAGGTCGACGGCGACCGGCGCGCCCCCGGGCCCGACGCCGAGCACGGTCCGCAGGCCGTGCCCGTCCCGGCGGGCCGCGTCCTGCCAGCGCTCGGCGACCCACGTCGCGAGCCGGTCCGGTGCTCGCGGCGCGCCGAGCAGGGGACCGAGCGAGACCGCCGACGGAAGCGACCGCGCCGTGGGGTCGCCCGGGTCGGGCTCGCCCGCGCGGCCCCCGTCACCGGTGCCCAGCCGGCCGAGGTGCTCGGCCGCGGCGAGCCGCCGCGCGAGGCCGAGCGCCCACCCGGCGCTCACGCCGACGTGCTCGCGCGGCGCCCGGGCTCCGTCGGGACCCGTGACGACGGCGACGGCTCCCGAGACGTCGACGAGCGTCCGGCACCACGCCGGGACCTGCGCCCGGTCCCCGAGCACCAGCAGCACGTCCGTGCCCGCGGGTGCGCACCGCTCCCACGCCCGGGCGAGCTCGCCCGCAGGCACCGGGCCGTCGACGACGACGAGGCCGGCCGGGTCGGCGGCGGCCACGGCGTCGAGCGTCCGGACGGCGCGGGCGTGCGGCAGCCAGCGGCACCACGACCACGCGGGCGCGTCCTGCGCCGCGGGCCGCACCGTCAGTGGCGCCCCCGAGGCGAGTACCTCCACGAGCAGGGCCCGGGCCGCGGCGAGCGCGACGTCCCGGGGCCCGACGACGGCCACGCACCCGTCCGGAAGCCGGACCCGCGACGGGCTCGTCCCACCCGACGCCGCGACCGCCGTCCCGCCACCGGTCGCGCCCACGGACCCGCCCGACGTCGTGCCGACCGTCGTTCCCGGCGCCGCCCCTGACGACCCGGCGTGCGCCGAGGGAGCGCCCGCCGCCCCCGCCCCCGCTGCTCCCGCCCCCGCCAGGTCGGCGCCCGGGGCGAGCCGGGCGATCGTCGCCCAGAGCAGGACGTCGGCGGGCCGGGGGTCCAGCGGGTCCACCGGCACGGTGCCGGGGGCGGCCCCGACGTCCGGCGGGGCCCCGGGCGGTGCGGCGCGCTGCGCGACGCGGCGGCGGCGTGCCTCGACGAGCGCGGGACCGAGGACCGCGAGCGGCCCCACGAGCGCCAGCAGGGCGAGGAGCGGCTGGCGCAGCGCCACCGCGAGCCCGACCGACGCGACGGCCGGCACGAGCGCGGTCGCGAGCTGCGCCGTCCCGAGGCGGCCGGCCTCGGCGGGACGGTCCGGACCCACGGCCGGTCCCGACCGTGGACCGTGCACGAGCGCGGGCCGCGCGCGCAGGGCGTACGCGCCGTCGGGCGTCACCAGGGCGCGGCCGACGCGCCAGCGCACCGCGCGCCACGAGCCCACCCGCCGACCGGCCCGGGCCGGGCGCGTACGAAGGAGGGCAGCGTCGTCGGGCACCCGGCGCGTGCCGCGCGGAACGCGGACCCGCACCCGGGGCCCGCGCCGCGTGGTGCGCCAGCGGACGTCGAGCCGGTCGACGCGGGTGCGTCCCCGGTCGCCGTGCCCGACGGCGACGAGCCGCCCGGCGTCCGGGCCGCCCAGGACCGCGACGTGCCGGGGCGCCGCGAGCACGTCCTCGGGCACCGGCCCGTCGTCGCGACTGCGCGGGTCCGACCCCGCCCGCACGACCGTGACCGTCGCCCCGGGGAGCAGCGGGCGCGTGCCGCAGCGCTGGTCGTCGTCGACGGGGACGCCGTCCACGGCCAGCGGCGCCGTGCGCAGCTCGGGACGGCACCCGAGGTCGGCGAGTGCGGGTCGCGCGTCGCCGAGGCGCGTGCCCGCGGCGAGCAGGACGTCCGTGCCCGGGTGGACCGTCACGCGCACCCACGCCCCGCCGTCGGTCCCGGGCGCGGGCGTGCCGCCCGGCGGTGCACCGGGAGCGAGGGGCGGGGCGGGGGAGAGCACCCGGCGATCGTGCCCGACGGCGGTCCGCGCAGGCCGGGCACGACCGCGCCCCTGTGGACGGGAGTCCGTCCACAGGGGCGCGCGTCGGCCGACGGCCGGTGGGGCGTGTCGCTCAGTCCACGGCGAGCGCCGCGACGGGCGACGTCCGGGCCGCGGTGCGGCCGGGGACGACGGAGGCGACGAGCCCCGCGACGAGCGCGACCACGAGCACGAGCGCGATGTCGCGCCACGGCACGGCGAGCGACACGTCGCCCATGACGCTCAGCGCCGTGGCCGCTCCGGCCCACCCGTAGAGGACGCCCAGCACGATCCCGAGGACGGCCCCGACGCCCGCGATGAGCATGCCCTCGATCGCGAGCATCCAGCGCAGCTGGGAGCGGCTCAGGCCGATCGCCCGGAGCGTCGCGGACTCGCGTCGCCGCTCGATGACCGAGAGCGACAGCGTGTTCGCCACGCCGATGAGCGCGATGACGACCGCGACCGCGAGCAGCCCGATGATGACCCCGAGGATCGTGTCGATGACGCTCTGCATCGCCGCGCGCTCGACGGCGATCCCGGCGACCTCCACGGGCGTGTCCGACTCCACGACGGCGTCCTGGATCGCAGGGACCACCTGCGCGGCGGCGCCGGTGTCGTCGAGGCCGACCCACAGCCGGGACATGAGGCTCGTCGGGTCGACGGCACGCGCGTCGTCGACGGTGAGCAGCCCGCCGGAGCCGATCCCCCCGGTGCGGACCGTCAGGTCGAGCGTCTCGCCCGTCGGGCCCGTGAGCTCGGCGGTCTCGCCGTCCGCGAGGCCGTAGTTCTCCGCCTCGCCCTCCGAGAGCAGGAGCGTCCCGGGCCCGAAGGCCGCGAGGTCGTCCGGCGTCCGCACCACGGAGCGCGCGGCGTCGGGGTCGGCGCCGTGGAACGACGTCTCGGTGCCGTCCGGCATGGTCACCGTCGCGGCGTACAGCTCGACGACGCGGGACACGCCCTCGGTGCCGGACACGGCGCGCACGACGTCGGACGGCACGGGCTCACCGGTCGACCCGTACGCGTCCGTCGCGACCATGACGTCGACGGGGTACTGGTCGTCGAGCGCCGCGTCGAGCGAGGTGCGGGCGCTCGCTGCGCCGGTCGACATCATCGCGACGAGCGTGACGCCGATGAGCAGCGCGGTGCTCGTCGCTGTGGTGCGGCGCGGGTTGCGCAGCGTGTTCGCGGTGGCGAGGCGCGCCGTCGACCCGGTGCCCGCGAGCAGGCGGCCGACGAACGACACGACGGCGGGCAGCCAGTAGACCGCTCCGACGAGGACGCCCACGAACGACAGCGCGCCGCCGACGACCCCGGCGAGGAGCCCGATCTCGGGCTTGTCGGTGAGCCCGAGCCAGATCCCGCCCGCGAGGACGGCGACGCCGCCCAGCGTGAGCAGGGACGCGACGACGAGCCGCGCGCGGCCGCCCCCGCGCAGGATGCTCGGCGCGTCGGCCGGGCGCAGCGCCTCGAGCGGGGCGACGCGGGTCGCGGCGCGGGCGGGCGCGAGCGACGCGACGACCGTCACGAGCGTGCCGACCACGAGCGGCACGAGCACCACCACGGGCGTGACGGTGATGGTCGCGGGGACCGGGACGCCCAGGTCGGCGCCGCGCGCGACGAGGAGCGCGATCTGCGTGAGCAGGCCGCCCAGGACGATGCCGGCGAGCGACGACACGATGCCGAGGATCGTCGCCTCGGTGAGCACGGACCGGGCGAGCTGCGCCTTGTTCGCGCCGACCGCCCGCAGGAGCGCGAGGGTGCGCGTGCGCTGCGCGACGAGGACCTGGAACGTGTTCGCGATGACGAGCGCGGCGACGAGCAGCGCGACGGCGGCGAACGAGAGGATGACGTACGTGAAGACGTCCTGGTCGCCGGTCATCTTCCGCGCCTGCTCCTGCGCGTGCTCGTCCGGCGTGACGGCCTTCGCCCCGTCCGGAGAGGCGGCGACGAGCTCGGCGCGCGCGGTCTCGAGGTCCGTGCCGGGCGCGAGGGCCACCATCGCCGACGAGTAGGTGCGGGCCGGGTCGTCGGGCGTGGCCTGCGCGGCCTCCCAGGCGGCGACGTCCACGGCCGGGACGACCACGGCGCCGCCCATCTGGGCGTACGCGCCGTACGGGTCGTCGGTCGTCCCGACGACGGTCAGCTTGTCGTGGACCTCCGTGTAGTCGCCGCCGTCGGGCGCGGTCTCGTCCCACACGTTGCGCGAGCTCGTGACGGTGTCGCCGATCCCGACGCCGAGGCGCTCGGCCACGGCGGTGGGCAGCGAGACCTGGCCCGACGCGGTGGGCATCGAGCCCTCGACGACCTCGAGCGCCTCGAAGCGCGGGTCGGACGGCGCCGGGACGCCGAGCTGGAACACACGCTTCGCGCCGTGCGAGAGGTCGAGGTAGGTGAACGACGTGGCGTCGACGGCCTCGACGCCGGGCACGGAGCGCAGGGCCTCGACGTCGGGCGCCGTGAGGTCGTCCGGGGCGGACACGACGAGGTCGGCGTCCGCGTACTGCGCGGCGATCGAGTCGTTCGTGGTCTGGGTGATGACGTTGCCCGCGATGAGCGTCGCCGTGACGAAGGCCGTCCCGATGACGATCGCGACGCCGGCCGCGACGAGGCGGCCGATGCTGCGGCGCATCTGCGCCAGGGTGAGCCGGAACATCAGGCGCGCACCGCCTGCGACGCCGTCGGGGCGGGACCGTCGGTGCCGGCGTCGAGCGTGCGGAGCGCGTCGAGCCCCGCGAGCACCGACTCGGGCGTCGGGTCGGTGATGTCGCCCGCGATGCGCCCGTCGGCGATGAGCACGACGCGGTCCGCGTACGCCGCGGCCGTCGGGTCGTGCGTGACCATGATGATGGTGCGGCCGAGCTCGCGCACCGAGCGGCGCAGGAAGCTCAGCACCTCCGCGCCCGAGCGCGAGTCGAGGTTGCCCGTCGGCTCGTCGGCGAACACGACCTCCGGGCCGGCGATGAGGGCGCGCGCGATGGCGACGCGCTGCTGCTGCCCGCCGGACAGCTCGCTCGGGCGGTGGCTCAGGCGCGCCTCGAGGCCGAGCGTGCGCACGAGCGTCTCGAACCACGCACGGTCGACCTTCCCGCCCGCGAGCTCGACGGGGAGCGTGATGTTCTGCTCCGCCGTGAACATCGGCAGGAGGTTGAACGACTGGAACACGAAGCCCACGCGGTCGCGGCGCAGCTGCGTGAGCGCGTTGTCGTTGAGGCCCGTGACCTCGGTGTCCCCGATGAAGGCGTGCCCGCTCGTCGCGGTGTCGAGGCCCGCGAGCAGGTGCATGAGCGTCGACTTGCCCGAGCCCGACGGCCCCATGATGGCCGTGAAGTGTCCGCGCTCGAAGTCCACGTCGACGCCGTCGAGCGCGTGCACCGCCGCCTCGCCCGTGCCGTAGGTCTTGCGCAGCGTGCGAGCCCGCACCGCGGGCGGGCCGGCGGGGGCCGGGTCGGTGGGTCGGTACACGGTCGTGTCCACGTCGTCTCCTGGTTCGTCGTGCCGCACGCGGACCGGTGGTCGCGGGCGTGCGTCGGGATCGTGGACGACGCTACGGAGCAGGCCCGGCCCGCCGCGTCCGGCGACGGTCGGGTCATGGCCGCGGGCCGGGTCATCCTCTGGTCGTAGGAGTGCCCCGCCCAGGGTGGACACGACGACGCCCCACCGGTCGGCGACCGGTGGGGCGCGGGCGGAGCGGGTCAGGCGCCGGGGCGCACGAGCCCCGTCTCGTAGGCCGTCACGACGGCCTGCACGCGGTCGCGCGCGCCGAGCTTGGCGAGGATGCGCCCGACGTGGGTCTTGACCGTCGCCTCGGCGACGAACAGGTCGCTCGCGATCTCGGTGTTGGAGCGGCCGCGCGCCATGAGCACGAGCACCTCGCGCTCGCGCTCGGTGAGGCCCTCGACGGCCGCGTGCGCGGGCGAGTCCTGGACCTGCTCGGCGGGCAGCGCCGTCACGAGGTGCTCGAGCAGGCGCCGCGTGGACGACGGCGCGATGACCGCGTCGCCGCGGTGCACCGTCCGGATCGCGGCCAGCATCTCCTCCGGCGGTGCGTCCTTGAGCAGGAAGCCGCTCGCGCCCGAGCGGATCGCCTCGAGCACGTACTCGTCGAGGTCGAACGTCGTGAGGACGATGACCTTCGGGGCGTGCGCGCCGTCGGCCGCCGCCGCGGTGAGGCGGGCCGTCGTCTGGAGCCCGTCGAGGTGCGGCATGCGCACGTCCATGAGCACGACGTCGACCGGGTGGTCCGCGAGCAGGCGCAGCGCCTGAAGCCCGTCGCCCGCCTCGACGGCGACCGTGAGGTCGGGCTGGGAGTCGATCACCATGCGGAATCCCGCGCGCACGAGCTGCTGGTCGTCGACGAGCGCGATGCGCACGGGGGCGTGCGGCTCGGCGGCGTACGCGTCGCCGGGCACGGGGAGGGCGTCGGTCATGGTGTCCTGTCGGTCGGTCCGGTCGGAGGGCTCGCGCGCGGGTCAGGGGGGCGGCGGGGGCGGGGCGAACAGGCCCGGAGCCGGTCCCGCGGCCGTCCTGCCCGGTCCCATCCTGCCCGACGGTCCCGACCTGCCCGGCAGCGCGGGCCCCGACGGCACGGGGCCAGACGGCGCGGGGCCCGATGGCACGGGGCCCGACGGCGCGGGTCCCGACGGCGCGGAGCCGGGCGGCGCGGGCGAGCGACCGGGGACCGGCGGCACGGGCAGGCGCAGGTGCACGCGGAAGCCGCCGCCCGCGCGCGGCCCCACCTGGACGGACCCGCCGAAGAGCGCGGCCCGCTCACGCATGCCGAGCACGCCGTAGCCGCCGGAGCGGGCGTCCTGCCGGGCCTCCGCCGCGCTGGAGGCGCCCCGGCCGTCGTCCTCGACCTCGAGGTCGAGGGCCGTGGCGCCCCAGCGCACGACGACCGTGACCTCCGGATCCGGCCCCGCGTGCTTGAGGACGTTGGTGAGCGCCTCCTGGCAGACGCGGTAGACCGTGAGCCCGGCCCCGGGCGGCAGGGTGCGCGCCTCGCCCACGCGCACGAACGACACGCGCATCCCGCTGTCGCGCACCTGGGCCACGAGGCTCTCGAGGTCGGCGGCGTCGGGCTGCGGCGCACGCTCGAGCGCGGCCGGCGGCGGGTTCCCCGGGAGCTGCTGCGTGGCCGCACCGGGTCCGGACGGCGAGCCCGGGCCGGGGGCACCGCCGCGCCCCGCGGGCAGCGCCAGGGTGCCCGCGGGCCCGACGGCGGCCCCCGGCGCGGGCGGGCGCGGCGGCTCGGACCGCAGCACGCCGAGCAGACGACGCATGTCGGCCAGGGCGGTGCGTCCCGTCTCCGAGACGGTCGCGAGCGCGCGGGCCGCGGCGTCGGGGTCGTGGGCGGCGGCGTACCGGCCGCCGTCGGCCTGGGCGATGATGACGGACAGCGAGTGGGCCACGATGTCGTGCATCTCGCGGGCGATGCGCGCCCGCTCGGCGGCGGTCGCGATCTGTGCCTGCTGGTCGCGCTCGACCTCGAGGCGCTCGGCGCGGTCGACGAGCGCGGCGATCGTCTCGCGCCGGGACCGCCGCACGAGGCCGAACGCCCAGACGGCGAGGAACGTCATGCCGCCGAACGCGGACGTGAGGAACACCATGAGCGCGAGGTCTTGGAGCCGGCCCGACAGCAGCCCGAGCGCGACGCCCAGGACCACCGCGCCGACGAGCGAGGCGACGATCGCGGTGCGGTGCGCCCAGCGCGGCCCGTAGACCGTGACCGAGTAGAGCGCGACGAGCACGGCGAAGTCGGCGGGGAAGATGAGGAGGTAGCCCGCGAGCAGGTGCACGAGCGCGACCGAGTACACCGTGACCGCCGACGCGAGCGGGTGCGAGCGTCGCCAGGGGAGCGGCGCGAGGAGCAGCACGGCCCAGAACGCGGCCCAGCCGCCGCTCGTGCCGACGCCGCTCGCGCCCGACGCGGAGAACGCCGCCGACGCGGGCACGAACACCACCGCGAGGACGAGCGTGACGGTGAGGTCCACACCGAAGCGGTGCTCGTCGGACCACTGCCCGAGGCGCTCGTACCAACCCATGCGTCCAGCCTAGGCAGCGGGCGGTCGCGCGGCGTCCGACCAGGGTCGCAGAGTTCACCGGGCACGATGGGACCGAAGTCGTACTGATGCCCTAGCATGAGCGAATGACCCACGTACTGCTAGCGGAGGACGACCCGGCGATTGCCGAACCTTTGGCGCGCGCACTGACACGTGAGGGTTACAACGTCGTCGTCCAAGGAACTGGTCAAGGGGCGATCGACTCGGCCAGCGGTGCGGACATCGTGGTGCTCGATCTGGGCCTTCCGGACATGGACGGCCTCGACGTCGCACGCGAGATCCGTCACAAGGGCCTGACCACGCCCGTGCTCGTGCTCACCGCGCGCGCCGACGAGGTCGACCTCGTCGTGGGGCTCGACGCGGGCGCCGACGACTACGTCACCAAGCCGTTCCGCCTCGCGGAGCTCCTCGCCCGGGTCCGGGCGCTCCTGCGCCGCTCGCACGGCGAGCAGGTCGACGAGGAGGAGCTCGCGGCGCAGGACGTCCGCATCGACGTCTCCGCGCACCGGGCGTTCCAGGGCGAGCGCGAGCTCCACCTGACCACCAAGGAGTTCGAGCTGCTGCGCGTGCTCGTCGCGAGCGCGGGCTCGGTCGTCGTCCGCGACGCCCTGATGCGCGACGTGTGGGGCTCGGAGCCCGTCGGCTCGACGAAGACGCTCGACATGCACGTGTCGTGGCTGCGCCGCAAGCTCGGCGACGACGCCAACGCGCCGCGCTACATCTCGACCGTCCGGGGCCTCGGCTTCCGCTTCGAGACCGGCGAGAGCTGACCGTCCCCTGACGGGACGAGGGACACGGGGAGCGAGGAGCAGCGTGCGGCGTCGGATGCTGCAGGCGACGGTGGCGGCCGTGGCCGTCGCCGTGATCCTCCTCGGGTTCCCCCTCGCCTTCTACGGCGCCCGGTTCGTGCTCCAGGGCGAGGTCGACGACGTCTCCTCCCGCGTGGAGCGCCTGTCCCGGTCCATCGACGCGCGCCTCGCGGCGGGCGACGAGATCCCCGACTACGTCATCGAGGACGCGGTCCAGCCGCGCGCGAGCGACCCGCCGGCGCACGTCTACGTCGCGCTGCCCGACGGCACGGTGCTCACGGCGGGCGACGAGGTCACCGGCCGCGAGATCGAGCAGCCCCTGCACTCCGACTCGGGCGCGCTCGTGACCCTCACCGTCTCCTACTGGGACGCCTATCTCCAGGCCGCGCAGGTCGTGCTGCTCGTCGTGGCCGCGGCGATCGTCGCGTTCGCCGCGGGCATCGGGATGGCGGTGTGGCAGGCGAACCGCATCGCCGCGCCGCTCGTGTACCTCGCGGCGTCGGCGGAGCAGCTCGGCTCGGGGCAGGTACGCCCACGGCTCGAACCCTCGGGCGTCGAGGAGATCGATCTCGTCGCCGCCGAGCTCGCGCGCAGCTCCGACCGGCTCGCGGGCCGGCTCGCCGCGGAGCGCCAGTTCGCGGCCGACGCGTCGCACCAGCTCCGCACGCCCCTCACGGCCCTGAGCATGCGGCTCGAGGAGATCTCGCTCGCCTCCGACGATCCGGCGGTCCAGGAGGAGGCGCGCATCTCTCTCGAGCAGGTCGAGCGCCTCGTCGGCGTCGTCGACGACCTCCTCGCGTCGTCCCGGCGCGCGCAGGGCGGGACGACGGAGGCGGTCAGCCTGCTCGACGTCGTGCACCAGCAGGAGGAGGAGTGGGTGCCGACGTTCGCGAAGGCGGGGCGCCGCCTCGTCGTCGACGTGCCCCCCGAGTACCAGGTGCTCGCGACGCCCGGTGCGCTCGCGCAGGTCCTGGCCACGCTCATCGAGAACTCCCTCAAGCACGGCGGCGGCACGACGACCGTCCGCGCGCGCCCGTCCGGCACGAGCGGCGCCATCGTCACCGAGGTGTCCGACGAGGGCGCGGGCGTCCCCGACGACCTCGCGCCGCGCATCTTCGAGCGCGAGGTCACCTCGGGCGCGGGGACCGGTCTCGGCCTCGCGCTCGCCCGGGACCTCGCCGCGTCCGACGGCGGTCGCCTGGAACTCGCGCAGCGTCGGCCCGCGGTCTTCGCGCTCTTCCTCGCGGGGGTGCCGCGGCGCCTCGACCCGCGCGTCGTGCTGCCGACCGGGACGGCGGTCGCGGCCGGCGGCCGGCGTCGGCGCCGACGCGGCTGACACGTCCGGGACGCGCGCGGCTCAGTCGGCCCGCACGTCCGCAGGGGGGCGCGTCGCGCCGTCCGCGGTCTTCGCCGGGGTCGCGGCGTCGGGGCGGTCTCCCGTGAAGACGAGGTGGCGGTACGCGACGTAGCGGAACGCCGTGCCCAGGGCGAGCCCCACGACGTTCGCCGAGATGTTCTTGGCGAGCGGCGACGTCAGCCCGAGCGCGTACGTCGAGATCGCGAGGCACCCCACCGCGATGAGCATGCCGCCCACGTTGACGACGACGAACGCGGCGAGCTCGCGCCCGCGCGACTGCGTGCGCCGGTCCGAGAACGTCCAGTACCGGTTGCCGACCCACGCCACGAGCGTCGCGACGGCGACGGAGACGATCTTCGCGGTGAGCGGCTTGTGCCCGAGCAGCTCGCCCGGGCCGAAGCTGAGCAGGTTGAACAGGCCGAGGTCGACGACGTACGCGAGCGCGCCGACCGACCCGAACTTCGCGAGCTCGCGGACCCGCGCCAGCACGCGCTCGCGGCGCGACCCGGACGTCGCGGACGTCTCCGCTCGTCGGTCCAGGTCGTTCACCACCCCTCGAGGCTACCGGCCGGTCCTGGCCCCCGCCCGGGTGCCGTCCGCCGTCCGTCCGACGGGCGGTCGAAGGAGGGTCGCCCCACGGCCAGGCACTAGGGTGGGTGCACGTGGCAGCCCCAGTGATCGCCGTGGTCGGCGGAGGACAGCTCGCACGCATGATGGCCCCCGCGGCCGGAGAGCTCGGCGTGCACCTGCGCGTGCTCGTGGAGGCCGCGGACTCGTCCGCGGCCCAGGTCGTCGTGGACGCGCCCGTCGGCGTCGCGTCCGACGAGGCCGCGGTCCGCTCCCTCATCGCCCCCGCGGGCGCCGCCCCGGCGGACGTCCTGACGTTCGAGCACGAGCACGTCCCGAACGCGCTGCTCACCGACCTCCTCGAGCACGGCACGCCCGTGCGCCCGGGCCCGGACGCGCTCGTCCACGCCCAGGACAAGATCGTCATGCGGCGCCGGCTCACCGAGCTCGGCGTGCCGTGCCCGCGCTGGGCCGCGCTCCCCACGGACCCGACGGCGGCGCGGGCAGCGCTCACCGGCTTCCTCGCCGAGGTCGGGGGCGAGGCCGTGGTGAAGACGGCGCGCGGCGGGTACGACGGCAAGGGCGTCCGCGTGGTCTCGGCCGCGGAGGGCGGCCCCGAGCAGGTGGCGGAGTGGATCGAGGCCGCCGCGACGGACGGCCCCGAGCTCCTCGTCGAGGAGAAGGTCCCGTTCGCGCGCGAGCTCGCCGTGCTCGTCGCCCGGCGCCCGAGCGGCGGCGCGGACGGGCGGGGCGAGGTGCGCACGTGGCCCGTCGTGGAGTCGATCCAGCGCGACGGCGTGTGCGCCGAGGTGATCGCGCCCGCGCCCGGTCTGACCGACGGCGAGGCGCAGCGTGCGCGCGACGCCGCCGTGCGGATCGCCGAGGGGCTCGGCGTCACGGGGGTGCTCGCGGTCGAGATGTTCGAGGTCGCGGGGGAGGACGGCCCGCGCGTGCTCGTGAACGAGCTCGCGATGCGTCCCCACAACTCCGGCCACTGGACGATCGACGGCGCGATGACGAGCCAGTTCGAGCAGCACCTGCGGGCCGTCCTGGACCTCCCGCTCGGCGACACCGCGGCGACCGCGCGCTGGACCGTGATGGCGAACGTCCTCGGCTCGACCCTCGACGAGCTCACCGACGCGCTGCCCGACGTCCTCGCCGCGTTCCCCGACGCCCGAGTCAACCTCTACGGCAAGGGCGTGCGCCCCGGGCGCAAGCTCGGCCACGTCAACGTGAGCGGCGACGACCTGGACGACGTCCGGCGCCGGGCGCTGGCCGCCGCCGCGACCCTGCGGGGCGAGCGCCCCGCGACCGACCCGAGCGAGGAGCGCGCATGAGCCAGAACCCCGTCGTCGGCATCGTCATGGGGTCGGACTCCGACTGGCCCGTCATGGAGGCCGCCGCCGACGCGCTGGCCGAGTTCGACGTGCCCGTCGAGGTCGACGTCGTCTCCGCCCACCGGATGCCCGTCGAGATGATCGACTACGGCCGCACCGCCGCGGAGCGCGGCCTGCGCGTGATCGTCGCGGGCGCCGGGGGAGCGGCCCACCTGCCGGGCATGCTCGCCGCCGTGACGCCCCTGCCCGTCATCGGCGTCCCGGTGCCGCTGCGCCACCTCGACGGCATGGACTCGCTGCTGTCGATCGTCCAGATGCCCGCGGGCGTCCCCGTCGCGACGGTGTCCGTCGGCGGCGCGCGCAACGCGGGCCTGCTCGCCGCGCGCATCCTCGCCGCGGGCACCGACGACGACGCCGCGCGGCTGCGCGAGCGCATGGTGGCCTTCCAGGCAGACCTGGGGGAGCAGGCTCGTGCCAAGGGTGCGCGACTGCGGGCGGCGCGCTCCGGCCTCTGAAGCCTCGGGCGCCACCGGCGTGGTCCGTTTCGGGGCACGCGCGCCGACCGGGTAGCCTCGAACGGATCCTCGGCGACGCGAGGAGCGGGTGCGGTGCGCCCGCCGGGGGAACGCGTCGGCGAGGCCGCCGCCCCCTCGACAAGGATGACCAGCATGACCCCACCCCCCTGGGCCGCCGGCCTCTCGGAGGCCCGCGCCAGCGGTGCGGTCGCGCCGGTGCGCCGGCACGCGCGGCCTCGCGGGGCCGGTGCGCCCGCGACGGCCGGGTACCGTCACGACCTGGACGGCCTGCGCGCCGTGGCCGTGCTGCTGGTCGCCGTCTACCACGTGTGGGTGCACCGCGTCTCCGGCGGCGTGGACGTCTTCCTCATGCTCTCGGGGTTCTTCGTCGGCGGGGGACTGCTCCGGAGCTTCGCCCGGGGGGCGCCCGTCCGCCTGCGCGACTATCTACCCCGGCTTGCCCGGCGCCTGCTGCCGGCTCTCGTCGTCGTGCTCGCGGCGGTGCTCGTCGCCAGCATGGTGTGGCTGCCGCGTACCCGGTGGGGCGACGTCTCGGGAGAGACCCTCGCCTCGCTCCTCTACGTGGAGAACTGGCGGCTGGCCGTCGGCGAGCACACCTACGGTGCCGCGGACGCGATGCAGAGCCCGCTCCAGCACGTGTGGTCGCTGTCGGTCCAGGGCCAGGTCTTCGTCGGGGTCCCGCTCCTGCTGCTCGCGGTCTGGTGGTGCACCCGTCGGTGGGCGTCGCCCGCTCGGCTCTCGGCGGTGCACGCGACGGTGGTCGTCCTCGCCGTCGCGTCGTTCTTCTACGCCCTCGTCTCCGTGCGTCTCGACCAGTCGTTCGCGTACTACGACACCTTCGCCCGGTTGTGGGAGTACCTCACGGGGACGCTGCTCGCGCTCGCGGTCGTGCGCGCGCGGGTCTCGCGCGGGTGGAGCGTCGTCGGCGGGTGGGTCGGCGTCGCGGTCCTGCTCGCCGCCGGTCTCGTCGTGGACGGCGGCTCGTCCTTCCCCGGCCCCGCGGCGCTCGTGCCCGTCGCCGGTGCCGCGCTCGTCGTGCTCGCCGGTGCGACGTCCGACGGACGGCTCCCGCGGGGCTCCGTCTCCCGCCTCCTCGCGTCGACGCCCGTCGCGCGGGCGGGCGGCTACGCCTACACCTTCTACCTGTGGCACTGGCCGGTGCTCGTGTTCGCGATCGTCGTGCGCGACCGGCCCGTGGGGTGGCTCGCGGGCACCGCGGTGCTGCTCGTCGCCGGGGCGCTCGCCTACGCGACCCGGCGCTGGGTCGAGGTCCCGCTCCGTTCGGCCACGCCACGTCCCCGGACCGACGGGCTGCGCGGCCTGCGAGTCGCGGTCGCGGTCGCGGCCGCGCTCGCCGTCGCGCTGCCGCTGGGGTGGTTCGGCCAGCTCGAGATCCAACGGCGGTCGTTCAGCACCGTGGACACCGCGAGCTTCGAGGGGTTCCCGGGGGCGATGGAGGTGGCCGCGCCAGGGGTCTTCTCCGTCGAGAAGGACGCCACGCCGGTCCCCGACCCCGTGACCGCACCGTTCGACGTGGCGCTGCCGACACGGGACGAGTGCGTCACCTACAACGAGGACACGACCGTGGTGCGGTGCACCTACGGCGACGAGACGGCGCGGACGGTCGTCGCGGTCGTCGGCAACTCCCACGCGGAGCAGTGGGTCGACGCCCTGTCCGGGATCGGCTCCGTGTCGGGGTTCCGGGTCGTGACCTACCTCAAGGGCGGGTGCCCGTTCTCGCTGGACACCCCGGAGGAGAACCCGTGGCAGTCCTGCCGGGACTGGAACACCGAGGTGGTCGAGGAGCTCGTCGAGTCGCCGCCCGACGCGGTCTTCACCATCGGGACGCGGTACTCGTGGAACGACGACAGCATCCCGGGCAACGAGTTCGTGCCGCCGGGGTACGTGCGGGCCTGGGAGGCCCTCGACGCCGTGGGCGTCCAGGTGGTCGCCCTCCGCGACACGCCGTGGCTGCTGGAGTCGGCTCCGGACTGCGTCGCCGTCAGCAACGACCCGACGGTCTGCGCCGTCGAGGCGACCAGCGTGCTCGACGTGCGGAGCCCGGCCGACGACATGGAGCTGCCCGCCAACGTCGCGCTCGTCGATCTCAACGACATCGTGTGCTTCGACGGGGTGTGTCCCTACGTGCAGGGCAATCGCATGGTCTATCGGGACAACAACCACCTGACGCAGGCGTACGTCCGCTCCATCGCCCCGGTGCTCGAGGAACGCGTGCGGGACGTGCTGCCGGTCTTCTGACCCCGTCCGTGGTCCGCTACTGCGGCAGCCCGCCCACCTGGCCGGGTGCGAGGTTGCCGTCGCGGATGTCGACCCAGAACTGGCCGACCGTCTCGGGGTCGAGCTGCACGGTCGCCCCCAGGTTGCCGCCGGGGCGGAAGTCGGGGTTCGAGATCGGTGGGGTGCCGGTGATGCCGTCCGGCCCGTTGGCCTTGCGGAACGCGAGCGCGAGCTTGCCCAGGTCCACGACGCCGGTCTTCTCGTCGACGGTGAGCGCCCCCAGCCCGGAGTCGAGGAGCGAGACCTGGTCGCCCGGGCGGAAGAGGATGCTGGGGTTCGCGGCCTGCGAGCTGATCGCGCCGATGACCTGGCGCTGGCGCTCGGCCCGCCCGATGTCGCCCTTCGGGTCGGAGTACCGCATCCGCGAGAACGCGAGCGCCGTGTGCCCGTCGGCGACGTGGCAGCCCGCCGTCCAGACGAGCTCGCTCTTCGGGTCGTCCACGTCGTAGTCGAGGCACAGCTCGACCCCGCCGACGGCGTCCACGATCCCCTCGACACCGCCGAACCCCACCTCGACGTAATGGTCCACCGTGAGACCGGTGAGCTGCTCGACGGTCTGCACCAGCAGCGCCGGGCCGCCCCAGGAGTACGCCGAGTTGAGCTTGCTCGACCCGTTCCCCGGGATCTCCGCGTACGTGTCGCGCGGCAGGCTGATGAGCGCGACCGGGCCGCTCGGGGGTGCGTGGAGGACCATGATCGTGTCGGTGCGCGCGCCCTCGGTGCCGTCCTCGCTGATGCCGTCGCCCCGCGCGTCCGACCCGGCGAGCAGGTAGGTGTTGCCGGCGGTGCCGGGAGCGCCGGAGAGCGCCTCCACGTGCTGGATCTTGCCGTTGGCCCAGATGAGCAGGCCGACGGGCCACGCGAGGATCGCGACGATGACGACGCCGGCGACGAGGCCGACGACGCGGCCCTTGCGGACGCGGAAGCCGCCGCGACGAGAGGGCCCGAGGGCCGACGGGGGCCGCCCGCCGCCCGGACCGCCGGGCCCGGCCGGGCGCGGACGAGAGGCCGCCGTGGAACGGCCCGGGCTCGCGGTCGCGGCGCGTGCGCTCGCGTGCGGGGACGACGAGACGCGAGCGGGTGCCGAGCGCTCGGCAGAGCGCGCCGGTGCGACGGACGGAGGCAGCGCCGTCGCGGCGGGCTCGCTCCGGGAGCGCGTGCGTCCGGCGGGCGGCGCAGGCGGCGGCGTCCCCTTGCGAGCCGGGGTCACCGGGATCTCTCGCGACGACTGACGTCGGATGCGCGGCTCGGCCCGGACGGCGTCGTCGGGAACCGACCGCGCCGGCGGCCGGGGGCGACCGCTGTTCCCGACGGCGATCGCGTCGTCGGCCGACGAGGGCCGGGGCGAGCGACCGCCCTGGGGCGTGAAGCTCGGCGGCAAGGACCGGGGGTCGCGTGGGTCGGTCATGGGGTCACCCGCACTGCGAGGTCTGGTCGGCGGCGGAGAACGCCTCCTTGCCGGCTTCCTTCGACTGCACCGGCGCCGGGTCGGTGGCGGCCGGGTCCGGCGCGGGGGCGTCGTCTCCCTCCGTGACCGGCGGGGCGTCGGTCGCGCTGTCGTCCGCCGGCGGGGAGGCCGGGGCAGCGGGCGCGACGATCGGCTCGTCGGCGCGCACCTTCGCCCACAGCTCGTCGGCCTCCGAGGTCCAGACGACCTTCGCGTCGGGGTCCCGCGGGTCCGGCGCGTTCGGAACGGTCATGAAGGTGATGTTGCCACTGGTCGCGCCCTGGAGGCTGAAGGCGAGCCCGGCGAGGCTCGGGATCGACGAGAGGTTGTCGCTCATCGTCAGCGACTTGGTGCCCGCGTCCACGAACCCGTAGATCTGCCCGAGGTCCGAGAGCAGGTTCTTCGACAGCACCTGGTTGACCGTCGCGGCGAGGAGCTGCTGCTGGCGGCCGATGCGGCTGAGGTCCGACCCGTCTCCGACCCCGTAGCGTGCCCGGGCGAACCCGAGCGCCTGGGCGCCGTCGAGCGTCTGCCACCCGGCGGCGAGCTGCAGGTCGGCCTTGGGGGAGTCGATCGCCTCGGGGATGCAGATGGGAACACCGCCGATCGCGGTCACCATGTTCTGGAAGCCCGCGAAGTCCACGACGACGAAGCCGTCGACGTACACGTCGGTGAGGCTCTCGACGGTCTGCACCGTGCACGCCGCGGCGGAGTCGACGTCCCCGCCGACCGTCGCCCCGTCGGCGAACGCGGCGTTGAAGCGCGTGTTCGCCGGCGCGGTCTTCTTCCCGTTCGTCGTGGTGCACGCCGGCACGTCGACGCGCGAGTCGCGCGGGATCGAGATCATCTCCACGCGCGAGCGGTCGGCAGAGACGTGCACGAGGATCGTGGTGTCCGAGCGCATGCCCTCGACGCCCTCGACCTCGTGGCCGTTCTCCCCTCCGCGTGCGTCGGAACCCATGACCAGGACGTTCAGCGGCTTGCCGGCGTTGGGGTCGCTGGGGTCGGGGACGGTCTGCTCCGGCCGGTCCTCCACCAGCTCCAGCGCGTTCGACGACGTGATGTTGCCCTGGATGCTCGTCAGCGCCGTCGCCCCTCCGACGGCCCCGAACGCGAGCACCGCCGTCGCCACCATGCCGACGGTGCGTGCCACCCGGTGGGTGCGCAGCGTCCGCGCGTGCGCGGGCCCGCGCGGCGGCGCGGAGGCTGCCGCGGCGCGGTCCTGGGCTCGGGTGCGGGATGTCACGGGAGTCGAGCATAGGCCGCCCCTGCAACGGCGCGGCGCCTGCGCGGAGCGCGGGTGGTGGAGGACTTGTGCAGGCGGACGGCCCGGCGCCCCGGGGCGGCGCTGGAGCCCGGTCGCGGTCCGGTAGCCTGCTCGTCGTGTCGAGAACGGGTGGGGTGTCCGCCGAGCCCCGGGTGGTCGCGGTGGTCGTGGCGTACAACCGGCGCGACCTGCTCGTCGAGTCGCTCGACGCCCTCGCGGGGCAGACGCGCGCCGTCGACGCGGTGCTCGTGGTGGACAACCGCTCGGACGACGACTCCGCCGTCGTCGCCGGCGAGCACCCCGTCGGCGCGACCGTCCTCGAGATGTCGCGCAACACGGGCGGCGCGGGCGGCTTCGCGGCCGGGATAGCGCACGCCGTCGCGTCGATGGACGCGGACCTGGTCTGGCTCATGGACGACGACACGATCCCCTTGCCCGGTGCGCTCGAGGCGCTCCTCGAGGCGAGGGCTGCCTACCCGGGGCCCGTCGCGCTCCTGGGCAGCCGCGTCGTCTGGCACGACGGCCGCGAGCACCCGATGAACACTCCCCGCACGAGGCCCGGAGCCTCGCCCCGCGCCTTGTCGCGCGCGGCGGAGGCCGGCTCGCTCCCGGTGCGGTCGTCGTCCTTCGTCTCGATGCTGGTCGACGCCCGGGCCGTCCGGCACCACGGGCTGCCCGTCGCCGACTACTTCATCTGGAACGACGACTTCGAGTTCTCGTGCCGCCTCCTGCGGCACGGGACCGGCCTGTACGTCCCCGGCTCCGTCGTGGAGCACCGGACACGGACCTTCGGCGCGACCGACGTCGACCCGGGCGAGCGCTTCTACTACGAGGTGCGCAACAAGCTCTGGATGCTGCTTCGCTCGCCCGCTCTCGCACCCGAGGAGCGCGTGCTGTACGCGGGGTCGTCCGCGCGGCGGTGGGCTCGTACCTTCGCCCGGTCGTCGCGGCGCTCGGTCCTGGTGCGCTCGGCCGCGCGCGGCCTCCGGGACGGCCTCGTGCGCGGCCCGCGTCCGACGTCGCAGGTGCTGTCGGGCGCGACGCCCTGGGGAGACGAGGTCGTCGCGATCGAGGACGGCGTGCGGACGGGGGGACGGTGAGCGCCCCGTTCTCGGTGCTGCTCCCGGTCTACCGCGGGGACGTCGTCGCGCAGCTCCGCCGCTCCTTCGAGTCGGTCACCGCGGAGCAGACCCGGCAGCCGGCGCAGGTGGTCATCGTGCGTGACGGTCCCGTCGGCCCCGAGCTCCGCGCACTCCTCGCGGCCCTGCCCGCCCGGTCGCCGGTCCCGGTGGAGCTGGTCGAGCTCGAGCGTAACGTCGGGCTCGCGCTCGCGCTCGAGGCGGGCCTCGAGCGCTGCGCGCACGAGATCGTCGCCCGGCAGGACGCCGACGACATCAGCCGTCCTGCCCGGTTCGAGCGGCAGATTCCCCTCGTCGAGTCGGGGCTGGACATCGTCGGATCGGCGATCGAGGAGTTCGAGGACGAGTCGGAGGACGAGGGCGTCGCCGAGGGCCACCTGGTGCGGGTCCCGCCGCTCACCGGTGCGGAGATCGAGCGCGCCGTCCGCTTCCGCTCGCCGTTCAACCACCCGTCGGTCGTCTACCGCCGGTCGGCCGTCGCCGCGGCCGGAGGCTACGAGGACCTCCCGCTCATGGAGGACTACTGGCTGTTCGCCCGCATGATCGCGGGCGGTGCTGCCACGGCCAACGTCCCGGAGCCGCTCGTCCTCTACCGGGTGGGTGCCGGGTCGTACTCCCGTCGCGGGGGGACACGGCTGCTGCGCTCGGAGCTCGAGCTCCAGCGTCGGCTGCGGAGCATCGGGATCACGACCCCGGCCCAGGAGCTGCGGAACTCGGTCGTCCGCGGGGGCTACCGGCTCGTGCCGGAGGCCGTGCGTCGTCGTGCCTACGGGGCCTACACCCACCGCAAGCACGGCGGGGGATGAGAGCGGGCAGGGGCGTCGTCCGAGGACCGACGCCCCGGCCACCGGCGCGACGGCACCTGCGGGCCCGGTGCACCGCCCGAGCGGGCGCCCGAGGTGAAGGTTCGGTGAGGGAAGCCGGCCCCCGACCCCGGCGTCCGAGCGCGCGCCGCCTGCACGCTAGGCTTTGGTGGCTGCAAAACCAACTGAGGAGTGTGTGTGGACGCGGATCTTGTCGTCGTGGGTTCAGGCTTCTTCGGCTTGACCGTCGCTGAGCGGATCGCCGAGGAGCACGGCCGGAAGGTCCTGGTCATCGATCGGCGGAGCCACATCGGCGGCAACGCCTACAGCGAGCCGGAGCAGTCGACGGGGATCGAGGTCCACCGGTACGGCGCCCACCTCTTCCACACCTCCAACGAGCGGGTGTGGGAGTACGTGAACCGCTTCACGGCGTTCACGAGCTACGTCCACCGCGTGTACACCACGCACCGGGGCGAGGTCTTCCCGATGCCGATCAACCTCGGCACGATCAACCAGTTCTTCCGGTCGGCGCACGGACCGGACGCCGCGCGGGCGCTGGTCAAGGAGCTCTCGGCGGAGCTGGGGGACAAGAAGCCGGAGAACCTCGACGAGCAGGGCGTGTCCCTCATCGGCCGACCGCTGTACGAGGCGTTCATCCGGGAGTACACCGCCAAGCAGTGGCAGACCGACCCCCGCGACCTCCCGGCGTCGATCATCTCCCGGCTGCCCGTGCGTTACACGTACGACAACCGCTACTTCAACGACACGCACGAGGGTCTGCCCGTCGACGGCTACACGGCGTGGATCGAGCGCATGGCGGACCACAAGAACATCGAGGTCCGGCTCGGCGTGGACTTCTTCGACGAGTCCCAGCCGGTGAGCAAGGGCAACGTCGTTGGCAACGTGCCGGTCGTCTACACGGGTCCGGTCGACCGCTACTTCGACTACGCCGAGGGCGACCTCTCGTGGCGCACGCTCGACTTCGAGGAAGAGGTGCTCCCCGTCGGCGACTTCCAGGGCACCCCGGTGATGAACTACGCCGACGCCGACGTGCCGTACACCCGCATCCACGAGTTCCGGCACTTCCACCCCGAGCGGGACTACCCCACGGACAAGACCGTGATCATGCGGGAGTTCTCACGCTTCGCGGAGAAGGCGGACGAGCCGTACTACCCCGTGAACACGGCGGCGGACCGTGCGCGCCTGCTCGCGTACCGCGACCTCGCGGCCGGTGAGAAGGACGTCCTCTTCGGCGGCCGGCTCGGCACGTACAAGTACCTGGACATGCACATGGCCATCGGTTCGGCACTGTCGATGGTCGACAACAAGCTCGCTCCGCACTTCGCCCGCGGGACGAGCATCGAGAGCGGGGGCGTTGACGCATGAGCACCCAGACCCAGCAGACCGCGACGGACGAAGCGGCCGAGAGCGTCGAGCACCGGATCGTCCAGCGCGTGATCCTCCCGATCGAGGCCGACTCCGACAGCCTCCCGCTGTACGTCGAGGCGGGTGAGATGCGGGCTCGGCAGATCCAGACCGACCTCGAGTCCCTGTGGAGCCGGTCGCAGCAGAGCGACTCGTTCTCCCGCTCGAGCGAGCAGGTCCGGTCGCAGGACATCAACGGGCGTTTCTCCATGCTCGTCCGCCCCGGCCGCCGCATCTCCTTCGCGACCTACTTCAACGCCTTCCCGGCCAGCTACTGGCGCCGCTGGACCGTCGTGGAGTCCGTCCGCCTCACCGTGGCCACCTCGGGTCCCGGCTCCGTGACGGTGTACCGCTCGAACGCCCGCGGGGTCCAGCAGCGCGTCACGTCGGTCCAGGTGTCCGGCGACACGACGACGGACCTCGACCTCTCGCTCGCCCAGTTCGGCGACGGCGGCTGGTACTGGTTCGACCTGATCGGGGGGGCGGAGCCGTTGCTCCTCTCCCACGCCGAGTGGTCCGTGGACGCGGCCGCCCGCCGCGAGGGCACGACGAGCGTCGGCATCACCACGTTCAACCGCGCGGACTACTGCCTCGAGACCATCCGGACGGTGGCGGAGAGCCCCGAGGTGCGCGAGATCCTCGACGAGCTGATCGTCGTCGACCAGGGCACCCAGCGCGTGCGCGACCAGGACGGCTTCCCGGAGCTCGAGGCCGAGATGGGCCCGCAGCTCAAGCTCGTCGAGCAGGGCAACATCGGCGGCTCGGGCGGCTTCTCCCGCGGCATGTACGAGACGCTGCAGTCGGGGAAGAGCGACTACGTCATCCTGCTCGACGACGACATCGTGCTCGAGCCCGAGAGCATCCTTCGGCTGGTGAGCTTCGCGGACTTCACGCGCAAGCCGACCATCGTCGGCGGGCACATGTTCGACATGTACAACCGGTCGGTGCTGCACACCTTCGGCGAGGTCGTCGAGCCGTGGCGCATCCAGCCGGGGCTCCCGCACGCGGACATGGAGAACGGCCACGACTTCGGATCCTCGGGCCTGCGTGCGACGCCATGGCTCCACCGCCGTGTCGACGTGGACTACAACGGCTGGTGGATGTGCCTGATCCCGGTCGAGGTGATCCGCGAGATCGGGCTCTCGCTGCCGGTCTTCATCAAGTGGGACGACGCGGAGTATGGTCTGCGCGCTCGTGCGCACGGCTACCCGACCGTCTCTCTGCCGGGTGCGGCCGTCTGGCACGTCTCGTGGGCGGACAAGGACGACCTCGTCGGGTGGCAGGCGTACTTCCACGAGCGCAACCGCCTCATCACGACCCTCCTGTACTCCCTGTACGAGCGCGGTGGGCGCGTCCTCCGCGAGTCGACGTACATGGACGTCAAGCACCTCATCTCCATGCAGTACTTCTCCGAGCGCGGACGACTCATGGCGATGCGCGACGTGCTCGCCGGGCCGGAGCAGCTGCACGGGATCATCGGCTCCAAGCTGCCCGAGATCCGTGGCATGGTGCAGGACTTCAGCGACGCGCGGTACGCGCCCGACGCGGACGCCTTCCCGGCGCCGGCGCCGAGCAAGCCGCGTAACAAGGGCCGTGGGGTCCAGATGCCGAGCCGGGTGGCGCTCGTGCCGTGGGCGGCCAAGACGATGGTGCGCCAGATCGTCGTGCCCGTCGACGACGAGCGGGCCGACCGCCCGCAGACCCTCGTGTCCCACCAGGACGCGCGCTGGTGGCGGCTGTCGCAGTACGACAGCGCCATCGTGTCCAACGCCGAGGGCACGGGTGCGTCCTGGCACCGCCGGGACCCCCGGGTCGTCCGCGAGATGCTCACGGAGGGTCTGAAGCTGCACGCGCAGCTCTTCGCACGATGGGCCGAGCTCCGCAGCGCCTACCGTGACGCGCTTCCCGTGATCACCTCGGTGGAGGAGTGGGAGCGCACGTTCGCGGCCAACCCCCCTGCACAGCGGTGAGCACGGCCGCCGCAGAAGAGCGCCCTCTGGTCGAGCCCGGTCGCGGGCACGGGCTCCTCGACGTCGTCAGGCACAGGTTCCTCCTGCGTCTCGTCGTCAAGAAGGAGCTGCGTGTCCGCTACCGGGGCTCGGTCCTCGGGATGCTCTGGTCCTACGTCAAGCCGGCGGTCCAGTTCATCGTCTTCTACCTCGCGCTCGGGCTGTTCCTCGGCCTGAGCAAGGGGGTCGAGGACTACGCCGTCTACCTCTTCTCGGGGATCGTCGTCGTCAACTTCTTCGGCGAGGGATTCTCGAACGCCACGCGCTCGGTCGTCGGCAACGCCGCGCTCGTGCGGAAGATCTACCTCCCGCGCGAGCTGTTCCCGGTCTCGTCGCTGTGGGTCTCCGCGGTGCACTTCTTCCCGCAGCTGCTCGTGCTCCTCGTCGGGGCGATCTTGTTCGGCTGGCGTCCCAACGCCGCCGAGCTGGGCGCGGGGCTGCTGGGCTTCTGCATCGTCGCGGTGCTCGCCCTGGGTCTCGGACTGCTGTTCGGCGCGGTCAACGTGTTCTACCGCGACGCCGAGAACTTCGTCGACCTCATCGTCATGGTCGCGACCTGGCTCAGCCCGGTGCTGTACCCGTGGCAGGCGGTGCGCGACGTCGTGCCCGAGTGGTTGTTCGTCGTCTACCAGCTCAACCCTCTCACCGCGGCGGTCGAGCTGTTCCACTACGCGTTCTGGTACCCGGGGACCACGAGCGGCACGGTCGAGATGCCGCCGCACCTGTGGCTGTTCGCGGTCGCAGGGCTCGTCATCTCGCTCCTGGTGCTGTTCGCCGGGCAGTCCGTCTTCAAGCGTCTCGAGGGGCGCTTCGCACAGGAGCTGTAGGACATGGTGTCAAGCATCGAGGTGCGAGGCGTCGAGAAGACGTTCACGCTCCGGCACAACCGCTCCCTCAAGGAGCTCGCGATGTCGTCGATCCGGCGCCAGCGTCTGGCGGACGAGTTCGTCGCGCTCAGCACGCTGGACCTGACCATCGACGAGGGCGAGACGGTCGCGCTCCTGGGCTTCAACGGGTCCGGCAAGTCGACGCTGCTCAAGCTCATCTCCGGTGTGCTGAAGCCCGACCGGGGCACCGTGCGGACCCGCGGCCGGGTCGCCGGGCTCATCGAGGTCGGTGCGGGCTTCCACCCGGACCTCAGCGGGCGGGAGAACGTCTACCTGAACGGTGCGATCCTCGGCATGTCCGAGGAGGACATCACCCGACGGTTCGACGACATCGTCGCGTTCAGCGAGATCGAGCGGTTCATCGACACCGAGGTGAAGTTCTACTCCTCGGGCATGTTCCTCCGGCTCGCCTTCGCGGTGGCGGTGCACAGCGACCCCGAGGTGTTCCTCATCGACGAGATCCTCGCGGTGGGCGACGAGCCGTTCCAGCGCAAGTGCCTCGACCGCGTGCGTTCGCTGCGCGACGAGGGGCGCACGCTGGTGATCGTCAGCCACGACCTCGACATGGTTGCCAAGCTGTGCGACCGGGGCGTCCTCCTCGAGGGCGGGGTGCTGACCGGGGACGGGCCGACGGTGGAGATCGTCGAGCGCATGAGGTCGTCGCACTGACGGAGTGACGCCGGGGACGACGCCGGCAGAGGACACCGAGCGGTCCGCCTACGGGTGGGCCGCTCGGCGTCGTCGTGCTGCGCGCCGCCGGGTCGACACCCGCCACGCGCGGGGCCCCGTCGCTCGTCGCCGTGCGATCCCCGACACGCGTCGAGCCGTGCGCTCCCGTCGGCGCGTGGACGACGAGCTGCGCCCCTTCGCGGCGCCTGGGCTCGGACCTGGCTTCCCCGTGCGACGGGCTGAGGCCCGGGGCCGCCCTCGACCACCCGGCTCGGGCGCAGCCGGACGCTGACGACAGGACGCGACGGTCCGCTCCGGGAAGCCCTCGGCGCGGCGGTGGCGCGGACCGAGGAGCGCCCGTCGTCCACGCCCCCCGCTCAGGGGTCGACGCGGGCCGACGCGGGAGGACTCAGGATGACTCAGGAGGGGACCGAGGGCGGCGCGACGCGGCGGCGGCGCCGGACCATGCCCAGGGCCACCGACTGACCCAGCGCGAGCACGAGAGCGAGCCCTGCCAGGATCGCGCCCGAACGCACCGCAGGCGTCGTGTACTGGACCGTCACCTGGTCGGCGCCGTCGGGGACGTCGACCTGCAGCAGCCCCTCCGGACTCACCTTCATCGGGATCACGTCGCCGTCCGCGGTGGCGGTGTAGCCGGGCCAGGCCAGGCGGGCGAAGGTCAGCGTCCCGGAGCCGCTGACGGAGACCGTCTCGGTGGCGAACGAGGAGTCCGAGGAGGTGACCTCGAGGTCGCCCGTCGTGCCTGAGACGCGCCCGGGGAGGGTCAGGGGGTCGATCCGCTCCCACACGGCACGCTCGTCGTCCTCCTCCACGACGCGCCAGCCGTCCGGCGGACCGTCCGCGATCTGCTCCTCGAACTGCGTCTGCTGGAGGACGAGGGTCTCGACCCGCAGGGCGTCGAGGAGGTTCCCCTCCGTGCCGCGGACCGGGCGCAGAGCCTTCTCGAGCGCCTCGGGGCAGACGGAGCCCTTGTAGTCGATGCACAGCGCGTTCGCGAAGTCGCGGTAGCCGATGCCCGTGTAGCGGTTGACGGACTCGTGGCCGGAGACCACGGGCAGGTTGCCGAACAGCACCTGGGCCGACTCGATCGACTCGGACGTCGCCTGCCCCTGGTTCGCCAGCTGGAGCACCGTGCCCCGGAACCCGTCCGCCTGCGCACGGATCGCGCTCACGGACGACGGGGGATAGGTGCCGAGGTTCCCGTCGCTGGGGAACACCGACGTCTGGAAGAAGGTGAAGACGAGCGTGCCCGCGGCCAGGACACCGGCGAGCTGCTCGGTCGAGCGGCGGCCGACACGGAGGGCGAGGGCGACCAGGCCGAGCGTGACGACCAGGACCGCGACGTGGCGCAGCTGGTCCTCGGGCCGGACCGCGAAGGCGAGGTAGGCGCCCAGGAGCACCAGGGAGAGGCTGCCCAGCGCACGGGCGCGGGCGTGCGACGTCGCCAGCCCCGCGGTGAGCGCCACGGCGAGGCCCACGAGGACACCGAGGTACAGGTACTCGATGACGCGCAGCGGCCAGCGGAAGAGCCAGAAGTTCGAGGGCCCGAGCGCCATGACCGCGAAGACGAGGCCGAACACGGCCAGGCTCGGCGCGGTGCGCAGGCGCGCTCCGAGCGCCCCCCAGCGCAGCCACGGGAGGAGCGGCAGGACGAACCATGCCAGGTACACGGAGGGCAGCTGCTCCACGAGGGCGCCGCCCCAGTTCGTGATGGACGGCAGGTAGGAGGCGGTGCTCGACCCGGCGATGTCACCCAGGTCCGGGACCATGAAGGTGTCGTTGGCGATCCGTGCCAGCTCCTGTCGCGACGTCACGTCCTGCGTGCCGAGCAGGGGACCGAAGACGAGCCACGCGGTCATGCCCACGAGCGCGCCGGTGACGACCAGCGAGACCAGCCCCTGCCAGCGGCGCGCGATCAGGAGCTCCACGCCGAGAGCAGCCAGCACGACGACCAGCCCGAGGGCTGCGTAGGGGTTGCCCGTGGTCATCGCGAGGAAGCCGACGACGAACGTGAAGAGCGGCGAGCCGCCGCGGGTGACCTGTCGGTGGGCGACCCACCAGAAGGCGGTGACGCCCACGAACGCGGCCAGGCCCGCCGGCCACCCCGCCGCCTCGTAGAAGAGGGTGAACCCGGACACCGGGAGGGCGGTCGCGACGGCGAAGGCCGGCCATGACCCGGCCCCGTAGGACCGGGCGAGCAGATAGGTGCACACCGCGAGCAGCACGAGCATCTCGATGGCGACGACCGCGCCGGCGAGCGCGAGGTCGTCGAAGAACGACGTGAGGACGTAGTTCCCCAGGATCACCGGGTTCCACTGGCTGTAGGCGGCCTCGGCGGCGTAGTTCCCGCCCATCCACCCGGCCGGGTCCATCTGCGGCCAGACACCGGCACGCAGCTGCTCGCCGAAGTGGTGCCAGAGCGGGACGAACGACTCCGGCGCGTCGCCGTCGTAGAAGAAGTCGTTGCCCCGCCACGCGGCCACCACCCCGAGCAGAACGGTGACGAGCGGCGTCAGCACCGCCGGCAGGGACTGTCGAAGTCGTCCAGGGCGCGCGACGACGCTCATTCCAGCACATCCTCCAGGAAGCGGTTCCACCGCCGGGGGCGGTCTGGCACGGGCTCGGTCGGACAGTCTAGCCTCCGGGCGAGGGCGTCCCGGCCCGTCGGGCCGTCGTCGAGCACCGGCGACGATCGCTACCATGGCACGGCGCCCGAGGCGGAGCGTGACACGAGGACGGAGAACCATGAACCCGACGGCAGGCCGACTGAGCCTGATCATCCCCGCGCTCAACGAGTACGAGAGCGCGGGCGAGATCGTCGACTTCTACCGAGACATCGTTGCTGCGCACGACGACCTGGAGATCGAGCTCGTGCTCGTCGACGACGGGTCGACCGACGGCACCGCGGACGCCGTGCGCGCACACCTGCGCGACGACGACCTGGCGCTCGTGGTGTCGCTCTCCCGGAACTTCGGCTCGCACGCCGCGATCACGGCGGGCCTCACGCACTGCACGGGCGACGCGGCGCTGACGCTCAGCGCCGACCGGCAGGAGCCGCTCTCGGCGGTGGCGAGCTTCGTGGAGGAGTGGCGGTCGGGTGCCGACGTCGTGTGGGGGCTGCGCTCGGTCCGCGCGACGCGTCGCGGGCCGTCCGAGACGTTCGCGCAGACCTTCTCCAAGGTCTTCAACCGCTCGTCGACGGTCCCGACCTACCCGGCCGAGGGCCCGTCCCAGATCCTCGTCACGCGTCGCGTGATCGACGTCATCACCCGCATGCCGGAGAACAACCGCAACGTCCTCGCGATGATCGCCTGGTCCGGCTTCGAGCAGCGCCGCGTGTTCTTCGAGCAGCTCCCGCGCCCCCACGGCGTGAGCAAGTGGACCTCGTCCAAGAAGGTGAAGCTGGTCGTCGACTCGTTCGTCGAGTTCTCCTTCGCGCCCGTCCGCTGGCTCACCACGGCGGGGCTGGCGATCGGCGCCCTGGGGGCGCTGACGCTCCTCACGTCCCTCGTGCTGGCCTTCTTCCCGGGGGCGCCCGCCGGGATCGCCCTCGTGGCGGGTCTGGTCCTCGCCGTGGGCGGCGCGAACATGGTCGCCCTGGGTGTGGTGGGGGAGTACGTCTGGCGCGCCGGCGACGACGCGCGTCGGCGTCCGGTCTTCGTCGTGCGCGACGTCGTGCGTGCGGGGCGCGCCGCAGCCGTCCGCGACGGCGCCCCGCAGGCCTGATCAGGAGATCGCGGAGTGCAGGTCCCACCCGCTGCCCACGAGCCCGGCGGGGAGGATCGTCCCGCCCGGACCGACCGGGTAGCGGCGCAGCAGGCCGCCTGAGGTCCCAGGCTCCCGAGCGAGGAGCGCGGAGCCGCCCGAGCCGGCCGACCCCGCGAGCAGGTCGAACCCTCCCCAGCCGGAGTTGACGACCTTCGCGTCGAGGATCGTCCCGCCGGGCCCGGTGCGGTAGAGCACGAGCGACCCGTTCGAGCGCAGCCGCCCCAGGAGGTCCGGTCGTCCGTCGCCCGTCACGTCGCCCACGGAGACGACGGCGTCCAGCGCGTGCCACCCGGAGTTGACGGTCCGCGGAGGGTCGAACGTCCCGTCGGCGCGGCCCGCGTACAGCAGCAGGTCACCGAGCATGGTGGTCCGCGCGTACAGGTCGGGCCGTCCGTCGCCGGTGACGTCGCCCGCGGCGACGATCATGTCGACCGTGTGCCAGCCCGTGCCGACAGCACGCCGGGACGTGGACCGGCCGTCGCGGGCCTGTCCGTAGAGCCAGAGCGTGCCGGTGCTGCGCTCCCGCGCGTACAGGTCGGGCACACCGTCCTTGTCGACGTCGCCGGGCGAGCCGATCCAGTCGTGCATCCCCCATCCGGAGCCGACCACCCGCGGCGGCGAGAACGTCCCGTCGGCGCGGCCGGGGTAGAACGACAGCGTGCCCGACGTGGCGTCGCGGCCGTAGGCGTCGGGGACGCCGTCGCCGGTGACGTCGGCGACGACCCCGCCGCTGCCCTGCGTGCCGCCCGCCACCGCCCACCACGTGGAGCGCAGCCCGAACGCCGACCGGAACGCGTCACCGGTGACGGTGACCGACCCGGCCGTCCCCTCGACGCGCACCTGCGTGACGCGACCGCCCCAGCGGCCGTTGCCCGACCGCCCGAGCACGGTCAGGCGCGTGGGAGTGCCGACGGTCGGGTAGGCCGACCGGACCGATGCAGAGGAGACGACGGCCGTCCACGCGTTCGCGGTGCTCGGCACGACGCCGTCGTACGGGTCGGGGCGGGCGGAGAGGTACGGGAACGAGCCCGCGGCCGTCCATCCTCCGTTCGCCGCCGAGAACTGCGTGAAGGCGTAGCTGCGAGGACCCCCGGTGATGAGCACGTTGCCCGACGTCGCCGCGATGGCGGCGGTCGTCGCGGCG
Source organism: Cellulosimicrobium sp. SL-1 (assembly GCF_011033075.1). Taxonomy (NCBI): domain Bacteria; kingdom Bacillati; phylum Actinomycetota; class Actinomycetes; order Micrococcales; family Promicromonosporaceae; genus Cellulosimicrobium; species Cellulosimicrobium sp. SL-1. The sequence goes on along the minus strand of NZ_JAACJC010000009.1, from coordinate 136,480 downwards.
GCCTCGTGCGTCGCCGTCAGGGTGCCGTTCATCGTGTACGACGCCCTGCCGGAGTAGACCTGGCACGCCGTGGTGTCGCACGTGTCGATCTGGCCCCCGGCGTTCTGACGCTGGTGGCTCGCGTAGGTCCTGGCGGCCACCGCCTGCGCCCCGAGCGCCGCGGCCGGCCAGCTCGACGGCATCTCGGCAGGGACGACCGACAGGAGGTAGCTCTCCAGGGGGACGATGTTGACGGTGACGAGCGCCCCCTTGTCGACGGTGGCACCGACCCCGCCGCGGTACTCGCGCCGGTCGTACGACGGCCGGACGAGCCGCACGGCGCCGTCCGCCGCGTAGAAGGTGCCCCAAACGCCCGGGACCAGGCTGTACCGCTCCCACGTCGCGCGGGATGCGTCGACGTAGTCGAGCACGAGGTCCGAGGAGCCCTGGCGGACCAGGCGCCAGCTGAGCACGGCGCTGCCCCGGGGAGACACCGTCGGGAGCGGGAGGTCGCCTCCGCCCCAGCGCAGCACCAGCCCTGGTTCGCCGTCGACGACGACCTCCCCGGACCTGCCGGTCGACAGCCGGACCACGATCGGCTCGTCCGGCTGCCCCGTGAGAATCGTCCCCGGGTAGTAGAACCCGAGGATCTGCGCCGACGACTGCCCGAGCGAGGCGGCGCCGCGCGCGCCCCACTGGGACAGCCCTCGACCGTGGCCGTAACCGTGCCCCCACAGCTCGAAGTTCCCACCGGCGTCGGGCACCGCGGTCTCGTCCGCCGCGGCCGGTCCGGAGAGGGGGAGGAGCAACGCGATGCTGGCGACGAGCACGACGAGCGCCCTCGTCAGACGACCCACGACCATGAGCAACCTTCCTTGACACGCCCTGGCGCCGTCGCGGGCCGCTGCGCGGCGTGGGCGTTGGTAGACTTCGACGGACCTAGGAGGAACATGACACGGAACGTCGCACTCGGCCAGCCCACCGTCGGAGAGGAGGAGCTTGCCGCGGTCGCAGGCGTCTTCGAGTCCGGATGGCTCTCAGGAGCCGGGCCCGCCTGCCTCGGGCTCGAGGCGGACTTCGCCCAGGTCGCCGGGGTGCCCCACGTCCTCGCGACGTCGAACTGCGGGTCGGCCCTCCACCTCGCGCTCCTCGCCCTCGGGGCCGGGCCGGGTGACGAGGTCATCGTCGGCGACTACACCTTCCCCGCGACCGGGCACTCGGTCATGTGGACCGGCGCCAAGCCGGTCTTCGCGGACGTTCGTCCGGACATCTGGTCGATGGACCCCGCAGCCGTCGAGGCGGCGATCACGCCGCGCACGGTCGGGATCGTCGCGGTCGACGTCTTCGGGCAGCCGGCCGACTACGACGAGCTCCGTGCGATCGCCGACAAGCACGGCCTGTGGCTCGTCGAGGACGCGGCGTGCGCCGCGGGCGCGACGTACAAGGGCCGCCCGGCCGGGAGCCTCGCCGACGTCGCCGCCTTCAGCTTCCACGGCCGCAAGGGCATCACGGCGGGGGAGGGCGGCGCGCTCGTGAGCGCCCGCGCCGACCTCGTCGACCACGCGCGCAAGCTCCACACCTACGGGATCGCGCCGGCGATCGTGCGCGACGCCTCGACCGAGCTCCCGGTGCCGTCCTTCGACGAGCTCGGCTACAACTACCGCCTGTCCGACATCAGCGCGGCCATCATGCGCGTGCAGGTCCGACGCCTGCCCCAGCTGCTCGAGAACCGGACGAAGGCGGCCGCGGGCTACGCCACGCTGCTCGGTGACCTGGAGCAGGTGACCCTGCCGGTGGAGCTCGAGGACCGGACCCACCCGTGGCAGTCGTACGTGCTCACGCTCGACCCGGGGCTGGACCGGGGTGCCGTCGCGCTCGCGCTGCGCTCGCGTGGTGTGGGCTGCAACTTCGGCACCTATGCGAGCCACGTCCAGCCGCTCTACGGCGCCACGGAGGCGTGCCCTGTGTCGGCCGACCTGTTCGCCCGGCACATCGCCATCCCGATGCACGCCAACCTCACGGACGACGACGTCGAGTACGTCGCGCAGGTCGTCCGCGAGGTCGTCTCGACGGCCGCGACGACTCGTCGCTGACCAGAAGCCCACCGAACCACCGCCACTGAGGGAGCTCTTCATCCATGTCTGAAAACCGCACGGCCTTCGTCACCGGCGGTGCCGGGTTCATCGGCCTGCACGTCGTCTCGCAGCTTCTCGACAAGGGCTACGACGTGCGCATCTTCGACAACATGTTCCGCGGCGACCGCGACGCGGTCGCGCGTCTCGCCGAGCGGGGCAACGTCGAGCTCATCGACCAGGACATCCGCTACGGCGGGGCGGTCCACGCGGCGATGAAGGGTGCGAGCCACGTGGTGCACCTCGCCGCCGTCTCGATCAACAAGAGCCAGGCCGACCCGTACGAGTCGATGGAGATCAACACCATCGGCGAGCACAACGTCTTCGCCGCGGCGGCCGACCACGGCGTGAAGCGGCTCGTCTTCGCGTCGAGCGCGTCGGTCTACGGCGACCCCGAGAAGCTCCCCATGCACGAGGACGACACGCTCTCGCCGCTCACGCCCTACTGCATCTCGAAGCGCACCGGTGAGGACCTGCTCGGGTACTACCAGCGCCGCACGGGGCTGTCGTGGATCGCGCTCCGGTTCTTCAACGTCTACGGACCGGGCCAGAAGACCACCGCCTACTACACGTCGGTGATCAACCACTTCGTGAACCGCATCCGCAACGGCGAGCCGCCCGTCATCGACGGCAAGGGCGAGCAGTCGATGGACTTCATCCACGTCCACGACATCGCGCGGTCCGTGGTGCTCGCCATGGAGGCGGAGAAGGACAACGTGCCGGTGAACGTCGGGACGGGCATCGACACGTCCATCGCGGACCTCGCCCGCATCCTGATCGACGCTGTCGGCGCCGACGTGGAGCCGATCTTCAACCCGCGCGACGTCCTCGTGAGCCGCCGTGCCGCAGACACCACGCGCGCGAAGGACGTGCTCGGCTTCGAGCCGACCATCAACGTCAAGGACGGCATGACCGAGCTCATCCGCATCGGGGGCTGACCTTGGCCGAGGACCGGGCCGGCCTGCCCGCCAACCCGTACAACCCGCTCGCGTGGATCGTCGGGGAGCCGACCATCGGCCAGGGCACGTGGATCGGCGCGTTCACGGTGATCGACGGCTCCGGTGGGCTCACCATCGGGGAGGGCTGCGACATCTCGTCGGGCGTCCAGATCTACACCCACTCGTCGGCACGGCGCTGCGTCAGCGGACGTCGCCACCCGACCGTGGACCGGGCGCCCGTGACGATCGGGGACCGCGTCTTCGTCGGCGCGGGGGCGGTCATCAACATGGGAGTCACGATCGGGGACGAGGCGGTGATCGGCGCGGGAGCGGTGGTCACCAAGGACGTCCCTGCCCGGACCGTGGTCGCGGGCGTCCCGGCGCGTCGCGTCGCCTCGGTCGCGTTCGGCCCTGACGGCGTCCCGGAGTTCACGCAGGGCTGACGCGACACGGGCCTGCGTGCACGAGAGGGGCGCACTCACACCGCGTGTGAGTGCGCCCCTCTCGCGCGTCAGGAGACCGGTCAGGCCTGAAGTGCCGCCTCGGTGGCGGCGTCCGCCTTCGCCTGCAGCGCCCGGGAGACGATCCGGTGCGAGGGCAGGATCGAGCGGCGCTCCTCCTCGGCGTCGGCCGTGCCCTCGACGAGGTCGAGGAAACGGTTGAGCTGGGTGACCAGGGGCTCGGCACCGACGATCTCCGGCACCTCCATCTCCGTCGCCTGACGGAACCCGGGGCCGCCGTCCCGCGCCTCCTCGATCGTGGTGTGGCGGTACGCGGTGACTCCGCGCCGCAGCAGGTCGACCTCGATCATGCGGTCGAGCTCCTGGATGACGAGCGTCCGGACCTTGCGCTGGCCGATCCGGCTCGCGGAGACCGTCGCGATCCCGCCGCCGTCGAACCGCATGGACGTCTCGATCACGTCCTCCGCACCCGGCGCCGACTGCGGGCTGAAGTGGCCCACCTCGACCGAGAGGGACCGAGGATCGGCGTTCCCGAAGAACCGCGACACCAGGTCGACGTCGTGCACGAGGAGGTCCCACGCCACACCGGTCTTGATCCGGGGCGCGTACGGCGAGTGCCGCTCGGCGCGGATCAGGTGCGGCTGCTCGACCATCGACAGCGCGACCATCACGGCGGCGTTGTACCGCTCGAGGAGGCCGCACATCAGGGGGACGTCGGCCGCGAGGGAGGCCGCGAGGATCTCCTCGGTCTGCTCCAGCGAGGGGCAGACGGGCTTCTCCACGAGGAGCGGGCGGCCCGCCTCGATGACGTTCTTGGCGATGTCGTAGTGGTACTCCGTCGAGGCGGCGACCACCACCGCGTCCACGCCGGCGAGGCCGTCGGTGTCCGGCGCCCAGCGGGCCCCGAAGCGCTCCGCGACGGCGCGGCCCGTCTGCTCGTGCGGGTCGACCACCAGCGCGAGCTCGGCACGCGGAGAGGCGGCGATCACGCGGGCGTGGTTCTGCCCCATCGAGCCCGCGCCCACGAGGGCGAGCTTCGGCGCCGCCATCAGGCGAGGACCTTCCGGAGCGAGTCGGCGATCGTCTCGACGTCCTCCGAGGAGAGGTACGCGTGCACCGGGATCGAGAGACAACGACGGACGACGGCGTCCGCCACGGGCGCGTCACCGATGACGACGTCCTCGCGGTCGCGGTAGCAGTCGTAGTCGTAGACCGTCTTCGGGTAGTACACGCCGCTGCCCACGCCGTGCTCGTCGCGCAGGCGCTCGATGATGCTCTCGCGGTGCTCCGCGCGCTCCTCGGGGAGCAGGACGGTGTACTGGTGCCACACGTGCTCGCGCCCCGGGAGCTGCTGGGGCAGGACGAGCCCGTCGACGTCGCCGAGCAGCTCGGTGAGCCGTGCCGCGTTCGCCCGCCGCTTGGTGAGGTTGTCGCCGTAGGAGTCGAGCTGCGGCAGGACGAGCGCCGCCTGCAGGTCGGTCATGCGGTAGTTGTGGCCGGCGACCTCGTACTGGTAGCGCTGGCGCATCCCCTGGTTGCGCAGGACCCGCAGCCGGTCGGCGAGGTCCGCGTCGTTCGTCGTGATCATCCCGCCCTCACCGGTGGTGAGGTTCTTGGTGGCGTAGAACGAGAAGCTGCCCAGGCCGAACGTCCCGGCCCCGCGGCCCTCGAACGTCGCGCCGTGCGCCTGCGCCGCGTCCTCCACGATGCGCAGCCCGCGCTCCTCGGCGAGCGCGCCCAGACCGGTCATGTCCGCCGTCTGGCCGTACAGGTGCACCGGCATGAGGACCTTGGTGCGGTCCGTCACCGCGGCGCGCGCCGACTCGGGGGTCAGGTTGAAGTCGTCCGTGGAGATGTCGCCGAACCGCGCCGTCGCCCCGGCCTCGAGGATCGCGTTGAGCGTCGCGACGAAGGTGAACGGGCTCGTGACGACCTCGTCCCCCGGCTGCAGGTCGAGGACCTGCAGCGAGGCCACGAGCGAGGTCGTCCCGTTGTTCACGGCGACGGCGTGCTCAGCCCCGACGAGCTCGGCGAAGCGCCGCTCGAACTCGGCGACCTTGGGGCCCTGGGCGATCGTGCCCGAGCGGATGACGTCGACGGCGAGCTCCTCTGCCTGGGGGCTGAGCCGCACGACGGAAATCGGAATCATCGATCATGCCTACTTTCCACGGTCCTCTACGGGCGTCGACGCTCAGACGTCACCGGGTGCGCGATGCGTGAGGCGCCTACGTCGGTGCCCCCCGGCTCCTGGGTAGAATCACCCGGGTCAGTTGCCGTCCGCCCCATCCTAGTCACCCGTACGACGCTGCTGGGGACGGACCAACGGCCCCTCGACGCAGTGCACGAGTCCTGAGGCGCCAGGGGGATTCTCGTCGGCGACCTCGTTCTGAAGGAGTACCGTGACCACCCACCAGGGACATCCCCGCATCCATCCGACGGCGTACGTCGGACCAGGCGTGGAGCTCGGCGCCGACGTGGCGCTCGGCCCGTACGTCACCCTGTTCGGCCCGCTGCGCGTGGGCGACAGGGTGTGGATCGGGGCGGGGGCGAGCGTGGGTGCGCCGCCGGAGATCGCGTCCCTACGACAGAACACCGCCTGGACGGGCGACCTCGAGCACCAGGGTGTCGAGATCGGTGCGGACTCGGTCCTGCGCGAGCGCGTCGTGATCCACCAGGGCAGCGCGCGGCGCACTGTCGTCGGCGCCCGGTGCTGGCTCCTCAACGGCGCGTACCTCGCCCACGACGTCCAGCTCGGCGACGACGTCACCGTCTCCGCGGGCGTGAGCGTGGGTGGTCACTGCACGATCGGGTCCCGCGCGACCCTGGGGATGAACGCGGTCGTGCACCAGCGCCGCGTGATCGGCCCCGGTGCGATGGTCGGCATGGGCACGGCGCTGACGGGGGACGTCCCCCCGTGGACGAAGGTGTTCGGCGTGCCGCCGCGCCTGCACGGGGTGAACGCCGTCGGCCTGAGCAGGGCTGGAGCCGCGCCCGAGGTGGCGGACCTCCTCGCGTCGCGCTACGCGGACGGCGACCTCCTGCTGGACGACGCGGCAGGCCTCGACGCGATCGCCGCGGACCGCGCGGCATGGCGTGCGGCGGCGCCGACCCGACCGGTGCGGTCGTCGCTCGAGCGGGCGGCCCGCGAGATTCGGGAGGCGGTCTGATGGAGGACGCCCTGGACCGCGAGCACGTGTCCGAGCTCGCGCCGGAGAACCCGTCGACGGAGCCGGCCCCGCCGGCCGCACCCGCGCAGGACGGCGCGCCCGCCGCCGAGCCGCGGGCGCGCGACAAGATCCTCAACGTCGCGCGGTACGTGCTCCTGGCGACGGTGGTCGGGGCGGCCGTCTTCTACCTGTGGACCAACTGGGACGAGGTGCTGCCGTACCTGCGCGACATCTCTCCCTGGTCCATCGTCCTCTCGCTGGTCGCTGTCGTCGCGTCGATCGGGTGCGCGACGATGAGCTGGCAGGTCCTCGTCGACGACCTGGGCAAGCCGATCGGACCCGGGCGCGGCGCTCAGGTCTTCCTCGTGGGGCAGCTCGGCAAGTACCTGCCGGGATCCGTCTGGGCCTACGTGCTCCAGCTCGAGCTGGGCCGCAAGGCCGGGCTGGCGCGGGCGCGCGTCTTCGCGGGGACGCTCTTCTCGATCGCCGTGACGATCGTGGCGGCCCTGCTCGCGGGAGCCCTCGCCGTCCCGGAGATCGTGCGCGAGAACGGCGACCTCTCCTGGCTCTACTGGCTGTACCTCATGCTGCCGGTCGCGCTGATCTGCCTGCACCCGCGCATCCTCACGGCCGCCGCGCGCTTCGGGTTCAAGATCCTGCGCCGCCCGCGCCCCGACCACCCGGTCTCCTACCGCACCGTGCTGGCCTCCCTGGCCTGGGCTCTCGGCTCGTACCTGTGCAGCGGTGCCCACCTCTGGCTCCTGGCGCGCTCGAGCGCCGAGGTGGGTCCGTCGGTGTGGTTGCTGTGCGCCGGCGTGATGGCGCTCGCGATGCTCGCCGGCCTGTTCGCGTTCATCCTGCCCTCCGGTGCCGGCGTCAGGGAGCTGGTCATCGTGGCCGCGCTGGCACCCCTCGTCGGGACGCCCGCCGCGGTGGCCTACGCGACGGTATCCCGGCTGCTCTTCACCGTGGCCGACCTGATGACCGCCGGGGGTGCGGCCGGCCTCGCGGTCGTCGCCAAGCGTCGTCTCGGCCACTACCACGGGGATCCGGGCATCGACTGACCGGCACCGCTCCCGACCTGCGGAGACGCGGGGCGCTGCCTAGACTGCCGAGGGGCAGGACACGGCGTCCGCCGAAGGGGCAGGTAACGGAATGCTGGCAGCAAGGACGGCAGGGGCGGTGCTGTGCGCCGCGTTGTGCGTACCCACGACGGCTGGCGCCGCGTCGGCGGCGCCGACGGCGCAGGGCCCGGCACCGAACGTCACCGTGGCCGTCCCGGGTGACGTGACGCACCCCGCGGTCGACGCGCAGCAGGACGCGAGCACCGACGTCGCGGCGTTCGACCTCGGCGACGCGCCGGTCGTGCCGGCCGACGAGCCTGCCGCACCGGACGCGCAGGTCTCGGCCGAGGTGGCCGCGGCACAGGACGCACCGGTGCTCGGAGCGGTCCCCGCACGGGCGGTCGACGTCGACGGCGCGACCATCGTCGGGGTGACGTGGAAGGGCACCGTGTCGCCGGACCGGGTCGAGGTCCGGGCCCAGGGTGCGGACGACGAGTGGTCGGAGTGGACGGCGCTGGAGCCGGAGCAGGACCCCGACGGCGACGGCGGCGGCACCGACCCGTGGTTCACCGGCGGGGCCGCTCGCGTCGAGGTGCGCGCGTGGGGGCCTGACGGCCCGATGGCGGAAGGCCTCGACGTCGCGGCGATCTCGACCGACGTCACCGACGTCGACGAGCAGCTCGGTGCCCAGGCTCCCGGCGTGCAGCTGGTCGGGTCCCGGGGGAGCAGCGCAGGCCGCTCGGCCGCCCTGGCAGGCCCGCTGCGGACGGGGACCGCGCCTGCGCCCCCGACCGTGATCTCGCGGGCCCAGTGGGGCGCCGACCCGGCACTCATGACGTGGACCCCCCAGTACGCGCAGACGACGGTGGCCGCAGTCCTGCACCACACCGCCGGGTCCAACAGCTACACCCCTGCCCAGTCGCCGGGGATCGTGCGCGGGATCTACGCCTACCACGCCCAGTCGCGAGGCTGGGGCGACATCGGCTACAACGTGCTCGTCGACCAGTACGGGCAGATCTTCGAGGGCCGCTTCGGCGGACTGACGATGGCGACGGTCGCCGCGCACGCGGGCGGGTTCAACTCCGGCACGTTCGGCGTCTCGATGATGGGCGACTACTCCTCCGTCGCGCCGTCGGCTGCGCTGCGCGAGTCGGTCGCCCGGATCATCGCGTGGCGGCTGGGCGGGTCCTACCTGTTCGACCCGTGGGAGGTCTCGACCTACGTGACCCCGGGGCACTCCACCTCCCGCTTCTCACCGGGTACGGGGGTGCGGATCTACCGGATCCTGGCGCACCGGGACGTCGCGTACACGTCCTGCCCGGGCAACGCCGGGTACTCGATCCTCCCGTGGCTCCGGAATCGGGTCGGCGAGCTGACCGGCGCGGCCAAGACGCAGATCTGGAGCAACTGGCAGGCGCTCGGCCGCACGTGGGGCGACGTGGGCCAGCTCGAGTCCGACGTCGGTACGGGGTCGGCCGCGTACTTCACGAACGGGTTCAGCGCGACGTACGAGCCCGGCGTGGGGGTGCACTCGATCTCGCCGCGCATCCGACCGGGCTGGCTCGCCGGGTCGGGGTTCACCGGCATGGGGTTCCCGCGGAGCTTCGAGTTCGACGTCGGCGACCGGCGCGGGCGCGCGCAGGAGTTCAGCGCCGACGCGAGCGTCGTCTGGAGCCCGCAGACCGGGAGCCAGGCCATCGGCGGTGACCTCCGCCGGGGCTGGTGGCGCGAGGGCGGCGCGACGGGCTGGCTCGGCTACCCCACGACCTCCCAGCGGTTCGTCGGGGACGGCCGCGGAGTCTTCATCGAGTTCGAGAGCACCGGCTCGCTCCTGTCGACGCCGACCACGGGCACCGCCGCGATCTCGGGGGCGCTCCGCTCGGAGTGGTGGCGGACGGGCGGTGCGACGGGAACCCTCGGGTACCCGAACCGGACGCAGTCCCCGGTCGGGGACGGCAGAGGTCTCTTCGTGGAGTTCGAGAAGGGGGGCTCCGTCCTGTGGACCCCGACCACCGGGGCCAGGACGCTGACCGGCGGTGTCCGCGCCGCGTGGTGGCGCAGCGGGGGAGCCACGGGTCTCCTCGGCTACCCCACGCGGTCCGAGGGACCGGTGGGGGACGGCGTCGGGACGTTCGCCGAGTTCGAGGGCGGCGGCACCATCCTCGCCACGGCGTCGACCGGTGCGCACGTGATCCACGGCCCGGTACGGCACTACTGGTACGGGCGCGGCGGCGTGAACGGCCTCGGCTACCCCACCACGGACCAGAAGCGGACCGCGGACGGCAGCGGGTGGGAGATCGACCTGGCCGCCGGCGTGACGACGGTCTCCGCCCCGTCGGGCGCGACCTACACCGTGTGGGGGGCGATCCGTGACCGGTGGCGTGCTGCCGGAGGGACCCGCGGGCCGGGCTACCCGGTCTCCGAGCCGGTCAACTACGCCGGGCGCGCCGGTGGGTACAGCTCGTTCTCGTCAGGTGCGCAGGTCGCGTGGACGCCGACGACGGGCGCTCTCCTCGTGCCGGCGGCGGTCGCTCGCGGCTGGTCGGACCGGGGAGGCTACGCGGGTCGTCTCGGAGTTCCGGTCGCCGAGGCCGTGACGACCGGCGGGACGACGACCCAGCGGTTCGAAGGGGGTACCCTGACCGTGCGCGACGGAGTTGTCACGGGCTGACGGAACTCCGTCCCGCCCCCGTCGCCGCGTCAGTCACGTCGGTGAAGGGTCGTCATGTCGCGAGTCGTAGTGGTAGGTGCGGGAATCGTCGGTCTTGCCGTCGCCGAGAGGCTCTCGCGGCGTGGGGACGAGGTCGTCGTCCTCGAGAAGGAGGAGCGGCCCGCGGCGCACCAGACCGGGCGCAACTCCGGCGTGATCCACTCCGGTCTCTACTACACGCCGGGCTCGCACAAGGCGCGGATGTCGGTGGCGGGCGCGAAGTCCATGACGGCCTTCGCGCGCGAGCACGGGGTGACGGTCGACATCTGCGGCAAGCTCGTCGTCGCGACCTCGGACGACCAGGTCGCCCAGCTCGATCGTCTGGCCGCGCGGGCGGTGGAGAACGGCGTCCCCGCTCGCGTGGTCTCGGCCGAGGAGGCACGCGAGTACGAGCCGTACGTCCGCGCGGTGCGCGCCCTCCGGGTCGAGAGCACCGGGATCGTGGACTACGTCGGCGTGTGCCGGGCGATGCTCGACCTCGTCCTCGAGCGGGGCGGCGAGATCCGCTACGGCGCGGAGTTCGTCTCCGCGCGGACGGAGCCGAACGGCGTCGTGGTCGAGACGACCCGGGGCGAGGTCCGCGCAGACTCGCTCGTCGCGTGCGCGGGCCTCTACAGCGACCGTGTCGCGGCGGCCTCCGGGCTCGAGCCCGAGGCGCGCATCGTCCCGTTCCGAGGCGAGTACTTCGAGCTCGTCCCCGAGCGTCGCTACCTCGTCAACGGACTCATCTACCCGGTGCCCGACCCGGCGTTCCCGTTCCTCGGCGTGCACCTGACGAAGATGGTCGACGGGTCCGTGCACGCGGGCCCGAACGCGGTCTTCGCGCTCGCGCGCGAGGGATACCGCTGGCGTGACGTGGACGTCAAGGAGCTCGCCGGGTCCCTCGCGTGGCCGGGACTGTGGAGGCTCGCGGCGCGCAACGTCGCCGCCGGCGTGAAGGAGGGTCTGCGGTCCGTCTCGGGGCGCGCCTTCGCGCGCAGCCTCTCCGAGCTCGTCCCTGGCATCGGTGTCGACGACCTGAGCCCGGCGGAGGCCGGGGTCCGCGCGCAGGCGCTGCGCCGGGACGGCACGATGGTCGACGACTTCCTCGTCCAGGGCACGTCGCGCCAGGTGCACGTGCTGAACGCCCCGTCACCCGCCGCGACGTGCGCCCTCGAGATCGCCGGTCACATCGTCGACGAGCTGGACTCGGTCACCGCCTGAAGGGGCACGACCCGGTCGTCCTCGGGCGGGAAGGGGCGGGCCCGGCGTCGGCCGCCCAGCACGTGGACGACGGCCAGCACGAGAGCCGCCAGGAGCCCGCCAGCGGCGATCGCCGCTCCGGTCGTCAGCCCGGGACTGCGGAACGACAGGGTGACGTCCGTGGTCCCGGCGGGGACGCTCACCTCGAGGAGTCCGTACGGCCCCTCGCGGACGGCGAGCGCACGACCCTCGCCGTCCTGAGCGCCGTACCCCGGCCACGCGAGCCGGTCGAGGAGCACCGTCCCGTCTCTGTCGGCGACGACGCGCACGTGCACGGAGCCGTCCTCGGCCGTCGTCGCCTCGGCCGAGACGACTTCCTCCGACGGGGTGGCCGTGACGTCGGGTGCGGGCGTGGGACGGACGAAGACGACACGGTCGGCGTCGTCCACGACCTCGCGCCAGCCGCTGGGCCGCACGATCTCCTCCGGCTCGAACGAGGCCTTGCTGTAGACGAGCGTGTCCACGCCGAGCGCATCGAGCAGCGTGGCGTCGTAGCCGCCCTCGACCGGGTCCTGCAGGCGCTCCGCGAGGCTCGCGCAGCCCGTGCCGCCGCGGTAGTCCATGCACAGCGGCGACGTGAAGGACGGGAAGTCGATGCCGGTGTAGCGGCCGAGCGTCTCCAGTCCCGCCGCCGCGCCCTGATGACCGAACACGAGGTGGCCCTCCCGCACGGCGCTGGAACCGGGCTCCAGCGCCTCGATCGAGCCGAGCTGCAGCACCGCTCCTAAGTAGGGCGCGGTCGCGGCGCGCAGCTCGGTGAGGTCGTGCGCCGCCCCGCGGTCGGCGGCGACGCCGAGCTGCTGGTGGCTCCACCCGAACAGCGACGCCTGCGCCGGCGCCACGACGAGGCACCCTGCGACGAGGGGCACCACGACCCAGCGCGCCCCGAAGCGGCGTGCGACCAGCACGGCGGCCGCGACGAGCGCGAGCACCGTGCCGGCGAACGCGAGGTGCACGGTCCAGTCCTGCGGCGTGACGGCCCAGGCGTTGAAGAAACCGAAGGCGACCACGGTCGCGCTGAGCGCGGCGCGGAGACCCCGGTGGGAGCGCGCGAGACCGAGGGAGAGCAGCGCTGCGAAGAGCACGCAGACCCCGACGTACGTGTACTCGACCAACCGGATGGGCCACCGGAAAAGCCAGATCTGGGCGGGTCCGACGGTGAGGAGGAGCATGAGCGAGGTGAAGACGAGCGGTCCTACGAGACGCTTGCCGAGTGCTCGCGCCGCTCCCCAGCGGAGCCAGGGGAGGAGCGGGAGGACGAACCACGCGAGGTACGTCGAGGGCACGTAGTCCGAGCGGGAGTACCACGCCAGCATGGACGGCAAGTAGGAGGGGCTGCTCATGCCCGCGAGGTCCTGGAGGTCGGGGACCATGTACCCGTCGTTGGAGACGGCCTCGGGAGCCTGACGCACGGTCACCCCGAGCGTCCCCACCAGGGGCAGGTACACGACGGCGGCAAGCGCCCCGACGCTCGCTCCGAGGACCACCAGACGCCCGAGCGTCGACCACCGCCGCCGCACGACGAGGTCCGCCGCCAGGGCCGCCAGGACCACGAGGATGCCGAGGATCGCGTAGGGGTTGCCGACCGTCACGGCCAGCCCGCCGAACGCGAACGCGACGAGCGGGTTCAGGGTGCCGCGGGAGTACCGGTGCGAGGCCCACCAGAACCACACCACCCAGGTCGTGGCCATGAGGCCGGACGCCCAGTTGCCGGCACCGTAGAACAGCGTGAAGCCGGCGAGCGGCATGGCCAGACCGACGCTCACCGCCGGGCCCCGCGCCGCACCGTAGGACCGTGCGAGCAGGTAGGTGGCGACGCCCAGGAGCGCGAGGAACTCCGTCATGACGACGAAGATCCCTCGAGCGAGGTCGTCGAAGCCGGACAGCAGGACGAAGTTGGCGAGGCTTACGGGGTTGAGCACGCCGTAGGCCGCCTCGGCGACGTAGTTGCCCCCGGCCCAGCCTGCGGGGTCCATCGGCAGCCAGCGGCCGGCGCGGAGCTCCGTCCCGAGGTGGTGCCACAGGGGGGCGAACGACTCTGCGTTGTCCCCCCAGAACCCGAACATCCGGTCGAACGCCTTGACGAGGACGGCGGCGACGACGACGCCGACGGCGACACCGAGACTGGTGAGGAGTTCGGCAGCCCGAGGGCCGATCCGACGGACGGGCATGATGCTCCCCTGCTTCAGGTCGAGGTCGTCGGGGACCGGGGTCGGTCCGGCTGGGGGGCGTCCCTGTCGACGTGCGCTTCGGCGTCGATCCGTTCGCCCGTGGCGAGGCGCCGCGCCGCGTCCTCGTCCGTGCGGAGCCGTCGCGCGTACCTCGGGGAGACCAGGACGACCGACCCGTCGTCGGCCAGGACCGCGAGGCACGCCCCCAGGGTAGCGGAGCCCGCGCCCGGAGTGACCAGCGTCCGCGCCCCGGGCGCGGTCCCGGTGCGCGGCACGAGCTCCTCGTGCGCCGCGCTGCCGGCGCCGGAGACCCACGCCGGTGCTGCGGGCTCGACCTGCGGGACCCACCCGACCTGGTCGCCGTACGTCATCACCGCCGACGCAGCGTCGATCGCACCGGCCCGGAGCGCGCCGTCGAACGCACGGGCGAGGGCAGGAAGCGCGACGGCGACGAGCTCCGCGCCGGACGCCGTCCACCGGTCCGGGCGGTCGGTGACGACCACGTCGGCGTGCGGCGTGCTCGCACCGGTGGCATTCTCGTCCGTCAGGACCACGGTCGCTCCCACGCGCCATGCAGCGAACGCCCAGACGACGGTCCGCCAATGCACGGGAAGATCGAGAACGACCTGCGTTCGAGGACCGGCGTCGAATTCCTCGACGAGCAGGTTCGTCGTCTTGTTCACCCAGTTCTCGAGCACCGCGCCGGAGAGCTCGACGCGCTCGCCGTCGTCCCCGTACCACGTGAGCCGGGGCCGACCGGGGTCGCGCGTGACGAGTCGGAGCAGGTCAGCGACGTGGGTGGGGCGGTCGCCGCGAGGGGCGGGGGCGTGGGGAGCGGACACCATGGACACCACCCTAGGGTGCCGATATCGACACCCGAGATGTGATGGTTTCACCCGCCGCCTCCGCGGGGCTATCACATTTCGGCTTGACGCCCGCGGATGACACGCGTGTAATTTCTTCAATGCAGTTTCCTGCCTGGTTCTCGCTCGAGGCCCGGCGAACGGCATGAAGGGGCGAGCAATGTGGAACATGCTGGACGGGACGGGCGGGGTCTTCCCCTCCGACGCTGAGCGAGAGGTGGAGCGCGTGGCACCGGTGCTGCCGCTCTTCGGTGAGCCGGTCGACGACTCGCTCATGGGGTGGCAGGAGCGCGCGCTGTGCGCCCAGACGGACCCGGAGGCCTTCTTCCCGGAGAAGGGCGGGTCCACGCGCGAGGCGAAGAAGGTCTGCACGGGCTGCGAGGTCCGGGCCGAGTGCCTGGAGTACGCGCTCGAGCACGACGAGCGCTTCGGCATCTGGGGCGGGCTCTCCGAGCGGGAGCGCCGCAAGCTCAAGCGCCGCGTCGTCTGACGACCGGGCCCCGGCCCGGAGGGTTCGTCGGCGTCGCCGACGAGCAGCGTCGTGACGGGTGGCCGACACCCGCCACACCGGGGCGCGCAAATGCCGCGCCTGGAGCCGTGTCCGTCGCATGATCGACGGGACATGACTTCCTCCGACCTCACCACGTCCGCGCGCAGCGCCCGTCCCGGCGACGTCACGCCGGGGGCCGCCGCGCGCGCCGCCGCCGTGCCGGGCGTCGTCGCGGCACCCGGGATCGTCGCCGCCGTGACCGGCGCGCTCCCCGTCGTGACCACGGTCACGGCGGTCGTCGTGACGCGCGGCCGCACCCCGTTCCTCGCCCACACGCTGGCGGCGCTGCGCGCCCAGACGACGAGCCCGCACGAGGTCGTCGTCGTCGACGCCGCGATCGGCGACGCCAGCAGCGAGCACCAGGGCCTGCAGCTCGGGGACGCACGCTTCGTCGCGGCCCCGCGCGCCCGCTCGTTCGGCGACGCGGTCGACGCGGCGCTCGCGAACGTCGAGCCGGGCACGTGGCTCTGGCTCCTGCACGACGACTCCGCGCCCGCGCCCGACGCGCTCGCCGAGCTGCTGCGGGCCGTCGAGCACTCGAGCGCTGTCGCGGTGGCCGGCCCCAAGCAGGAGCGCTGGGTGCCCGGCACCGACGCGCAGGTGGCGGCGCCGTTCGAGCCGGGTACGGTCAGCCGCCTCGTCGAGGTGGGCGTGACCACGACGCCGCTCGGGCGCCGCCTGACCGGCATCGACGAGGACGAGGTCGACCAGGGGCAGCACGACGTGCGCGAGGACGTGCTCGCCGTCGGGCTCGCCGGGGCGCTCGTGCGGCGGGCCGTGTGGCAGGAGCTCGGCGGCACGGACCCCGAGCTCGGCCCGTTCGGCGACGGCCTGGACCTGTGCCGGCGGGCGCGCCTCGCGGGGCACCGGGTCGTCGTCGTGCCGTCGGCCGTGGTGCGGCACGCGCAGGCGTCCCTGCTCGGCCTGCGCGAGCGTCGGCGCGGGACGACGGCGCTCCCCGCCCCGGACCCCGACGCGTCCTCGGCGGCCCGCCGTCACTCCCAGCTCCACGCGCGGCTCGTCGGCGTCGCGGCGCCGTGGCTCCCGTTCGTCGCGCTCGCGATGGTCGTCGGCGCACCCTTCCACGCCGCGTTCCGGCTGCTCGTCAAGCAGCCGGGGCAGGCCCGGGACGAGCTGCTCGCGCCGCTGTGGGCACTCGTGCGGGTCGGGCCCGTCGTGCGGGCGCGCCGCGTGGCGCGCCGGACCCGGACGCTCCCGCGCCGGGCGCTGCGCCCGCTGCGCGGCACGTGGCGCGAGGTGCTCGTCGAGCGGCGCGACCGCCGCCTCGCGCGTGCCGAGCAGCGGCGCACCGCGTGGGCGCCGACCGACATCGAGCGGCGCGAGCTGCGCGCCCTCGCGGTGCGGCGTCGGGCCGGGCTCGCCGGAGCCGCCGTGGGGCTGGCGGGGTTCACCGCCGTCGTGTTCGGGCCGCTGGCAGGGGCTCTCCTCGCGGGCGGTCGGCTCGTGGGCGGCTCGCTGCTCCCGGCCACCGGGACGCTCGGGGACGTGTGGCGCGCGGCGACGACCGGCTGGGTCACCACGGGGCTCGGCGCACCCGCGCCGGCGGACCCGTTCGTGTCCGCGCTGGTCCCGGCGTCCCTGCTCGCCGGCGGCGCCACGCAGACCGCCGTGAACCTGCTCGTCCCCGCGTGCTTCCTCGCGGCCGGCCTGGGCGCGTGGTTCGCCGCGGGCGCGGTCACGCGCTCCGTGCCGCTCCGCGCCTGGGCGACGCTCGTCTGGGTCGCCGCTCCCGCGCTCCTCACCGCCGTGGGTGCCGGCCGGGTCGGCGCCGTCCTCGTGCACGCGACGCTCCCGTGGCTCGCGCTCGCGGTCGTCCGCGCGCTCGGTCTCCAGCGGCTCGACGTCGTCGCGCCCCCGACGAAGGACGTCGTCCGTCGGGCTGCGCGCCGCGAGCCGGGGTCGCTCGCGGCCGCCGCCACCGCGGGCCTGCTGTTCGCGGTCGCCGTCGCCGGGGCGCCCGTGCTCCTGCCCGTCGGCGTGGTCGTGCTCGTCGTCGTGGCGCTCGGGGTCCGGGCGCACCGCCGCTACCTCGCCCTCGTCCCCGTGCCGGCCCTCGTGCTCTTCGCCCCGTTCCTCGTGCACGTGGCCCGCACCGCGGACGACGGCGGGTGGCGGCTGCTGCTCGCCGACCCGGGCGCGCCGGTCGCGGCCACGCCCGCCGCGCCGTGGCAGCAGCTCCTGGGGCTGCCGACCGCGCCCGAGGCGTGGTTCGGGCTCGACGGGAGCGGCGCGGGCGAGCTCCTCGCGCGCTGGGCTCCGTTCGCCGCCGGCGCGGTCGTCGTGGTGCTCGCCGTGCTCGCCGTGCTGCGCGGCCGGCGTCTGGCCGTGGGGGCGTGGTTCGTCGCGGCGCTCGGGCTGGCCGCCGCCGTCCTCGCCGGGTCGACCGTCGTGGCCGCCGGGGTGTCGCCCGACGCCCCGGTCACGGGGTGGCCCGGCGCCGGGCTGTCGCTCGCGCTGCTCGCCCTGCTTGGCGCCGCCCTCGTCGGCGTCCCGCGGTGGCCCGGTGCCGGCGCCCCGGCCTGGCGCTCGGGCGCCGTCGTCGCGCTCGCCCTGGTCGTCACCCTGCTGCCCCTGGGGGCCGCCGCGTCGTGGACCGTGGGCGTGCTCGACCGGGACGACGCCCGGGTCGGCTCGGTCGTGGCCACGACCGAGCCGGTCGTGCCGCCGGTCGGCCGCCAGATGCAGTCCTCGCCGCGCCAGGCGCGCGTGCTCACCCTGGAGCACGGGCCGGGTGGCGTCGTCGAGTACGCGGCGCTGCGCTCGGACGGTCCGCAGGCGGTCGACTCGTCGGCCGTCGTGCACGCGTGGCAGGCGGCCGACCCCGCGGTGACCGAGGGAGAGCTGCCCCGGCTCGTCGCGGAGCTCGTCTCCGGGACCTCGGCGGACGTCGCCGGCGGCCTGGGCCGTCTGGGCGTCGGGGCGGTGCTCCTGCCGGCGTCCGCGCCGGAGGACCAGGCGCGGGCCGAGCTCGTCGCCCGGCTCGACATGGTGCCCGGGCTCGAGCGCATGACGGAGGGCCGGGCAGCGCTGCTCTGGCGCGTCGTGCCCGAGGGCGGCGAGCCGTCGTGGGCGCGCGTCGAGTCCGCTGCGGGGGTCGAGCCGCTGGCCGCGGACCGCGAGGCGCTGCGCCCGGTCGTCGCGACCGTGCCGGAGGGGGCCGAGGACCGGCAGGTCGTGCTCGCGGAGGACGCGTCGTCCGGGTGGCGCGCCACGCTCGACGGCCGCCCGCTGGGGGCGGTCGACCCGGCGACGACCGGCGGGCTGCAGGCTTTCGCCCTCGGGGCCGACGCCGGGCGGCTCGAGGTGTACCACGCCGCGGACCACCGGTCGGGCTGGATGGCGGCGGCGGGCGTGACCCTGGTCGTGTACGTGCTGCTCGCGGTGCCGGTCCGGCGCCGTCGCGCGGGAACGAGGTAGGAACGGTGAAGACGACGAACGGGACGAGCCCCGACGAGGCTCCGGAGACGGACGCGCGCCCCGGGCGCGCCCGGGCGGTGGTGCGCCGCGTCACGACGACGGGCGCCGGGCTGGTCGGCATCCTGGCGGTGGGTGCGGTCGTCGTGCTCGGGGGCACGGGCGCGGCGCTCCTGCCCGCGGCCCCGGCCCCGGCGGACGCGGTCGAGGAGGTCACGGTCGAGCCCGCCCGAGAGGTCTCGGTCTGCCCGGGACCGGCGCGGCTCACCGACCCGGAGACGGTGGGTGACGCGCAGTTCGGTCCCGCCCCGGTCGGCACGTCCAGCCGGCTGCGCGCGGTGGTCGAGGGCGAGGGGGCCGCCGGGCTCGGCGTTCTCGACGGCGGCGACCTCGAGGAGCAGGAGCTCGCGCCCGGGTCGGGCGCCGACGTCACCGTGGGCGATGTCCAGGACCCCGCGCACGGCACCGTCCTGACCGTGCGCCCCGCCCAGGACTCGTCGCCGCGCGTGGCCGCGTCCGTCGGCTCCGTGACGACCGACGGCGACCTGCGCGGGCTCGCCGCGGCGAGCTGCACGCGGCCGGGCATCAGCCAGTGGCTCGTCGGCGGGAGCACCGAGATCGGCAGCAGCTCCCAGCTCGTGCTCCAGAACCCCGGCCTCACGCCCGCGGTCGTCCAGGTGCAGGTCTGGGGGCAGGGGGGCGAGGTCGCGCTCTCCGGGGGCGGGCAGCAGCTGGTCGGTCCGGGGCAGGAGGTCGTGACCCTGGTCGAGGCAGCGGCTCCCGAGCAGCGCCGCCTCGTCGTCCACGTGGCCGCGTCGGGCGGACTCGTGTCGGCGTACCTGCAGCACTCGACGCTCGACGGCCTGGTGCCGCTCGGCGTCGACCACGTCGTCCCGGGCGGGGAGCCGACGACGGACCTCGCGCTGGCCGGCGTCACGAGCGTCGGGGAGGCGGTCGACGACCCGCACGCGCCGCAGCTGCGCCTGCTCGCCCCCGGCGAGCAGGCCGGGACCGCGCGCGTCACGGTGTACGGGGAGGACGGCGCCGTGCCCCTGCGCGGGGCCGAGGAGGTCGCGCTCGCGCCCGGCGTCGTCACGGACGTGTCGCTCGGCGGCCTGCCCGCGGGCGCGTACGCCGTCTCCGTGCACGCCGACGTCCCCGTCGTCGGCGGTGCGTCCGTCGACCGCCGCGGTGAGCCGGATCCCGACCTGCTCCACGAGGAGCGGCAGTACGACCGCGCCTGGGTCGCGGCGCGACCGCTGCCGTCCCTGACGGACGCGGAGGGCGCCGACGAGAGTGCCGGGTCCACCGACGACACGTCTCCCGCCGGTCAGGTGGCGCTCGTCCCGGGCACGTCCTCCGCGCTCACGCTCGCCGCCGTCCCTGCGGCGCGTGCCGACGAGGACGAGCCGACGGGCTCGCTCGAGCTCCTCGTGCGCGTCTACGACGAGAGCGGCGCGGAGGCGGGCACGACGACCCTGACCCTCCGCGCGGGCACGACGCAGACGCTCGACCCGGCGACGGTGCGGGCGGAGGGGTCCGAGGCCGTCCCCGCGGCGGTGACGGTCGACGTCGTCGGGGAGGACGACGGCCTGCTCCCCGTCTGGTCGCTCACGGCGAGCGCCGGCCCGACGAGCGGCGACGAGGGCGACGGCCTGCCGAGCCTCGTGTCGGTGCTCCTGCCGGTCACGGACGCGCCCGCCGCGCACGAGGTCGCGGTCCGCGCGTCGGACACGGCCGGGCTGGGACGCTAGGCGACGGTCAGCGGTCGCCCGTGTAGCGCGGGTCGATCTCCTCGGGGGTGCGGGCCAGCAGGTGCGCGACCTGCTCGACGAGCACGTCGCGGACGAGGTCCTCGAGGTCCTCGGCGTCGAACGCGCGCGCCTCGACGGGCCGCCGGTAGACCACGATGCGGGCGGGCTGGCCCGACTCGGCCGGGAAGCACCGGCCGAGCGGCACGCCGCCGTCCTCCCAGGGCGCCGGGTCCGACGGCGGGACGTCCTCCACCGCGAACTCCGTCCCGCGCAGCTGCTTCGCCCACGAGCGCTGCACGCGCTCCACGACGTCGAGCACGACGTCGTCGAACTTCTCCGCGCGGGTGCGGCTCGCGGGCGCGGTCGGCGGGAGGAGAGGACCTCGGATGCCGCGTCCCCGGCGGTCGCGCCGTCGTGGCACCGGTCCGTGGCCGCCCGGCCCGGGGGCGCGCGGCGGGATGAGGAGCTCGTCGAACGAGACCGGGGGAGGGGTGACGGCGCTGCGACGCGACCAGCGGTCGCGGGCCCGGCGCCCGGCGCCGGCTGGGTCGGGGCGCGAGCCGGGGGACGAAGAGTTGCCACGCACACCCCGACTCTAGTCGGCCTCCGCCGGAGGCGGGCGGCGTGTGCCGTCCCCAGGACCCCTCCGGAAGGCGTAAGGTCAGGCCGTGAGATCCGTCAGGCAGTGCTCGCGCACGGCGTGCGTCCGTGCCGCCGTCGCGACCCTCACCTACGTCTACGCCGACTCCACGGCGGTCCTGGGCCCGCTCGCGCACCTCGCCGAGCCGCACAGCTACGACCTGTGCGCCGAGCACGCGGAGCGGCTCACCGCCCCGCGCGGCTGGGAGGTCGTGCGCCTGTCGCCGCAGTTCGTCGAGACCGGTCCCAGCGACGACGACCTCTCGGCGCTCGCCGACGCCGTCCGGGAGGCGGGCAAGGTCCGCACCGAGCCGGAGCCGCCGGACGTCACCGAGGTCGGGCGCCGCGGGCACCTGCGGGTCCTGCGCGCCGAGGCCGACTGACCTACGCCTGCAGCGTCCGGACGAACGCGTCGACCTCGTCCGCACGGGGGAGGGCTCCCGCCGCGAGCGCCTCCCGTAGGGACGGCGCCGCCGCGTCCTTGGCGGAGAACGACGGCACGAGGGCGCGCCCGTCCGGGCCGGTGGCCGGCCACTCGATGGCGAGCTCGGGGTCGGTCGGGTCGACGCCGTGCTCCCGCTCGGGGGCGTACCCGCTCGAGCACAGGTAGACGACGGTCGCACCGTCCTCGAGCGCCATGAACGCGTGCCCGACGCCCTCGGGGAGGAACACGGCGCGGCGCTCGTGGGCGTCCAGCAGGACCGCGTCCCAGCGCCCGAAGGCGGGCGACCCGACGCGGAGGTCGACCACGACGTCGAGGACGGACCCCGCGACGCACGTCACGTACTTCGCCTGCCCGGGCGGGACGTCGGCGTAGTGGATCCCGCGCACGACGCCCGCCCTCGAGACCGAGGCGTTCGCCTGGGCGAGGTCGAGGTCGCGCCCTGTCGCCTCGCGCAGGGCTGCGGCCGTGAACCACTCGAGGAAGACCCCTCGGTCGTCGGCGTGCTGACGCGGCAGCAGCTCCCACGCGCCGGGGACGGTGAGCTCACGGACGTTCATGGTGCTCCTCGGTAGGGTGCCGTGCGGAGGTGGTCGTGGTGCGGTGGGCGGTGACAGGGGCCGGCGGGATGCTCGGGACCGAGGTGGTTGCGCTGCTGCGCGCCGGCGGGGAGCCCGTGCGCGCGCTCGACCGCGCGGCGCTCGACGTCACGGACGGGGACGCCGTCACGCGCGCGCTCGCCGGTGCGGACGTCGTGGTGAGCTGCGCGGCGTACACGGCCGTCGACGCCGCCGAGGCGGACGAGGCGACGGCCTTCGCCGTCAACGCCGTCGGGGCCCAGCACGTCGCCCGCGCGGCGGCTCGCCACGGGGCCCGGCTCGTGCACGTGTCGACGGACTACGTCTTCGACGGCGGGCCCGCCGCCGTCGGGGTCCCGTACGCCGAGGACGCGCCGCTGGCGCCCCGGTCCGCCTACGGCCGGACGAAGGCCGCCGGGGAGTGGGCCGTGCGGACCGAGCACCCGGACGCCCTCGTGGTCCGCACGGCGTGGCTCTACGGCGCGCACGGCGCGTGCTTCCCGCGGACGATCGCCCGGGTGGCGCGCGAGCGCGGAGCGCTCGAGGTCGTCGACGACCAGGTGGGGCAGCCGACGTGGGCCCGCGACCTCGCCGACCTCGTCGTGCGGCTCGTGCGGTCCTCCGCCCCGGGCGGCGTCTACCACGGCACGGCGCAGGGCCGGGCGTCCTGGTGGGACCTCGCCCGCGAGGTCGTCGCCGCGGCCGGGCTCGACCCGGCGATCGTCCGCCCCGTCCCCAGCGCCGCGTCCGCGCGCCCCGCGCCGCGGCCGGCGTGGTCCGTGCTCGGTCACGAGGCGCTGCGCCGGGCCGGCGTCGAGCCCGTCGGCGACTGGCGCGAGCGCTGGGTCGTCGCAGCGGCCGGCGTGCTCGCCTGAGCCTCGTCCCCGGGCGCTCACGCGTCGAGCAGCGACAGCAGGTAGGTGCCGTAGCGCGACCGGCCCAGCGCGGCCGCACGCTCGCGCAGGCCGTCGTCGTCGAGGAACCCGCGGCGCCACGCGACCTCCTCGGGGGCCCCGATCTTCAGGCCCTGCCGGTTCTCGATCGTGCGGACGAAGTCGCTCGCGTCGAGGAGCGAGTCGACCGTCCCGGTGTCGAGCCAGGCGGTCCCGCGCGGCAGGACCTCGACCTGGAGACGGCCCTCGCGCAGGTAGTGCAGGTTCACGTCCGTGATCTCGTACTCGCCGCGCGCCGAGGGCCGCAGCGAGCGGGCGACGTCGACGACGTCCGCCGAGTAGAAGTACAGGCCCGGCACCGCGTAGCTGCTCCGCGGGTGCGCGGGCTTCTCCTCGATGCTCAGGGCGCGTCCCGATCCGTCGAACTCGACCACGCCGTACGCCGTCGGGTCCGAGACGCGGTAGGCGAAGACGGCGCCGCCGTCGATCGCGGCGAACCGCTGGAGCCGGTCGCCGAGGCCGGGCCCGTAGAAGATGTTGTCGCCGAGGACGAGCGCGGCGGAGTCCCCGTCGAGGAAGTCCGCGCCGAGCACGAACGCCTGGGCGAGCCCGTTCGGCTCCGCCTGCACCGCGTAGGAGATGGAGATGCCGAACTGCGAGCCGTCGCCGAGCAGGCGCGTGAACGCGGCGGCGTCGTGCGGCGTCGTGATGACGAGCACGTCCCGCACCCCGGCCAGCAGCAGCGTGGAGAGCGGGTAGTACACCATCGGCTTGTCGTAGACGGGCAGGAGCTGCTTGCTCACCCCGAGCGTGATCGGGTGCAGGCGCGTGCCCGCTCCTCCTGCCAGGACGATCCCCTTCATCCCGGCAGGCTCTCACGACAGCCCCGTGCCGCGGCGGGTGAAATGCCGCCGCGGACCCCGGGGCCGGGGCCCGCCGTCGATAGACTCGCCGCGCCAGGAGGACGGATCGAGGAGGTCGGCTGTGCGGGTGCTCGTGACCGGCGGCGCCGGCTTCATCGGGGCGAACTTCGTGCATCGCACGGTCGAGACGCGGCCCGACGCCGCGGTGGTCGTGCTCGACGCCCTGACGTACGCGGGGGACGCGCGGTCCCTCGACCCGGTGCGCGACCGCGTCGAGCTCGTCGAGGGCGACGTCGCGGACGCCGACCTGGTGGACCGGCTCGTGGGCGAGGCCGACCTCGTGGTCCACTTCGCCGCGGAGTCGCACAACGACAACTCCCTGCGGGACCCGTCCCCGTTCGTCCGGACCAACGTGCTCGGCACGTTCACCCTGCTCGAGGCGGTGCGCCGCCACGACGTGCGGCTGCACCACGTCTCGACGGACGAGGTGTACGGCGACCTCGAGCTCGACGACGTCGCGCGCTTCACGGAGTCGACCCCGTACAACCCGTCGTCGCCCTACTCCTCGACGAAGGCGTCGAGCGACCTGCTGGTGCGGGCGTGGGTGCGCTCGTTCGGCGTGCGCGCGACGATCTCGAACTGCTCGAACAACTACGGGCCGTACCAGCACGTCGAGAAGTTCATCCCGCGGCAGATCACCAACCTGCTCGACGGTGGGCGTCCCAAGGTCTACGGGGCGGGTGCGAACGTGCGGGACTGGATCCACGTCGACGACCACAACGACGCGGTGTGGGCGATCGTCGAGCGGGGTGCCGTGGGCGAGACCTACCTCGTCGGGGCGGACGGCGAGCGGTCCAACCTGCAGGTAGTCCAGGACCTGCTCGAGATCTTCGGCCGCGACCGCGACGACTACGAGCTCGTCGCCGACCGTGCGGGGCACGACCTGCGCTACGCGATCGACGCCACGCGACTGCGGACCGAGCTGGGATGGGAGCCCGCCTTCACCTCGTTCGGCGACGGTCTCTCCCGGACGGTGGACTGGTACCGCGAGCACGAGGAGTGGTGGCGCCCGGCGAAGGCGCGGACCGAGGAGCGGTACGCGGCGGCCGGGCAGTAGCCCGCGCAGCAGCCGTCGCCGTCGCACGCGGTGCACCCGCGGATAGGGTGGGTCGCGTGAGCACCGACCTCTCCCACCTCATCAAGGCGTACGACGTCCGCGGTACCGTCCCGGACCAGCTGAACCCGGAGGTGGCCCGGGCCGTCGGCGCGGCGTTCGCGCGGGCCGTGGTGCTGCCGGAGGCCCCGGCGGGCACGCGGGCCAGCGCCGTGCTGGGGCACGACATGCGCGACTCGGGCCCGGAGCTCGTCGACGCGTTCGCCGCGGGGCTCACGGCCGCGGGGGTCGACGTGACGCGCATCGGGCTGTGCTCGACGGACGGTCTCTACCACGCGTCCGGGGTGCTGGGCGTCCCCGGGGCCATGTTCACCGCGAGCCACAACCCCGCCGTCTACAACGGCATCAAGCTGTGCCGCGCGGGCGCGCGCCCGGTCGGCCAGGACTCGGGCCTGATCGACGTACGGACCCTCGCGGAGGGGTACCTGGACGACGGCCTCCCGCCCGCCGCCGAGGAGCCCGGCACCGTCACGGACCGCGACATGCTCGCGGAGTACGCGGCGTTCCTGCGCGGTCTCGTCGACCTGTCGGGGATCCGGCCGCTCAAGGTCGTCGTCGACGCCGGCAACGGGATGGGCGGGCACACCGTGCCGGCCGTGCTGGGCACGGGGGCGGGACTGCCCGCCCTGCCGCTCGACGTCGTCCCGCTCTACTTCGAGCTCGACGGCACGTTCCCGAACCACGAGGCGAACCCGCTGGACCCGAAGAACCTCGTGGACCTGCAGGCGGCCGTGGTCGAGCACGGGGCCGACCTCGGGCTCGCGTTCGACGGCGACGCCGACCGCTGCTTCGTCGTGGACGAGCGCGGCGAGCCGGTCTCCCCGTCCGCCGTCACGGCGCTGGTCGGCCTGCGGGAGGTCGCGAAGGAGCTCGAGGCCGGGCGCACCCCCACCGTGATCCACAACCTCATCACCTCGCGCGCCGTCCCCGACTTCCTCGGGGCGGCCGGCGCGCGCACGGTCCGCACGCGCGTGGGCCACTCGTTCATCAAGGCGCAGATGGCGGAGCACGACGCCGTGTTCGGGGGCGAGCACAGCGCCCACTACTACTTCCGCGACTTCTTCTTCGCGGACACCGGGATGCTGGCGGCGATGCACGTCCTGGCCGCCCTCGGGTCGCAGCCGCACGCGCTGTCCGACCTCGCGGAGATGTACGAGCCCTACGTCGCCTCGGGGGAGATCAACTCGACCGTGGCGGACGTCCCGGCGGCGCGTGCGCGCGTCGTCGAGGCGTACGTGACGCAGCAGGGGGCCGGCCCCGTCGAGGTCGACGAGCTCGACGGCCTGACGGTCTCGCACTGGGGCTCCCACCCGCAGTGGTGGTTCAACCTGCGGGCGTCCAACACGGAGCCGCTCCTGCGGCTCAACGTCGAGGCCGCTGACGAGGACATCATGGAGAAGGTGCGCGACGACGTCCTGTCGCTCGTGCGCACGGACGACGACGAGGAGCGAGCATGAGCCTGCAGATCGACCCCTGGGTGCGCGAGGCGCTGCGGTGCCCGGTGACGGGCGCCCGCCTCGTGGACGGGACGAGCCCCTCCGGCGAGCCGGAGCTGCACTCGACCGACCCGGCGCGTCCGCTCGCGTACCCCGTGCGCGACGGTATCCCGGTGCTGCTGGAGGACGACGCGCGCGAGCTCTGAGGGCGCCGCGTCCCGCTGCACGACCGAAGGCCGGCCCCCGCGAGGGAGCCGGCCTTCGGCGTCGGGCACCGAGGGTGCCCGCACGGCTGCGGCGAACCGGGACCGCAGCCCGTCCGGGACGGGCCCTGCCGGGTCCGTCGGAGCGCGGGTGGTTGAGGCGTCAGACGCCCGCGGCCTCCTTGAGGTCGTCGACGAACGACGGGTTCTCCTCGAGCCACGCCTCGACGGCGGCCTGCTCGTCGGCGTACTCGTCGGAGTTGAACATCATGTTCTCGAGCGAGAACAGCTGCTCGTCGTCGAGGGAGAACGCGCCGAGCAGCTTCGTCAGCGTCGGGTAGCGCTCCTCGAAGTCGGCCGAGCCCCACATGTGGATCTTCTCCGCCTCGCCGAGAGCGCCCTCGGGGTCCTCGAGGTCGCGGACGGGGAACTCGTCGTAGGCCCAGTGCGGGCGCCACAGCGTGACCGCGATGTTCTCGCCGGCGTCGGTCGCGCCCTTGAGCTCGGCGAGCATCGCGGGGGTGGAGGAGATGGAGTAGTCCATGTCCTCGAGGCCGTAGGTGGGGATGACCTGGTCCTGGGTGATCTCGGTCAGGCCGGCGCCCGCCTCGATGCCGACGAGCTTGTTGCCGTACTCGTCGGACATGGCCGCGAGGTCCTCGAGGGACTGCGCGGGCGAGTCCTCGTTCACCGCGATGGTGAGCTTGGCGTCGTCGTACCAGTAGCCGAGGTCGGTGATCTCGCCGCCGTACTTCTTCTCGTACGACGCGTGCGTGTAGGGCAGCCAGACGTCGAGCGTGAGGTCGAAGTCCCCGCCGACGAGGCCGGTGTACACGACGCCGACGTCGGCGGTCTGCGTCGACACGTCGTAGCCCTCGTCCTCGAGGATGGTGGTCCACAGGTGGGAGACGGCGATGCCCTCGTCCCAGCCGGACGGGATGCCGATGGAGACCGACGTCTCGTCCTCGCCGGTGGAGGAGGCGCCGTCGCCGGAGCCGCCCGAGCCGGAGTCGGACGCGCAGCCGGTGAGCGCGAGACCGAGGACGGCGGTCGCGGCGACGGCGGCGGTGCGGGTGGTGCGCTTGCGTGCGGGGGTCATGCGTTCCTTCCGTGGGCCGTGAGGCCCGGTCGGGGTGCCCCACGACGGTGCGTGGGAGGGGGTCCCGGCATGCGGCCGGGGACGGTGGGTGGCGCGGTCAGACGCGCGCCGCGGCGAGGGCACGCGCCACGGGGGCGCGGTCGCCGAGCGCGGAGGTCACGCGGTCGAGGAACATCGCGAGGATGACGACGGCGAGGCCTGCCTCGAACCCGAGCGCCACGTCGACGCGCTGGAGCGCGGCGACGACGTCCTCGCCCAGGCCGCCGGCGCCGACCATGCCGGCGATGACGACCATGGAGAGCGAGAGCATGATGACCTGGTTGACGCCCGCCATGATCGTGGGCAGGGCGAGCGGGAGCTGGATCTGGCGCAGGATGCGGCCGGGGGTCGAGCCGAACGCCTGGCCGGCCTCGACCACCTCCTTGTCGACCTGCCGGATGCCCAGCTCGGTGAACCGGACGCCGGGCGCCATGGCGAAGACGATCGTCGCGATGATCCCGGGCACGGGCCCGGTGAGGAAGATGACGACGGTCGGGATGAGGTAGACGAACGCCGGCATGGTCTGCATGAAGTCGAGCACGGGCCGCACGACGGCGGAGACGCGGTCGTTGCGCGCGGCCCAGATGCCGAGCGGGATCGCGATCGCGATCGCGAGGACGGCGGACAGCAGGACGAGCGCGAGGGTGTCCATCGCGTTGTCCCACTGGTTCACGCCCGCGATGAGGACGAAGCCGACGAGCGTGCCGACCGCGAGCCGCCAGCCCTTGACGAAGAACGCCAGCGCGGCGAGGGCGATCGCGACGACCCAGAACGGCGGGCCGGACAGCACGGCGTCGAGCCCGTCGTAGACGCCCACGAGGACGTCCTTGATGAACCGGAAGAGCGGGCGGAACGTGGTGGTGACCCAGCCGACGAAGGCGTCGACCCACTCGCCGAGCGGGATGCGGGGGACGAGGGTGTCGTTCACGCGGCACCGCCTTCCGTCGGGGCGGCCGCGAGCGGGGCGGAGCCCTCCGCCGCCGCGTCCTGGACGACGGGCGTCTGCCCGAGGTCGATCTCGCCGGTCTTCGGCTGGTCGCCGGGGACCATGGCCTCGAGGAGCGTGACGCGGGGGACGACGCCGACGAGGCGGCCCTGCTCGTCCGTGACCGCGACGGGCAGAGGCGACTCCGCGGCGGGGGCGAAGACCTCCGCGAGCGGGGTGTCGGGAGAGACGGGCGCGACGCCCTGGCGCACGAGCCCGTCGAGGCTGTCCTGGCCCTTCTTCAGGGCGGCGACCGCGTCCTCGTCGCGCACGACGCCCTGGAGGCGGCGCTGGCGGTCGACGACGTACGCGGCCGAGACCTGCGCCTCGCGCATCGTGCGGCTCGCCTGGCGGGGACCGCCGGAGAGCGGGACGACGACGGCGGGGCGCACCATGACGGACGAGGCCGTGAGGACGCGCGTGCGGTCCACGTCGGCGACGAACTGGGCGACGTAGTCGTTCGCGGGGTCGGACAGGATCTGCTCGGCGGTGCCGATCTGCACGATCCGGCCGTCGCGCATGACGGCGATCCGGTCCCCGAGGTGCATCGCCTCGTTGAGGTCGTGCGTGATGAAGACGATCGTCTTGCCGAGCGTCTGCTGGAGCTCGAGGAGCTGCTCCTGCATCTCGCGCCGGATGAGCGGGTCGAGCGCGGAGAACGCCTCGTCCATGAGCAGGACGTCGGTGTCGGCGGCGAGCGCGCGGGCGAGCCCGACGCGCTGGCGCATGCCGCCGGAGAGCTGCGAGGGCAGGGAGTCCTCCCAGCCGCCGAGCCCGACGAGGCCGAGCGCGGTGCGGGCCTTCTCGCGGCGCTCCGCCTTGCCGACGCCCTGGATCTCCAGGGGGTAGGCGGCGTTGTCGAGCACGGTGCGGTGGGGCAGGAGCGCGAAGTGCTGGAAGACCATCGACACGTGCTTGCGGCGCAGCGCGCGCATCTGCTTGGCGTCGGCCTGGGCGAGATCGGTGCCGCCGAGCAGCACGTGCCCGGACGTCGGCTTCCACAGCCCGTTGAGCATGCGGATGAGCGTCGACTTGCCGGAGCCCGAGAGGCCCATGACGACGAAGATCTCGCCCTGCTTCACGTCGAACGACGCGTCGATGACCGCGGCGGTGCCGAGCGGCTTGACGTCGTCGCGGCTCGCGCCCTGCTCGAGGCGGCGGATCGCCTCGACGGGGCGGCGCCCGAAGACCTTGTAGACGTCGCGGACCGAGAGCGCGGTCGCGCGCTCGTCGGTGCCGACGGTCGCGGCGCCGGCGTGCGCGGCCGGGTCGGTCGGCACGGGTGTGCTGAGAGCTGTCATGCGGTGGGTGTCGCCACCTTCCGGTCGTGGACCAGCGTCACGCCCCTCCGGAGCACCCGGGTGCGGGCGCTCGACGAGAGGGCACGGCAGGAGGCCCCGGGTGCGAGGACGTCCTCCCTGGGGTGGCGCGTCCGGCCGGTTGCCCCCGCAGGGGCCGGCGCACACAGGGCCTCACGCTGATCCGATGTCAATCGGTTCGCGCCCACCCTGCCTGATTCGAGGTTCAACTTCTACCCAGGACCCCCGCACCAGGGGCGATTCCAGGACGATTCTTGACCGAGCATCGTTGGAATGGCGCGGATGACGGCGGAACCGGGATCGTTATCCCTTCGTGATCTTGAGATGGTCAAGCGTTCGTGTTACGCGCGCGCCCGGGCGCGCGCGCCGGACGAACGGTGGTGCTGCGGGCGCGGGTGGTCCGCGCCCCGGCCGGACGGCGTCGTCCTCGGTAGGCTGGTGCCGGGCGGGCCGCGGTCCCGTCCCGCGCGGACGGGAGCCCCCAGCGCAGCAACCGACCAGTCATCGGGAGCCACCGCGGAGCCGGTACCACCGGCTCCGCCGGCACCGAGAACGCACAGGAGAACCATGTCCACCACAGCGCAGGCCCCGACCTCCGGCGCCACCCCCGGCTTCGACGAGATCCCCGGCCGGTACAAGGTCCGCGACCTGTCCCTGGCCGAGGCGGGCCGCCACCAGCTCCGCCTCGCCGAGCACGAGATGCCCGGCCTCATGGCGCTGCGCGCCGAGTACGGGGACTCGCAGCCGCTCGCGGGCGCCCGCATCGCCGGCTCCCTGCACATGACCGTGCAGACGGCCGTCCTCATCGAGACGCTCGTCGCGCTCGGCGCGCAGGTGCGCTGGGCGAGCTGCAACATCTTCTCGACGCAGGACGAGGCGGCGGCCGCCGTCGTCGTCGGGCCGCACGGGACGCCCGAGGACCCGCAGGGCGTCCCGGTGTTCGCGTGGAAGGGCGAGAGCCTCGAGGAGTACTGGGACTGCACCGAGCAGATCCTCGTGTGGCCGGGGGACGAGTCGCCCAACCTCATCCTCGACGACGGCGGCGACGCCACGATGCTCGTCCACCTGGGCCTGCAGTACGAGCGCGCGGGCGTCGTCCCGCCGGACACGCTCCCGGGCGAGCCCGACCACACCCACGAGATGAACGTCGTGCGCGGGGTGCTGCGCCGCGCGCTCGAGGCCGACCCGCTGCGCTGGACGACGATCGCGCAGGAGATCCAGGGCGTCACCGAGGAGACGACGACGGGCGTGCACCGCCTCTACCAGCTCGCCGAGTCGGGCGAGCTGCTCTTCCCGGCGATCAACGTCAACGACTCGGTCACCAAGTCGAAGTTCGACAACAAGTACGGCATCCGCCACTCGCTGCCCGACGGCATCAACCGCGCGACCGACGTCCTCATGGGCGGCAAGGTCGCGTTCGTCGCGGGCTACGGCGACGTCGGCAAGGGCGCGGCCGAGGCGTTCCGCGGCCAGGGCGCGCGCGTCATCGTGTCCGAGGTCGACCCGATCTGCGCGCTCCAGGCCGCGATGGACGGCTACCAGGTCGCCCGGATCGAGGACGTGCTCGGCGAGGCCGACTTCTTCATCACGACCACGGGCAACAAGGACGTCATCCGCGCCGAGCACCTCGTCGCGATGAAGGACAAGGCCGTCGTCGGCAACATCGGCCACTTCGACAACGAGATCGACATGGCCGGCCTCGCCGAGGTGCCCGGGGTGTCGCGCACCGAGATCAAGCCCCAGGTCCACGAGTGGACGTTCGCGGAGCCGGGCCCCGACGGCCAGCCCGCGGGCCGCTCGGTCGTCGTGCTGTCCGAGGGCCGCCTGCTCAACCTGGGGAACGCGACGGGCCACCCGTCGTTCGTCATGAGCAACTCGTTCTCGAACCAGGTGATCGGCCAGATCGAGCTCTACCAGGACGCGACGGCCGCCGCGCGCGAGGGGCGCGAGCGCGCCTACGCGCGCCAGGTCTACCGGCTGCCCAAGGTGCTCGACGAGAAGGTCGCGCGCCTGCACCTCGACGCGCTCGGCGTCCGGCTCACCGAGCTCTCGCCGTCCCAGGCGGACTACCTGGGCGTCCCCGTCGAGGGGCCGTACAAGCCGGAGCACTACCGCTACTGAGCACCGACCCGAGTCGTCCGGCACGCGCCGAGGAGGTCGCATGGACCCGTCGTCCGACGAGCGCACGCCGGTCGTGCCCTCGCCCCCCGCGGGCGAGGGCACGGCGGGGCCGGCCGACGAGGTGCGCGACGAGCCGCCGCCCGGCCGGGTGCGGCCGCTGTGGCACCGCGTGGGCGACCGCTGGGAGCGCGAGCCCCCGCACGACCTCCTGTACGGCGCGATCGTCGCGGGGTTCGTCATGGCGGTCTCCAGCGTGCACGCGCCGACGGGCGACCGCGTCGTGCTCGCGACGACCCTCGTGGCGGTGGGCTACTGGCTCGCGCACTGCTACGTGGACGCGGTGAGCGGACGCTTCCACGACACCGGGCACTCGCTGTGGGGCCGCACGGTCGTCGCGCTGCGGTCCAACGTCGGGGTGCTCCTCGGCGCGCTCCCCGGGATCGTCGTGTACCTCGTGGCGCTCGCGGCCGGGCTCGACGCCGAGGGCGCCGCCCTCGTCGCGGTGTGGTTCACCGTCGTCCTGCTCGGTGTGGTGGGGTTCCTCGCCGCGTACCGCGCGGGGGCGCGCGGAGGCCTGCTGGTGGGAGAGACGCTGCTCGCCGCGGCGTTCGGCGGCGTGGTCATCGCGGTCAAGTACCTGCTGCACTGACGGCAGGCACGGGGGTTGTCCCCACCCGGGTGCGGCGGACGCCACCCTGTCGTCGCCGCACGCGCGCGCCCAGACTGGCACCATGACTGCCGTGACCCCTGACCAGCCGAGCGTCGTGCCCGCGGGCGAGCCCTCGCCGGGCGCGCCCGACGCGGTCGTGCCGACGCCGCACCCCTCCGCGGTGCCGTCGACGCCCGCCACGTCGTCGGACCCTTCGGCGTCCGCCGTGGCCGCCGCGCCCGGGGTCCCGGGCGCGTTCGCGGGCTCGCAGCCCGACCCGCGGTACGTGGACCACCGCGAGCGGGTCGGCTTCGCGCGCGCGCCGTTCGCGGGGCGCACGTGGCGCGAGTACGGGTACCTCTCGCTCGCGCTCCTGCTGGCGCCTTTCGCGTTCTCCTACGGGCTGTTCTCCGTGGTCTTCCTCGTCGCGATGATCGTGCCCGTCCTGGGCCTCGTCGTCGCGGGGTGGGTCGTGGTCGGCGGGCGCGGCTGGGGCTCGATGTACCGGTCGCTCGCCCGGTCCCTGCTCGGGGTCGACGTCGCCGCCCCCGCCCCGTACACGCGCCGCCGCGGTTTCTGGAGCACGCTGTGGAGCGGGATCGGCGACGGCACGGGGTGGCGGGCCGTGCTCTTCCTCCTCGTGACGTTCCCGCTCGCCATCCTGTCCTTCGTCGTGAGCACGGTCTTCCTCGCCGTCGGGCTGGGCGGCACGACGCACTGGATCTGGTCGCGCTGGCTCCCGCTGCAGCAGGCCGCCGACGGGACGTGGCACCGCGGGGCGCAGATCGGCGTCGACTGGTACGTCGACACCCCGGCGCGCCAGCTCGGCCTCGTGCTCGTGGGGGCGCTCTTCCTCTGGGTGTGGCCGCAGGTCACGCGCGCGTTCGCGCACCTCTTCCGCGTGCTCACCGTCGCGCTGCTCGGCCCCACGCTGTCCAGCCTGCGCGTCGCCGACCTCGAGGAGTCGCGCGGCCGCACGGTCGAGGACGCCGACGCGAAGCTGCGCCGCATCGAGCGCGACCTGCACGACGGCACGCAGGCGCGCCTCGTCGCCGTCGCGATGCAGCTCGGCGAGGCCAAGGAGCAGCTCGCGGCGGGCGGCGACGCGGGCGACGCGCTCGAGCTCGTCGACCTCGCGCACTCGTCGACCAAGGAGGCGCTGGTCGAGCTGCGCGAGCTCGCGCGCGGCATCCACCCGCCGGCGCTCGACAACGGTCTCGCGGTCGCGCTCGAGACCCTCGCGGCGCGCTCGCCGCTGCCGGTGACGGTCGACGTCGACCCGGCCGTCGAGGCGTCCGGCCGGCTCGCCCCGGCGGTCGAGTCGATCGCCTACTTCTGCGTCGCGGAGCTCGTGACGAACGCGGTCAAGCACGCGCGCGCGTCGGGCGTGTACGTGCTCGTGGAGCGCCAGGGCAGCGGGCGCGGGGCGCGCCTGCGCCTGCGGGTGCGCGACGACGGCCAGGGCGGCGCGCGCGTCGTGCAGCCGGGCTCGGACGGTCACCGCTCGGGGCTCGCGGGCCTGGCGGAGCGCGTGCGCTCCGTGGACGGCTCGCTCGAGCTCACGAGCCCCGTCGGCGGGCCCACGGTCGTCACGGTCCTCCTGCCCGTCCGGGTCTGACGTGCTGCGCACGGACGGGACGGTCCTGCCCGGGTGGCGGGACGGCGTCGGGCAGGATGTCCCCGGGGCACCGCGCCCGCCCGGGCCGCCCGGCCCGCCCGACCGGAAGGACACCATGCGGCTCGTCATCGCCGAGGACTCCGCCATCCTGCGCGACGGTCTCGTCGCGCTCGTCACCCGCCGCGGCCACGAGGTCGCGGCGGCGGTCGCGGACGGCGACGAGCTCGTCGCGCAGGTCGCGCGGCTCGCGGCGCAGGACGCGCTGCCGGACGTCGCCGTCGTCGACATCCGGATGCCCCCGACGTTCACGGACGAGGGGCTGCGCGCCGCCCTCGCGCTGCGCGCGGCGCACCCCGACCTCGGGGTGCTGCTCTTCTCCCAGTACGTCGAGACGCGGTTCGCGAGCGAGCTGCTCACGGGCGGGGCGCGCGGCGTCGGCTACCTCCTCAAGGACCGGGTCGCGGACGTCGGCGAGTTCGTCGACGCGCTCACGCGCATCGCCGCGGGCCAGACCGTCCTCGACCCGGAGGTCGTGAGCCAGCTCATGGGCGCATCGCGGTCCGACGACGGTCTCGCGCGCCTCACGCCGCGCGAGACCGAGGTGCTCGAGCTCATGGCGCAGGGCCGGTCGAACTCCGCCATCGCGGAGGCCCTGTTCCTCTCCTACGGCGCGGTCGAGAAGAACGTCACCTCGATCTTCGGCAAGCTCGGGCTGCCGCAGGACGCCGGCGACCACCGCCGCGTCCTCGCGGTCCTGCGCTACCTCAAGGTCTGAGCGGCTCTCAGCGCCTCCAGGTCTCAGCGGCTCCAGGTCCGAGCGGCGGGGGACAACCCCCCGGAACCTCGGTGGACGACCGCGACGCGGTCGGGGGACCGTCCCGTACCGGGACGAACGGGATGTTTCGAGACTGGTGAGCACCGGGAGACCTCCCGGGCCCGCCGACCGAGGAGCATCCCGTGGCCGTCCTGTCGCCACCCCCCGCCCGACCCCGCGCGTCGTCGCCCGTCCTTCCGGCCTCGCGCCGGACCCGGGACGGCGGCCCGCCGGCCCCGCGCCCGGACCGGCCCGGCGCGGCGGCCGCGGCGGGCGAGGGACCGCGTCGCCCGTCGCGCGACGTGTTCGTCGACGCCGTGCGCGCCGTCGCGACCCTGAGCGTCCTCACGGTGCACTGGCTCATGGCGGACGCGACGTGGGACGGCGAGCAGCTCCGGATCGGGAACGCCCTCGCGCACGGCGCCGGGTGGGCCGTGACGTGGGTGCTCCAGGTGCTCGCCCTGCTGTTCTTCGCGGCGGGCGCCTCGGCGGCGTACGGGCTGCGGCGTGCCGGCAGCACCGGCGGGACCGCCGCCCGGGGCCGGGTCGCGACCCGCCCGAGCGTCGCCGCCGACCTGGCCGACGGTGTCCGCCTCGCGGGCGCCCGGCTGCCGCGCCTGCTGCGGCCGGTGGCCGTCTTCGTCGGGGCGTGGGTGGTCGCCGTCGGCGTCCTGCTGGCCGTCGGGCTCCCGGCCGACGCCGTCCGCTCGCTCGCGACGCTCGCGCCGCAGCTCCTGTGG
Source organism: Cellulosimicrobium sp. SL-1 (assembly GCF_011033075.1). Taxonomy (NCBI): domain Bacteria; kingdom Bacillati; phylum Actinomycetota; class Actinomycetes; order Micrococcales; family Promicromonosporaceae; genus Cellulosimicrobium; species Cellulosimicrobium sp. SL-1. The sequence continues at coordinate 100,402 of NZ_JAACJC010000009.1, read as the reverse complement.
TTCCTCGCGGTCTACCTCGGTCTCGTCGTCCTCACGCCGCTCATGCGTCGCGCGCTGCACGCCGCCGGCTGGTGGGCCGTCGCCGGGCTCGCCGCGGCCCCGCTCGCGGTCGAGGCCCTGCGGTTCGGCGCCGGGCTCGAGCGGCTCGCGCTCGTCAACGTGGTGCTCGTGTGGGCCGTGCCCTACGCGGTCGGGCTCCTCTACGCCGACGCCCGCTCGGGCCTGCGGGTCGTGCGCCGGGGCCGCGTCGTCCCCGTCGCCGTCGTGCCGCGGCCCCGCGTGCTCGTGGCCGTCGGCCTCGCCGCGGCGGCCCTCGCCGCCCTGCTCGTCGCCGTCGGGCCCTACCCGGTCTCGCTCATCGGCATGCCGGGCGACGCCATCTCCAACCTCGGGCCGCCGACCGCGCCCGTCGTGCTGCACGCCGTCGCGCTCGTCGCGCTCGCGCTCGCCGCACGGGGACCGCTCGTGCGCTGGGCCGACGGCCGGGGGCGGTCCGTCGTGCGCGGTCTCGCGCGACGCTCGATGACCGTGTACCTGTGGCACCTCACCGCGATGGTGGTCGTGGTCGGGGTCGTCCTCGTGGTGCTCGGGCAGGAGCTCCCGGCCGTCGGCGGCGCCGACTGGTGGGCGAGCCGGCCCGTGTGGTTCGGCGCGTTCGCCCTCGTGCTCGTCGGGATCGCGCGCGCCGTCGGGCGGTTCGAGGACGCCCCGACGGGGCGCCGCGCGCGTCAGCGCGTCGGGTCGGGCACCGAGTAGGGGAGCCGGTGGAGCAGCTCGGCCTGCTCCCGCGCGGCGGCCTGCGCACGGTGGGCCGTCGCGCGGTCCCGGTCGCGGCGCTCGGTGAGCACGGCGAGCAGGAACGTCTCGGGGTGGGTGCCGGGCGGCGGGCCCGGAGCGACGTACCGCTCCACCTGCCCCGCGAGCTCCTGGCCGAGCCGCGCGCGCGACGCCGGGTGCAGGCGGTCGGCGCGCCCGAGGAACTGCCGGGCGGCCAGCGCGAGGCCGTCCGGCAGCCGGCGCATGTCCGCGTGCGCGGCCCACGCGGCGAGGTAGGGCGGCATCGCGAGCGGGGCGAGCGTCGGTCGCCCGCCCCGCACCCGGATCGCGTACGTGCCCGCCGCCATGTCGCCGAGCCGCTTGCCCTTGTCGTTCGTCAGCGACGCGACGAGCGCGACCGAGCCGAACGTCAGCCAGATCTCGCCGACGCCGACGAGCGCCCGCAGGAACGCGTGCCGGAACCGGACCGGGCCGCCGTCGTCGCGCACGACCCGGATGCCGAGCGCGAGCTTGCCGAGCGAGCGGCCGCGCGAGAGCGTCTCGACCGTCGTCGGGATGACGACCATGACGAGGACCGAGAACGCGATGAGGATCGCGGTGACCAGGTCGAGCTCGAGCGAGCCCAGCGAGGCGCCGAGCACGAAGAGCGTCGCGACGAAGAACACGAGCACGACGAGCAGGTCGAGCGCGAGCGCGAGCCCGCGCGTCACGAACGACGCCGGTCGCGCGTCCAGGACCACGCCCTCGCCGATCACGATGCCCTCGCGCACGCCCGCTCCCGTCCTCGCCGTCGCGGGTCCTGCCCGCCGGTCGGTCGGCGCACCGGCGGCACGCCCCGTGTGGCAGGGTATCGGTCGTGGACCTCGACGCCTTCACCGACGTGCACGGCGCGGAGTGGGACCGCCTCGACGCGCTCGTCCGCCGCCGCACGCTCGACGGCGCGGAGGCCGACGAGCTCGTCCGGCTCTACCAGTCCGTCGCGACGCACCTGTCGACCGTGCGCTCCGTCGCGCCGGACCCGGTGCTCATCTCGCGCCTGTCCGTGCTCCTCGGGCGCGCCCGCACGCGCATCGCGGGGGCGCACGAACCCGCGTGGCGCGACGTCGTGCGGTTCCTCACGGTGTCCCTCCCGGCCGCGCTCTACCGGATCCGGTGGTGGTCGGTCGGCGTGACCGCCGCGTGCCTCCTCGTCGCGCTCGTCGCGGGCGTCTGGGTCGCGACCACGCCCGAGGGCCTCGCCTCCATGGGCCCGCCCAGCGTCCAGGAGGAGTACGTGAACGACGCGTTCGCGTCCTACTACGACCCGGGCGTCGACTTCGCCGCCGTCGTGTGGACGAACAACGCGCGGATCGCGGCCTTCTGCGTGGGCCTCGGGATCACGGGGGTGTTCCCCGTGTGGGTCCTGTTCCAGAACGCGGTCGGCATCGGCTCGATCGGCGGCATGATGGCCGCGCACGGCGAGCTCGCGCTCTTCCTCCAGCTCATCGCGCCGCACGGGCTGCTCGAGCTCATGTCGATCTTCGTCGCCGGCGCCGCCGGGCTGCGGATCTTCTGGGCGTGGATCGACCCCGGGCCCCTGCCGCGCTCGCGCGCCCTCGCGCAGGAGGGCCGGGCGCTCGTCACCGTCGCGATCGGCCTCGCGATCGCGCTCGCGGTCTCCGGCGTCATCGAGGGGTTCGTCACCGGGTCGGAGCTGCCGTGGTGGCTCAAGATCGTGATCGGGGCGGTCGCGCTCGCGGCGTTCTGGGTCTACACGATCGTGCTCGGTCGCCGCGCGGTCCGGGCCGGGGAGACGGGCGACCTCACGGCCGACCACGCGGGCGACACCGCGCCCGTCGCGGCCTGACCCCCGACGCCTCAGCCGTCGACGACGACGCGCGCCCGCGCGTCCGGCCACCCGCACCGCACCCAGTCCTCGGCGCGCGCGACGACCTCGTCGCGCACCGCGGGGTCGCGCAGGCGGTCGGCGAGGCTCGGCGCCTCGCCGCCGGACGCGCCGGGGCTGCTCCGTGCGCGCAGGGGCCGCACCTCGACGTGCACGACGACGTCCGTCCCGTCGACCGGGCGCGTCCCGTCGGCCGGGGCCGCTGCTCGGGCGCTAGGGGTGTTCGCGGTCGCTGCTCGGGCGCTGCGCGCCGCCGGTGCCGCCGGGCGGGCCGTCCAGGCGCCCGCGACGCGGCCGTCGACGAGGGCCGCCGCCGCGACCTGACCGTTGACGCTCACGACGCTCGTGACCGGCAGGTCCCCGAGGACGCGCGTGCGGTCGTCGTGGGACAGGAGCAGGTTGTCGAAGTCGCCCGCGAGGACCACGGGCACGGGCTCGTCGCCCGGTGGGCGCGGCGCGTCGGGCAGGTCGAGGAGCTCGGTGCCGGCCGGGCCGGTGAACGTCACGAGCTCCGGTCGCAGCACGTCGACCGCGGCGCGCAGCCGGGTCAGGCCCGCCCAGCGCTGCGCGTCCGCCACCGACGCCGGGCCGAACGCCGCGAGGTACCGGCGCACGAGCCGGACGCGCGCCGCGAGCGTCGCGTCCGGGTCCGTGCCGTGCGCGACGGCGTCGAGGGCGTCGTCGGACCGCCCGAGCCAGGCCTGCGCCGTCGTCCAGGTGGTCGTCGTGCCCGTGCCGCTCGCGCCCCACAGGCCGCGGGGCGGGACCTGCACGAGCGGGAGCAGGCAGCGGGCCGCGTACGCGAGGTGCTTCGGGTCGACGTCGGGCCAGCGCTCCGCGAGGCACCGCCCCAGCTCGACCGACGTCAGCGGGTCCGCGAGCAGGTCTCGCGCCGCGCGCTCGAGGTCGTCGAGGTCGACATGGGCGAGCGCCGTCCCGTGCTGGTTCCGCGACCGCAGGTAGGTCGCCAGACCGGGGCGGGCGAGCGCCGTCAGCTCGAGCGCGTCGTCGGCCGCGACGAGGTGCACCGCGCCGCGCAGCGTCGCGACGCGCACCACCTGGTGGTCGAGCAGGCGGTCGCCCAGGTCGTCCGGCGCGAAGCCCGCCAGGCGCGACCAGAGCGCCGGGTACGGCGACGACGGGACCTGCGACTGCAGGCCGACGAGGTGGCGCACCTCGTCCAGCACGGTCGCGTCGCGCGGGGCGGCGAGGTGCTGGCGCGCGAGCAGCGCCCGGTTGAGGTCGTCGTGGCTCAGCCGCGGCCCGAACCGCTCGTCGGCCATCGGCCCGTCAGGACAGGACGATCGCGAGCGCCGGGACGAGGAACGTCGCGAGCAGCGCCACCACGACGATGATCGCGACGCGACGGTTGCGCCGGACGCGCTGCCGGGGGTCGGTCGGCTGCCAGGCCACGGGAGTCTCCTGAGGTCGGGATGGACGTGCTGGACGACCCTACCTCCCGCCCCTGACGGTCGGGGGAGAGGGCCCCGGAACCACCTCCCGCGAGGTAGAGGCCTGGTCTCCCGACGTAGAGCCGTAGCTCCGCGAGTTAGAGGCGTGGTTTGCGCGAGGTAGAGCGGTGGTTGCGCGAGGTAGAGGCGTGGTTGCGTGAGGTAGAGGCGTGGTTTGCGCGAGGTAGAGGCGTGGTCGCCCGGGGTGGGCCTGCCCACGCTCGAGGGCACGACGACGTCGGCCCACCCCGGACGGGTTGCGCGCCGACCGGATGGTCGTGGCGCCCGACCGGGCGCTTCAGGTGGCCCGGCGCCGCAGACGGAGCCGGGATCCCTGCTCGGCGAACCCGGGGAACCTCAACTCGTGAGACCAGGCCTCTACCTCGCGCAGCCTCGGCTCTACCTCGTGGGACCGGGCCTCTACCTCGTGCGACCGCGGCTCTACCTCGCGCGACCACCGGCTCCGGCTCGGTGGCCTCCGGCGGGGGCTCAGAGGCGGCCGGCCGCCTTGAGCGCGAGGTAGGTGTCGGCGAGCCGGGGGGCGAGGTCGTCGGGGAGGGCGTCGACGACCTCGACGCCGCGCTGGCGCAAGACCGTCGTCACGGCGGCGCGCTCGATCTCGCCGCGCGCGGCGGCCGCGGCGTCGTACACCTCGGCGGTCCCGGTGCGGTCGTCGCGCAGGGCGGCGACCTCGGGGTCGCCGGCCGCGGCGAGCACGACCTGGTGCTTGGCCGTGAGCTGCCCGACGACGGGCAGCAGCCCGGACTCGACGGCGGCGGCGTCGAGCGTCGACAGGAGCACGACGAGCGCGCGCTGCGACAGGCGCTCGTGGACGGTGCCGACGAGGCCGGGCCAGTCGGTCTCGAGGAGCGCGGGCTCGAGCGGCGCGAGGGCGTCCGCCATGGCGGGCATGAGGCGCGGCCCGGCGGCCCCTGCGACGCGCGAGCGCACGGTGCGGTCGTACGCGACGAGCTCGACGCGGTCCCCGGCGCGCCCCGCAAGAGCGGCGAGCAGCAGCGCCGCCTCGATGCTCGCGTCGAGGCGCGGCGCGTCCCCGACGCGCGCCGCCGACGTGCGGGACGTGTCGACGACGATGAGCACGCGGCGGTCGCGCTCGGGCCGCCACGTGCGCACGACCATGTCCCGGCCGCGCGCCGACGCGCGCCAGTCGATCGAGCGGACGTCGTCGCCGAGCACGTACTCGCGCAGCGAGTCGAACTCGGTGCCCTCGCCGCGCACCTGCACCGCGGCGCGCCCGTCCATCTCGCGCAGGCGCGCGAGGCGGCTCGGGAGGTGGCGTCGCGACGCGAACTCGGGGAGCACGCGCAGCCGCCCGGGCACGGGGATCGAGGCCTGGCGCGCGGCGAGCCGCAGCGGGCCGAACGAGCGGATCGTCACGCGGTCCGCGACGCGCTCGCCGCGGCGCGTCGGGACGAGCACGGTCGTCACGCGCGTCGCCTCGCCGGGCGGCAGGTCGACGGCGTGCCGGTTGACCTGCGTCCCCGCGGACGGCGGCCACGCGTCGCGCACGAGCGCGCGCAACCGCCGCGGGGCGAGGTTCGTCAGCGTGAGCCGGGACGCCGTCGCGTCGGTCAGCCGCACGGAGCCCGCGACGCGCCGCTCGATCGCGACGCGCCGCGGGGACGCCGCGAGGGCCGCGTCGAGCGCGCACAGCGCGACGACGAGCAGCGTCCACACGAGCACCGTCCCCGGCACGGGGACGAGCAGCACGGGGACGATCCCGAGCGCCGCCAGCACGACGGCGCGCCACGTCAGGGCCACGAGCGACGCCTCAGCGGGGGACGGGGACGGACGCGAGCACGGTGTCGAGCACGCTCTCGGCCGTCACGCCCTCCAGCTCGGCCTCGGGCCGCAGCTGCACGCGGTGGCGCAGCGTGGGGTGCGCGAGGGCCTTGACGTCGTCCGGCGTCACGTAGGAGCGGCCCGAGAGCCACGCCCACGCGCGCGACGTGGCGAGCAGCGCCGTCGCACCGCGCGGGGACACGCCGAGCGACAGCGAGGGGGAGTGGCGCGTCGCGCGGCACACGTCGACGGCGTAGCCGAGCACCTCGCGCGCGACCTGGACGCGCGCGACCTCCGCGCGGGCGCGGTCGAGCACGTCGCGCCCGGCGACGGCGCGCACCCCGGCGCCCGCGAGGTCGCGCGGGTTGAAGCCGGCGGCGTGCCGTGCGAGCACCTCGACCTCCTGCTCGCGCTCCGGCAGCGGCAGCACGACCTTGAGCAGGAAGCGGTCGAGCTGCGCCTCGGGCAGCGGGTACGTGCCCTCGTACTCGACGGGGTTCTGCGTCGCGATGACGAGGAAGGGGTCGGGCAGCGGGCGCGGCGTGCCGTCGACCGAGACCTGCCGCTCCTCCATGGCCTCCAGGAGCGACGCCTGGGTCTTGGGGGGCGTGCGGTTGATCTCGTCGGCGAGCAGCAGGTTCGTGAAGACCGGCCCCTCGCGGAACGAGAACTCGGCGGTCCGCGCGTCGTACACGAGCGAGCCCGTGACGTCGCCGGGCATGAGGTCGGGCGTGAACTGCACGCGCTTCGTGCCGAGGTCGAGCGACGCGGCGAGCGTGCGCACGAGCAGCGTCTTGGCGACGCCGGGCACGCCCTCGAGCAGCACGTGGCCCTTGCAGAGCAGCGCGATGAGCAGGCTCGTCACGGCGCCGTCCTGCCCGACGACGGCCTTGCCGACCTCGCTGCGGACGGCGGCGAGCGCCTGCCGCAGCTCGGGCGACGGCGCGGGCGGGGCGTCGTGCACCGGTGCGGGGGTCGGGGTCGGCGCGGCGGGCGCGTGGCCCTGGCCGTACGGCGTCTGCGGGGCGGGTGCCTGCGGTCCGGGCCGGTGCGCGGGCTGGCCGGCGGCCGCGCTCACGCGGTCGGCGACGCCCGGGTCCTGGGTGGGCGGCGCGTAGCGGTCGGGCTGCGGCACGGAGCCGTCGGGGTGGTGCGTCACGAGTGGTAGACCTCGCTCTCGATCCGGTCAAGGTGACGCGCGAGCTCGAGCAGCGCCGCGTCGTCGGCGGGTGGTGGTCCGTACAGGAGCTGGGCGACCTGGTCGCCCGGCCGACCCGTCGCGCGGGCGACGGCGTCGACGACGGTGGGGGCGTCGGCCGAGCGGGGCAGGCCGAGGCGGTGCGCGAGACGGTCGGCGGCGCTCGCGCGCAGCCCTGCGGCGGCGTGGCCGCGCGCCCCGGCGCGTCGGTAGAGGCGGCCGCGGCCGCGCGTCGTCTCGGCGGCGCGCACGATCACCGGCAGGTCCTCCGTGACGAGGGGGCCCAGCCGGCGGCCGCGCCACAGCACGACCACGAGCAGCACGACGAGCGCCTGCAGGGCGACGACGCCGAACCACGGCGGCAGGGACAGCCCGGGGGTCGTGCTCCCGTCGTCGGCGAGCGACGTGTCGAACGGGTCGGGCACGAGCCACACGAGACGGTCGTGCGCGCCGAGCGTCCAGAGCGCGAGCGCGGCGTTGCCGTCCTCGGTGACCGAGTCGTTGCGCAGGACTGCGGGCGTGTCCACCGCGCGCACCGTGCGCCCGTCGGCCTCGTGCACGAGGTAGGCGCCCAGGGACGGGTCGTCGGGGGAGGGGAAGCAGAGGACGGTCGCGTCGTCGAGCGCGACGAAGCCGACGCCGTCGGAGCGGATCGAGCCCGCGGCCTGCGCGGCCGGGTCCGCGCAGCGCGCCGGTCGTGCCGATCCGCCGGAGCCCCAGTCGTACGCGAGCTCCGTGCCGCCGTCGGTCGCGGCGGCGAGCAGGTGGTCGGGCGGCGCGACGAGCACGAGGTCCGCGGGGGTCCCGACGAGCGCTTCCACCTGCTCGTCGAGCAGGTAGTCGCCCTGCGCGACGAGGAGCGTGCCGCCCTCCTCGGCGGCGCGCACCGCGTCGGCGACCGTGCGCACGTAGGTGACCTGCACGCCCTGGTCGCCCAGCACCTGCGCGACCGCGCGCGCCCCGGCGGGGCCCGGGTTGTCGGGTGCGAGCGGCGTGGCCGACGTCGCGGGCCGCGCGAGCGCCGTCAGCCCGGCGAGCAGCAGCAGCGCGCCGACGACGGCGACGGGCCAGCGCGCCCGGCGCCAGCGACTGCGGGCCCGCGAGCGGGCGGTCGTGCCGTCGCCGACCACGGGCACGTAGGCGGTCGTCACGGCTCGCGGGTCGCCCGACGCACCCGCGGAGGGCGCCGCGCCGGGGGGTACGGAGGACGTCGTCGGGGCGCTCATGCGCCGTCACCGGGCGCGGAGGCGGCGAGCTCCGCACGGAGCGCGGGGCGCGTCGCGAGCGTCCGCTCGTCGAGCGCGCGCAGGAAGGCGTCCGCCTCCGGGCCGACGGTCACGGCGCCGTATGCGACGTCGTCGAACAGGTGCGCGCCGCGCTCGAGCCCGTCCGCGACGTCGGGCAGGCGCTCGCCCGCCGTCCGTGCGGCCTCCCACGCGGTCCGTCCGGGACGCGGGTCGAGGACCGCGCGCTCCTCCAGCGAGCGCACGACGCCGCGGAAGCGTTCGAGCGCGGCGGTCGCCCAGTCGGCGCGCGCCGCGGCGGCGTCGGCCGCGGCCCGCATCTCGGCCGCGGTGCGCGCGTCGTCGTCGAGCACGACCACCGAGGCCTTCGCCCGGCGCGACAGGCGCACCGGACCGGCGACCCAGTAGGCCACCGCCGCGACCACGGCGACCGCCACGACGACGACCACCGCCGTCAGCGGGCCGCCGAGGTCGAGCGTGGGCGCGCCGTCGAACAGTCCCTGGAGCCACTCGAGGAACCGCTGCAGGAGCGACGGGTCCGTGCGGTACTCCGGCCCGGCGAGCTCGCCGACGAGCCACCGCCGGGCCTCGTCGGCGCCGGGCTGCACGGGCACGTCGGCCGCGAGCGACCGGACGGTCATGCGGGCGGCTGCTCGCTCGCCGCCGCGGCGAGCTCGACGTCCAGGCCCTCGCGGCGCATGCGCACGTCGATGTAGAGCAGGGCGACGATGCAGCCCAGGAAGACCGAGGTGAGGATCATCGAGAGCGCCACGCCGATCGCCTGCACGAGGTGGTACAGGAAGGTCTGGCCCGCCATGAGCAGGAACGACGCTGCGAGGCTCGCGGGGTACGCGACGATGCCGGAGACGAAGCTCATCGCCACGAGGGCGAGCAGGTAGATGCCGAACAACCGCCAGAAGCTGCCGCGGGTGAGCAGCCACGCCCGCTTGACGGTCCGCCAGAACGGCTGCCCCTCCAGCGCCAGGGCGGGAGGCACGAGGCCGGTCCGCGTCCCGACCCAGACGAGGAGCACGGGCCAGGCGAGCAGGGCGACGACGATGAGGAACGCGCCGAGCCCCTCGGAGACCGCGAAGCCCGCGACGACGAGGAGCGTGGCCAGGCCGAGCGCCACGGACGCGGCCAGGCCGGTCAGCAGGGGGAAGGCGATGAGGAACCACGTGCGCCGTCCGACCTGGGACCAGACCTCGCCGACGCCGGCCTTGCGCCCGATCGCGGACTGGCCGACGGAGACCGTGAGGAGACCCGCGATGATCGGCGCGGCGAAGAACGTGGTCACCTGGATGCCGAGGGAGCTCGCGAGCGTCGTGGCGAAGCTCTCGTCGAAGCCGGGGAAGGTGGCCTCGTCCAGCACGACGTCGAAGTACTGGGCGACGTAGCCGGAGAACGCCCAGCCGAGGAAGGTGCCGAGCAGCGTCGCCACCACGACGACGAGCGCGCTCATGCCGAGCACGACCCGGGGGTTGTGGCGGATCGCGCCGAACGCGCCGTCGAAGATCTCGCCGAGCGACAGCGGGCGCAGCGGGATGATGCCGGGCTTCGCCGCGGCCGGCGCGTAGGGCGCGCCCGCGAGGCCGGGCGGCGGGCCGTAGCCCGGCGCGCCGTACTGCTGCTGCCCGTACTGGCCCTGCCCGAACTGCTGCTGGCCGTAACCGGGCTGCTGGCCGTACCCCGGCTGCTGCTGGCCGTAGCCGGGCTGCTGACCGTAGCCGGGCTGGCCGTACCCCGGCTGCTGCTGGCCGTAGCCGGGCTGCTGGCCGTAGCCCGGCTGGCCGTACCCCGGCTGTCCCGGAGCGGCGCCGGGCGCACCCCACGCGCCGGGTGCGGGCGGCTGGTCCGTCGGCGGGTGCTGACCGGGCTCCTGGCCGGGCGCGTACTGGCCGTACCGCGGCTGGGGCGCCGGCGAGCCGGGCGCACCGTAGCCGGGGGCGCCGTACGAGGGCGCACCCCAGCCGCTCGCGTCGCCGCCCGGACCGGGCGCGGCGGGCGGCGTAGGGCCGGTGGTCGCCGTCGGGTCGGGCGTGGCACCGTCCGGCGTGCCGGAGGTGTCGGGTGTGCTCATGTGCTCGTGGTCCCCCGCGGTCGGCTCGGGCGTCGGTCCAGGCCGCCGGGCGAGGATCGGCAACGGCGGCGAGGCCACCCTAGTACGCGGCCCTGCGCGGCGGCCGACCGGGCTCGCGCCGCCGGGTGCGCCCGTCCGCGGGTTCACCCTCGCCGCGGGGCCCGGCCGCCCCGACGTCGGGCCCGTCGATGGCAAGATGTCCGCATGAAGGTTCGTGTGCTCGTGGTGGACGACGACACCGCCCTGGCCGAGATGATCGGCATCGTCCTGCGCTCCGAGGGCTTCGAACCGGTGTTCTGCGCGGACGGCGACCTCGCGCTCGAGACGTTCCGCACCACGCAGCCGGACCTGGTCCTGCTCGACCTCATGCTCCCGGGCAAGGACGGCACGGAGGTGTGCCGCCTCATCCGGGCGGAGTCGGGCGTCCCGATCATCATGCTCACCGCGAAGAGCGACACGGTCGACGTCGTGCTCGGCCTCGAGTCGGGTGCCGACGACTACATCTCCAAGCCGTTCAAGCCCAAGGAGCTCGTCGCCCGCATCCGGGCGCGCCTGCGCCGCACCGAGGAGCCCGCCCCCGAGCACCTGTCCATCGGCGACGTCGAGATCGACGTCACGGGGCACCGCGTCTCGCGCGGCGGCGAGCAGGTGTCCCTGACCCCGCTCGAGTTCGACCTCCTCGTCGCGCTCGCGCGCAAGCCGTGGCAGGTCTTCACGCGCGAGGTGCTCCTCGAGAAGGTCTGGGGCTACCGGCACGCGGCGGACACGCGACTGGTCAACGTCCACGTGCAGCGCCTGCGCTCGAAGATCGAGCACGACCCGGAGAACCCGGAGATCGTCCTCACGGTGCGCGGCGTCGGCTACAAGGCGGGCGCGACCCGCACGTGAGCACGACGGCCGGCTCCGCCGACGGGCGCGGGCGAGGGCTCTGGCGCCGCGTCCGGCGCCGGGCGCGCGCGACCGTCCGCCGGGTGGTGTGGCGCTGGCGCTCGTCGATGCAGCTGCGCGTCGTCACGTCGGCGCTCGTCGTCGGCGTGCTGACCGTCGGGGCGCTCGGCGCGTACCTCACCGACGCCATGCGCGACGGCCTCTACGAGCGGCGTGCCGCCGAGCTCGACCAGGAGAGCGCCCAGTCCACGCAACAGGCGCGCCGCACGCTCGACGCGTCGCCCGCGTCGACGCCGACCGAGGCCCAGTCGCTCCTCTTCGACCTCTTCTCCATGCTCCAGACCACCGGGTCGTCGCGCGACGTCTTCCTCTGGCAGTCCGGCGGGTCAGGCACGGTCGGCTTCCTCGACCAGTCGACCGACCAGCAGCTCGACGGCCTCGTGTCGCCCGAGATGCGCGCGGCGACCGTGGCGGCGGACGGCGAGCAGTACCTCCAGTCGGTGGCGATCCCGGTCGACCCGGCGCACCCGGAGTCGTCGGGGGTGGTGCCCGGCATCGTCGTGGGCTCGACCGTCGAGGTGCCGGTCGCGGGCACGTACGAGCTCTACTACCTCTACGACCTCGAGGCCGACCAGGAGACGCTGCGCTTCCTCCAGTCGGTCCTGCTCGTCGGGGCGCTCGTGCTGCTCGCCCTGCTCGTCGGCATCACGGCGCTCGTCACGCGCCAGGCGGTGCTCCCGGTGCGCCAGGCCGCGAGCGTCGCGGAGCGGCTCGCGGACGGCCGGCTCGACGAGCGGCTCCCGGTCAAGGGGCACGACGAGATGGCGTCCCTCGCGCACTCGTTCAACGAGATGGCGCAGAGCCTCCAGGAGCAGATCGGGCGCATGGAGGAGCTGTCGATGCTCCAGCGCCGGTTCGTCTCGGACGTGTCCCACGAGCTGCGCACGCCGCTCACCACGATCCGCATGGCCTCCGAGGTGCTGCACGCGTCGCGCGAGGACTTCGACCCGGTCTCGCGGCGCTCGACCGAGCTCCTGCAGGCACAGCTCGACCGGTTCGAGGACCTGCTCGCCGACCTGCTCGAGATCAGCCGGTTCGACGCCGGCGCCGCGGTCCTCGACGCCGAGCGGCGCGACCTGCGCGACGTGGTGAACGCCGCCGTCGACCACGCCGCCCCGCTCGCCGAGCGCAAGGGCGTGTGGCTGTCGGTCCACCTCGGCGACGAGCCCGTCACGGCCGACATCGACCCGCGGCGCGTCGAACGCATCGTGCGCAACCTCGTCGTCAACGCGATCGAGCACGCCGAGGAGCGGCCGGTCGAGATCACGGTCGACGGCGACGGGCACGCCGTCGCGGTGACGGTCCGCGACCACGGGGTCGGGATGACGACCGACGAGGTCCAGCACGTGTTCGACCGCTTCTGGCGTGCGGACCCCGCTCGCGCCCGCACGACCGGCGGCACCGGCCTCGGGCTCGCGATCTCCCTGGAGGACGCGCACCTGCACGGCGGGTGGCTCGAGGCGTGGGGCCGCCCCGGCCGGGGCGCGAGCTTCCGGCTCACGCTCCCGCGGCGCGCCGGGATCCGGCTCCAGTCGTCCCCCCTGCCGCTCGTCTCCGAGGCGGCCACCGGCCGCGGGCTGCCCGCGGAGTGGAGCGTGCGGACGCCGGTCGTCGAGGACGTCGAGGGGACGGCGGGCCCCGCCGACCTGCCGTCGGTCACGGGCGGCATCCCCGTCGTCATCCCGCGCGACCACGCGCCCCAGCCCGGCCGGGCGACGGTGCCCGGCTCCGGCGGCGGTCCGGCCGCCGGCCCCGACGACGTCCAGGAGGGGCGATGACCACGACGGGGACCGTGCGGCGTCCGACCACGGGGCAGGCGGACCTGCGGCGCCGGGTCGGGCGCGCGCTCGCGGCCGGGCTCGCGGCCGTGGGGGTCGCCGCCCTCGCCGCGTGCGCCTCGATCCCCACGTCCGGGCCCGTCGTCGAGGGCGAGGCGACGCCGGAGGACCCGGGCCAGCCGTTCGTCAGCGCCGCGTCGCCCCGCCGCGACGCCTCGCCGGACCAGATCGTCCGCGGCTTCCTGGCCGCCCAGGCCCAGGGCGCGCGCGGCTCGTTCGACGTCGCGTCCGAGTTCCTCACGCGCGACGCGCAGGACGACTGGTCGCCCGTCTCCCAGGTCGCGATCCTCGAGGACGTGCCGCAGCTCGAGGTCGACGAGGCCGCGATCGAGGGCGGCACGACGACGGTCCGCGCCACCGCCGACGTCGTGGGCACCGTCGACGAGCGCGGCGTCTACACGGAGCAGGCGCCCGGCCGCACCACCGAGGTCTCCTACGGCCTCGTCCGCGACGCCGACGACCAGTGGCGCATCGACGTGGTCGACGACGGGCTGACGATCACGGCCACCAACTTCGCGCGCACCTTCAAGCAGGCCAACCTCTACTTCCCGACCCTCGACCGGGCCTACCTCGTGCCCGACGCCCGCTGGTTCCCGAGCCGGAACTGGCAGGCGCTCGCGGTCCGCGAGACGCTGCGCGGACCGGCGGACTGGCTCGCAGGGTCCGTCGCGACGGTCGCGCCCGAGGGCACCTCGCTGAGCATCGACTCCGTGCCGCCGGTGGAGGGCAGGGTCGCGGTGCCCCTCACCGACCCGGTGACCGCGGCGTCGCCGGCCGACCGCGCGATGCTCATCGCGCAGCTCCAGGCCTCGCTCGGCGTGCCCGTCGACATCACGGTGGGCGTCGGCGGCTCGGAGCTCTCGGCCGACGACGTCCCGACCATCGGCGTCGCCACCACGCCCGACGAGCCGGTCGTGCTCTCGGGCGACCAGATCATGAGCCTGGAGGGGCGCACGACGCGCGCGGTGACGTCGGCCGCCCCGCTCGCCGGGCTCCAGCCCACCGCGCTCGCGTTCCGCGGCCGGGCCGACGACGCCACGTACGTCGTGCGGGACGGTGCCGGGCGGCTCGTCACGGCGCCGACGGCCGAGGCCGGGCCCGTCACGCTCCTCACGGGGACGAGCCTCGTCGCGCCGTCGATCGACCGGTTCCAGTACGTGTGGAGCGGCCCGCAGGTGCAGGCAGGGTCGTTGCAGGTCGTGGACCTGCGGGAGGCCGGCAGCGACGCCGCGGTCTCCGAGGTGGCCGCGCCGTGGCTCGACGGGCGCACCGTGATGTCGCTGCGGGTCGCGCCCGACGGCGCCCGGGTGGCCGTCGTCAGCGACTCGGGCTCCGGGGCGCAGGTCCACGTCGCGGGCATCGTCCGTGACGAGGCCGGCCGGCCGACCCAGCTCTCCGCACCGGTCCGGGTCGGGCAGCCGATCGCCGCCGCGACGCAGGTGACGTGGGCCGACCGCACGCTTCTCGGGGTCCTCGGCCGGGCGTCCGGGGAGTCCGAGGTCGTCGTCCAGCGGGTGCCCGTCGGGGGACCGACGGTCGCCGCCTCGCCCGTCGAGGGCGCCGTCTCGCTCGCGTCGGCCACGGGCGTCGGCACCACGCTCGTCGGGACGAGCGACAGCAGCCTGTACGCCGCGGGCACGTCGAGCCTCTGGACCAAGATCGCCACCGAGGTCCGGCTGCCCACGTACCCCGGCTGAGGCGCCGCGCGCCCGGCGGCGCGCGGCGTGCCGGGCGACCACAGGCTCCCGGACGGCGCGGGTCGGGAGCCAGCGGCGCGTGCGGCGTCCACAGGCGGCCGGTTCGCCGGTGCCGGACGCCCGCGCCACCGGGCACGCTGGCCCGGTGCTCCTCGCCGCCCTCGACGACGTCGCCCGCCTCGTCCTGCCCGTGGCGTGCCCCGGCTGCGACGCGCCCGACGTCCGGTGGTGCGCGCCCTGCCTCGCGCCGCTGCGCGCCCCGCTCCGGCGGCGCGAACGTGGGGCGCCCCGCCTCGACCGGCTCGACGGCGTCGCGCCCCTGCCGGTGTGGGCGCCGGCGGCGTACACGGGGCCCCTGCGCGGCGTCGTCGTCGCCTGGAAGGACCGCGGCCGGGCGGACCTCGACCGGCCGCTCGCGGACGCCGCGTGGCGCGCGGGCACCGCGCTGGGGCCGGTGCTCGGAGCCGTGCTCGGGCCGGGGCGCGGCCCCGCGCTCGGTCCCGCGCTCGGGTCCGGGTTCGGGGCGGTGCGGGGGGAGGGGTCCCGGGGTGGCCCGGTGCTCGTCGTCCCGGCACCGACGACGCGGGCCGCGCGTCGCGCCCGCGGGCGCGACCCCGTCGCCCTGCTCGCGCGTGCGGTCGCCGCCGGCCTCGACACCTCGGGGACCCCCGCCCGGAGCGCCGCGCTCCTCGTGCACCGCGGGCGCGCCCGGGACCAGGTCGGGCTCGGCTCGCGGGCGCGCGGTGCCCGTCTCGGCACGGTCGCCGTCGCCCCCGGGAAACTTCTCGGGGCCGGTGCCGGAAGGCTCGTCGGACCGTCCGCCGGAGCGCGTCGAGGACCGCCCGGGCGGCGCCCGTCGACCGGCGCGCCGGCACCGGTCGTGGCGTGCCTCCTCGTCGACGACGTCGTCACCACGGGAGCGACCCTCGCCGCGTGCGAGAGGGCGCTGACCAGCGCCGGCGCTCTCGTGCTGGGCGCCGTCGCGCTCGCCGCGACCCCGTCGCCGGGCGAACGACGGCGGTCCGCCGGGCAGCCTCCGTGAGGTGCGCGCCGCGGGGGCCGAAGGTCCCCTCGTTCACCTCCCGTTGGTGCTGCCGACACCCCGGACCGGGGGTTAGGCTGAGGGCCAGTCGCCGCGGACGACGGACGTGCAGGACACGTGCGCCGCCGCGCGAGCGTACCGAGCGCGCGGCCCTGCGCCGCAAGGAGGTGGTAGCCCACCGCACCCGGCAGCGGGTGCTCCTACCGAATCCGAACGAGGCGCCCGGACGCACCGGGCCGGGCGTCGCACTAGATCCTCGCGGAGGCTCACATGGAGATCGTCGTCGTCGGCAGGCACACGGAAGTGGCAGACCGCTTCCGCCGGCACGTGGAGGACAAGCTCGCCAAGGTCCAGCAGCTCGCGCCCACGGCGCAGCGCGTGGACGTCGAGGTCACCCACGAGAACAACCCGAGGCTCTCGGGGGTCCGCGAACGCGTCGAGCTCACCGTGCGGGCCAAGGGACCCGTCGTCCGCGCCGAGGCCGCGGCCGACGACCGGTTCGGCGCCCTCGACCTCGCGATGGACAAGCTCGCGGAACGGCTGCGCCGCGCCCGCGACCGTCGCAAGGACCACCGCAACCACACCGTCGTGCCGCCCGTCGACGTGCGTCCCTACGACCCGGCCACGCACGAGGCACCCCCGCCGCCGGCGCCGACCGCGCCGACCACGCCCGGGGAGGCCGTCGAGACGACGCTCGGCGACTCGCCCGTCGTCATCCGGCAGAAGCTGCACACGGCGGAGCCCATGACGGTGGACGACGCGCTGTACGAGATGGAGATGGTCGGCCACGACTTCTTCCTCTTCGTCGACATCGAGACGTCGCGCCCGTCCGTCGCCTACCGCCGCCGCGGCTGGACGTACGGCGTCGTCGCGCTCGACACGTCCTGCGACTGCGCCGACGCCACGGTCGAGAAGAGCGCCTGACCGCACCCGACGCGCCCGGACCCTCGAGGGTCCGGGCGCGTCGTGCTGTCCGGACCCGTCGCCCGCTGACCGACCCCGCCGCGCGCCGCGCGCCGCCCGCCGCCCGCCGCCCGCTGCCCGCCGCCCGCCGTCCGCCGCCGACCAGGCGATCCCGGTCGGCCGAGCAGGTGGTCGTGGTGGGTCCGGCGGCCGGGACGCGCCAGGACCGCCTGCTCGGCGGGGGCGGGTGGGCGGGCGACGGGTCGGCGTGTGGGTGGGGGCGGGGAGGATCGGGGGGTGGTCGCCACGCCGTCGAGGTCCGAGTCGATGTCCCTGTCCCAGGCGCGCCGTGTCGCGCTCGCCGCGCAAGGGCTGCACCGGGAGCGCCCGGACGTCGCCGCGCGTGCCGGGTCCGGCGGCCGCGCCCCGACGATGCGGCAGGTCCAGGGGGTCATCGACCGCCTGGGGCTCCTCCAGATCGACTCGGTCAACGTGCTCGCGCGGGCGCACCTCATGCCGCTGTACGCGCGGCTCGGCCCGTACGACACGGCGCTGCTCGACCGCGCGGCGGGCCGTGCGCCGCGTCGGCTCGTGGAGACGTGGGCGCACGTCGCGTCCTACGTGCCGCCCAGCACGTGGCCGCTGCTCGAGTGGCGCCGCCGCCGGTACCGCACCGAGGCGTGGGGCACCATCAGCGCGGTCGAGATGAGCCACTCCGAGGCGGTCCAGGACGTGCGGCGGCTCGTCACGGAGCGCGGTCCGATCACCGCGAGCGAGGTGCACGAGATCCTCGAGGCCGAGGGCCGGGCGCACCCGCGCGACCGCTCGCAGTGGGGGTGGAACTGGACGGTCGCGAAACGCGCGCTCGAGTTCCTCTTCTTCACGGGGGAGATCACGTCCGCGCGGCGCAACGGCGCGTTCGAGCGCTGCTACGACCTCACGGAGCGCGTGCTCCCGCCGGAGGTCGTCGCGGCGCCGCCGGTCGCGGACGCCGACGCCGTCCGGGCGCTGCTCGAGATCGGCGCCCGCGCGCACGGGGTTGGGACGCTGCGCTGCTTCCGCGACTACTTCCGGCTCAAGGGGCCCGCGGTGCGGACGGCGCTCGACGAGCTCGTCGAGGCGGGCACCCTGCGCCCGGTGACCGTGCGGGGGTGGGAAGAGCCGACCTACCTGCACGCGGACGCGGCGCTCCCGCGGCGCGCGACGGGGACGACGCTGCTCAACCCGTTCGACCCGCTCGTGTTCGAGCGGACGCGCCTCGAGCGGCTGTTCGACGTGCACTACCGGATCGAGATCTACGTGCCCGCGGCGAAGCGGGTCCACGGCTACTACGTCCTGCCCTTCCTCGAGGGAGAGGCGCTCACCGCGCGCGTCGACCTCAAGGCCGACCGTCGGGCCGGGGTGCTGCGCGTGCAGTCGGCGCACCGCGAGCAGGCAGCCGGGCCGCAGACGGCGGCGCGCCTCGCCGCCGAGCTGCACGTGCTGGGCCGGTGGCTGGGGGTGCCGGAGGTCGACGTCGCCCCGGTGGGGGACCTGGCGCCCGCGCTCGCCGCCGAGGTCGCGGCGCACTGACGTCGTCGCTGCCGTCGTCGCTGGCGGCGCCGCCGCCGCGATCGTCCCGACCGCCGTGTCGGCGGTGGACGAGGCGCCCGGCCCGGGTGGCCCTCGCCGTAGGCTGGCGGACGACGTCGCGGGGGAGAGGTTCGTCGTCGGCGAAACCCGGACGGGACCGGCGCGGCCCCGACTCCCCTACGATGTTGTGTGACGTTGCCGACGTCCGCTGCCGTGCGCGCCCGCGCGGCAGAGCGTCGGCTCTGCTCCCGGACCACCCGGCCCGGGCACCGATCGATACGGGAGTCCTGCGTGCCTTCGATCCTCGACAAGGTCCTTCGCATCGGCGAGGGCCGGATCCTCAAGAAGCTGTCCGGCATCGCCGACCAGGTGAACAAGCTCGAGCCCGGCTTCGAGGATCTCACCGACGAGGAGCTGCGGGAGGAGACCGACCGCTTCAAGGCGCGCCTCGAGGCGGGCGAGACCCTCGACGACCTGCTCCCCGAGGCGTTCGCCGCGGTGCGCGAGGCGTCGCGGCGCACGCTCGGCCAGCGGCACTTCGACGTCCAGCTCATGGGCGGCGCGGCGCTGCACCTCGGCAACATCGCCGAGATGAAGACCGGTGAGGGCAAGACCCTCGTCGCGACGACGGCCGCGTACCTCAACGCGCTCGAGGGCAAGGGCGTCCACGTCGTCACGGTGAACGACTACCTGGCGAAGTACCAGTCCGAGCTCATGGGCCGCGTGTACCGCTTCCTGGGCCTGTCGACCGGCGTCATCCTGTCCGGCCAGACGCCGGCGCAGCGGCGCGAGCAGTACGCCGCCGACATCACGTACGGGACGAACAACGAGTTCGGCTTCGACTACCTGCGCGACAACATGGCGTGGTCCACGGACGACCTCGTGCAGCGCGGCCACAACTTCGCGATCGTCGACGAGGTCGACTCGATCCTCATCGACGAGGCGCGCACGCCGCTCATCATCTCGGGCCCGGCCTCGGGCGACACGAACCGCTGGTTCGGCGAGTTCGCCAAGGTCGTGCGCCGTCTCAACCCCGGGACGGACTACGAGGTCGACGAGAAGAAGCGCACGGTCGGGGTGCTCGAGCCCGGCATCGAGAAGGTCGAGGACTACCTCGGCATCGACAACCTGTACGAGTCGCTCAACACGCCGCTCATCGGGTTCCTCAACAACGCCATCAAGGCGAAGGAGCTCTTCAAGCGCGACAAGGACTACGTCGTGCTCAACGGCGAGGTCATGATCGTCGACGAGCACACGGGCCGCATCCTGCCCGGCCGCCGGTACAACGAGGGCATGCACCAGGCCATCGAGGCCAAGGAGGGCGTGCAGATCAAGGCGGAGAACCAGACGCTCGCCACGATCACGCTCCAGAACTACTTCCGCCTGTACTCCAAGCTCGCGGGCATGACCGGTACCGCCGACACCGAGGCGGCCGAGTTCCAGGGCACGTACAAGCTCGGCGTCGTGCCGATCCCGACGAACCGCCCGATGCAGCGCGTCGACCAGCCCGACCTCGTCTACAAGAACGAGGAGGGCAAGTTCGACGCCGTCGTCGCGGACATCGTCGAGCGACACGCGCAGGGCCAGCCCGTGCTCGTCGGCACGACGAGCGTCGAGAAGTCGGAGCTCCTGTCGTCCAAGCTGAAGAAGCAGGGCGTGCCGCACGAGGTCCTCAACGCGAAGCAGCACGAGCGCGAGGCGGCGATCGTCGCGCTCGCGGGCCGCAAGGGTGCCGTGACGGTCGCGACGAACATGGCCGGCCGTGGTACGGACATCATGCTCGGCGGCAACGCGGAGTTCATGGCGGTCGCGGACCTCGCGGCGCGCGGCCTGGACGCGGCGGAGAACCCGGAGGAGTACGAGGCCGCCTGGCCCGACGCGCTGGAGAAGGCGAAGGCCGCGGTCGCCGCGGAGCACGACGAGGTTCGCGAGCTCGGCGGTCTCTACGTCCTCGGCACGGAGCGGCACGAGTCGCGCCGCATCGACAACCAGCTCCGTGGTCGTTCCGGCCGTCAGGGCGACCCGGGCGAGTCCCGGTTCTACCTGTCCATGCAGGACGACCTCATGCGCCTGTTCAACTCGACGCTCGCCGAGTCGATGATGAACCGCGCGGGGTTCCCCGACGACGTGCCGCTCGAGTCGAAGATGGTGACGCGCGGCATCGCGAGCGCGCAGGGCCAGGTCGAGTCGCGCAACTTCGAGATCCGCAAGAACGTCCTCAAGTACGACGACGTCCTGTCGCGCCAGCGCACCGTCATCTACGACGAGCGCCGCCGCGTGCTCGAGGGCGAGGACCTGCAGGAGCAGGTGCAGCACTTCCTCACCGACGTGGTCACCGCGTACGTCGAGGGCGCCACGGCCGAGGGCAACCCGGAGAGCTGGGACCTCGAGGGGCTGTGGACCGCGCTCAAGGCGGTGTTCCCCATCTCCATCACGGTGGACGAGGTCGTGGAGCAGGCCGGCGGCGAGACGCGCCTCACGAGCGAGATGCTGCTCGAGGAGATCCTCTCGGACGCCCGCATCGCCTACCAGAACCGCGAGGAGCAGCTCGGCGCGGCGAACATGCGCCAGCTCGAGCGTCGCGTGACGCTCTCGGTCCTCGACCGCAAGTGGCGCGAGCACCTCTACGAGATGGACTACCTCAAGGAGGGCATCGGGCTGCGCGCGATGGCGCAGCGCGACCCGCTGGTCGAGTACCAGCGCGAGGGCTTCCAGCTCTTCCAGGCGATGACCGAGGCCATCAAGGAGGAGACGGTCGGGTACCTCTTCAACCTCGAGGTCAAGGTCGCGGAGCCGGGCGCGGCCACGGGCCAGGCGCCGGCGATCTCCGTCGCGGGTGCGGCGCAGGCCGCGCAGTCGGCCGCGGGCCAGGCGCTCGGCGGCGCGGCGGGTGCCGCGTCGGCCGGTGCGGCGGCCGGTCTCGCGGCGGCGGCGCAGCGCGACGCGGCGCCGACGCAGGACTCGCCCGTCGACGGCGCGCCCGTCGCGGACGAGCCGGTCGAGGACGCCTCCGTGGAGGACGCGCCCGTCGAGGACGCGCCGGTCGCGCCGGAGCCGGTGGCGGCACGTGCCGCGGCCGAGGGCCCGGGCGGCGACCGCCCCGGCACGCTCATCGCGAAGGGCCTCGACGGCCCCGACCGCCAGGTCCCGCTGTCGTACACCGCCCCGAGCGAGGACGGCACGGGCCAGGCCGTGGTGTCGGGCGACGCGGGCCGACGCTCGCGCCGCGCGCTGCACGGCGAGGCGACGGCGGTCGAGAGCGACGGCCGGACCTTCCCGGGCACGCCCCGCAACGCGCAGTGCCCGTGCGGCTCCGGCAAGAAGTACAAGGTCTGCCACGGCCAGAACGAGGCCTGACCGGGTGCCCGTCCGCCGGGCACCCTGACGACGACGGCGAGGCGTCCACCTGCGGGTGGGCGCCTCGCCGTCGTCGTGCCCAGCCAGGAAGGCCGCCGGGGATGTCGGGTCCGGGAAGGGCGTCGTCGTGCCCGGTCCGGGAAGGGCGTCGTCGTGCCCGGACCGGGAAGGGCTCAGCCGATCTCGAGCGCGACCACGCGCCAGGCTCCGCGGCGCGCCTCCAGCCGCGCCGCGGCGGCGCGGACCCGGTCCCCGTCCTGGACGACGACCGTCCCCTCGGCGACGCCGTCGCCGATGCGCAGGACGCGCGCGCGGCGGACGGCGACCGGGCGGGCCGGGGTCTCGCCCGGCCCGTCGGCCACGAGCCGAGCGCGCCGGGCGAGCGCCTCGTAGATCTCCGGCGACACCCACCGCGCGAGCTGTCCCACCGTGCGCTCGCCCCGGACGACCTCGACCGCAGCCCGGACCACGGCGCAGCACAGCGCGGTCGGGTCCGGCAGGGGCACAGGCGTCGTCGGGCGCCCGAGGGGACGACCCCGGACGACGTGCTGCGGCACGCGGGCCGCCGTCGGGTCGGTCACGTCGACCGTGGCGACGGTCGGGTCGCCGAGGCAGCGGAGCAGCCGCGCCGGTGGGGCGGACGGGACGCTCGTCGAGCGGAGCGGGCGGACCGTGGGCCCGCTCGTAGGTGGGACCGTCGGTGCGGCCGCGGGCGTCACGGTGGTGACCGGGGCGTGCGCGCCGGCCAGCAGGGGAGCGGTCATGGTGGGGCTCCTTCGAGGTCGGCGGTGGTCAGGCGGACGGTGCGACGAGGACCTGGCCCGGCCGGACGAGGTCGGGGTCCGCGCCCACCACGTGGGCGTTCGCCGCGTACCAGCGCTCCACCGCCTCCGCGACCTGCGCGTCGGTGGACCCTGCGGGCAGGTGCCGGGCGGCGATCGACCACAGCGAGTCACCGCGCACGACGACCACCTCCGGCGCGGTCTCCGGGCCGGGCACATCGCGCGTCACGGCCAGCGCCGCGTCGCGCTGGCGGGCGGCGTCCGACGAGGTCCCCTCCGCGGCGACCGTCGGTCCCGCGGCGCCGGAGGCCTCTGCCCCCTGGCCGACGACGCCCGCCCCGGCGGCGTGCTTCCCTCCGGAGCCCGCGGCGTCTCCCGCACCAGCACTCTCGGTGCTGGTCGACGGCGGCGCGTCGGTCGCTGCGGAGGTGGCACCGTGCGAGCGGTGGGGGTCCTGCGACGTGCCGGCGTCCCCCGGCACCCCGGAGGGCGGCACCGAAGGCGCCGGCACGGACGATGCCGGCACCGAAGACGGCGGCACCGAGGTGACCGGCGCGGGTTGGCCCGGCGCGGCGTCCGCCCGGATGCTCGACGGACCGTCGGAACCCGCCATGGAGCCGTCCGCCGTGGCGGACGAGGCGCCGGGGGTCGTCCGGGACGTCGAAGCGGCGCTCTCCGACGCGCCGTTCCCCGACACCGTGCCCTCGTCCGCTGCGACGGCACCGCTGGGTCGCCACCCGAGATCGACGACGACGACGCCCGGGTCGTCTGCCGGGGCGGCCGCGTGCGCCGCCCCGCCGGCGACGAGCAGACCCGCGCCGACGGTGGCGCCGACGGCGGCGCGCGCCGCGTGCCGGACGACGGCCGGCGCCGCACGGCGCAGGAGTCGTTCTCCCGTCGTCCAGGACCGCCCGGCGGCACCGGCAGCCACGCAGGCCAGCGCGACGAGCGCGCTGAGCGCGACCCAGAGAGCGGCCAGCGCGCCCAGCGACACCGCGGCGAGCTCCACCCAGGGCTCGACGCGTTGCGTCGGGAGCGCGGCGACGAGGTGCAGCGCCCGGAGCGACAGGACGGTCGTCGCGCCGCCCAGGGCGAGGACGAGCGCGAGGAGGGCGAGCAGACCCCCGGCTCGTCGGGATGCAGCAGTACCCCGGTCCATCGTTGCCCCCTGCCTGCCGTCGCGCACTCGACGGCTTTTGATGTCGTTTGGTGTCGTTTGATGACGACACATCGATCTAAGCGCGCAGGATCGACGCCTGTCCAGGCCCGTCCCGTGATGTGGACGACGGAGGGTCGGGTGCGGTGGCACCCCGCTACGGTGTGCCGATGCGATGGGACGCCCTGTTCGACGACCTCGCGGCGCAGCTCGCCGCGGCGGAGTCGCAGGACCGCGTCGCCGCGGTCGCCGACCTGACCCGGGCGGAGCACGCGACGGTGCTCCTCACCGAGCGGCTGCGCGCCGCGCCGGGGCCCGTGACGCTCGAGCTCCGCGACGCGTCGGCGGTGACCGGCGAGGTGCGGGAGGTCGCGCAGGAGTGGGCGCTGGTCGTCGACGGCCGCCGGCAGCACCTCGTCCCGCTGGACGCCGTGGTCGCGGTGCGAGGTCTCGGGCGGCACGCCGACCCGCCGCGCTCGTCCCGGTCGGCGACGCTCGGCCTCGGGCACGTGCTGCGGGCGCTCCAGCGGGACCGGAGACCGGTCCAGGTGCGGACGACCGCCGGGTCCTGGTCCGGGTGGGTCGCCCGGGTGGGGAAGGACCATCTCGACCTCGAGCCGTCGCCCGGCAGCGCACACGGCGCGCGGGTGGTCCCCTGGTCGGCCCTCGTGTGCGTCAGCGAGGCGGAGACGGGGTACGTACCGAGGTGAGCGCGCGGCAGGGGGAGCCGAGGGAGCGGAGACGTCGTCGTGCTACGGCGTGGGGACGCGGTACAGGGCCGCGGAGGTGCGACGGCGTGCCGTCAGCCGTCGAAGTCGCCCGCCTCGATGCGCTGGCGCGTCTGCGCGTACATGCGCTGGATGTACGCCTCGAGCTCGCTCACCTCGACCCGCCACTGGCCGCGACCGCCCACCTGGATCGCGGGCAGCTCTCCCGACCGGACGAGCGCGTACGCCTGGGCCGCCGAGATGTTGAGCTCGTCCGTGACGTCGGCGAGGGTGAGGAACCGCTGGGGCATGGCGTCAGTCTGGCACGCCCACACCCCACCGCGGTGCTCGTCCACAGGCCCTGCCACGCGCCCCGCCGACCGGGGATCATGAAGCCGCGGCACGGGCGACGTGCCGACCACCGAGGGGGAGATGGATGACGACGACCGTGGAACGACCCGTCCCGGGGGCCGCGACGCCCCCGCCCGCCGCGCGGCTGCGGCGGCCGGGCTGGAAGGACCCGCGGCTGCTCGTGGGGGTCGTCGTGGTGGCGCTGTCCGTCGCGCTGGGGTCCTGGGCCGTGAGCAGCGCGAGCCGGACCGTCGCGGTGTACGCGGCCGGCACGCCGCTGACGCCCGGCACCACCGTCGGTGCGGCCGAGCTGCGTACGGTCGAGGTGCGGCTCGGCGCGCAGACCGACCGCTACCTGCTCGTCGAGGACGGGCTCCCGGACGAGGCGGTCGTCCTGCGGACGGTGGCCGCGGGCGAGCTCGTCCCCGCGACGGCGCTCGGTGCCGCCACCGACCTCGCGGTGCGGGCGGTCGCGGTGCCCGTGACGTCGGGCCTCTCGGAGCGGATCGTGGCCGGCGCCGACGTCGACCTCTGGCACGTCCCGGAGGCCGCCGCCGCACCGTCCCCGGACGCTGCGCAGGACGTCCCGGACGGGCCGGGCGCCGTGCCGGAGATGCTCGTCGGCGGCGTCACGGTCGCCCAGGTCGACGAGGGCGAGGGCACGCTCGTGGTCGGCGGGCCGACGACGGTGCACGTGCTCGTCGAGGTCGACGACCTCCCCGCCGTGCTCGCCGCCGTCGCGGGGGAGGGGACCCTCGCGCTGGTCCCGGTCGGCGGTGCGGGGTGAGCGGCGCGACCACGGTCACGACGGTCCTGTGCGCGGTCCGCGGGGCGCGCGAGGCGGAGGTCGTCACGGCGCTCGACGCGTCCGGGCTGCGGGTGACGCGGCGCTGCGCGGACGTCGTCGAGCTGCTCGCCGCGGCGGCCGCGGGGGCCGGGCGGGTCGCCGTCGTCTCGCACGACCTCCCGGCGCTGGACCGGCAGGCCGTGGCCGACCTGCACGCGCACGACGTCCGGGTCGTCGCGCTCGCCCCTGGGGGCACGTGGGAGGAGGACCGGCTGCGGGCCCACGGGGTGGACACCGTGGTGGACGTGGACCGGTCGCCGGGCACCCTGTGCGACGCCGTCCGGGCGGTCGTGCCGGCGCGCACCGCGCACTCGGGCCCGCCCGGAGCGCCCGCCCGCGTCCCGGCGCCCGTGCCGGCCGACGGCGAGGGCGACCGGCGCGACGGCCGGACCGTCGCCGTCTGGGGCCCGACCGGGGCGCCGGGCCGCACGACCGTCGCGACGAACCTCGCGGTCGAGCTCGCGGGCCCGGCGCTCGCGGGGAGGCCCCGGCGGCGCCGCGCCGCACGCCGCGCGCGCGAGGTCGACGCGGCTGCCACGGCCACCGTCGGGCCCCCGGCCGAGGTGCTGCTCGTCGACGCGGACACGTACGGCGGGACGGTCGCGCAGCGCCTCGGGCTCCTCGACGAGTCCCCGGGGCTCGCCGCCGCGGCCCGCAGCGCCGGTCAGGGCGTGCTCGACGCCGCGGGCCTCCGCGCGCTGGCCCCGGTGCTCGTGCCCCGCGTCCGGGTCCTCACGGGCCTCGCCCGGGCGGCGCGCTGGCCCGAGCTGCCGGGCCCGTCGCTGGACGCGGTGTGGCAGGTGGCGCGGTCGGTCGCGGACTGGACCGTCGTCGACTGCGGCTTCGGCATCGAGCAGGACGAGCTGCTCAGCTACGACACCCGCGCCCCGCAGCGCCACGACGCGACGCTCAGCGCGCTGGGCGCCGCGGACGTCGTCGTGGTCGTGGGCGGCGGAGACCCGGTCGGGCTGCAGCGCCTCGTCCGCGCGCTCGACGAGCTGCGAGACTCCGGGGCGGCGGTCGCCGCGGCCCGGGTCGTCGTCGCGAACCGGGTGCGGGCGAGCGTCGTCGGGCCACGGCCCGAGCGCGCGGTGCGCGACGCGATGGCGCGGTACGCCGGCGTCGAGGACCTGCACGTCGTGCCGGAGGACACCGCCGTCGACGTGGCCCTCCGGGAGGGAAGGATGCTCGGCGAGACCGCCCCGGCGAGCCCTGCCCGGCGCGCGCTGGCCCGGCTCGCGGAGGCAGTGCGGGAGGCCGCCCCGTCCGGGCGTGGTGCGGCGCCCGGCCCGGTGCTCGAGGCGGCACACTGAACCCATGCGCATCTATCTCCCCGCGACGCTCGACGAGCTCGACGCCGTCACCGTGACTGCCGACGCCGCCCGCTGGACCGTCGCCCCGCGCGGCGCCCACGCCGTGACCGCCGCGCTGACGCGTGCGCTGCCCGACGAGGACGAGGAGGGCCTCGAGTACGCGGCGGCGCTCGAGGCGGCGGACGACTCGCTCGCGCTCGTCGCATCACGCCCGGACGCGCCGCGGCAGCGGCTCGTCGTCACGCTCGAGGTCCCCGACGGCGCGGTCCAGGTCGTGGGGGCCGAGGACTCCGACGACGAGGACGCGCCCGCGCCGAGCGCCGTCGAGGTGCTGCGCACGGTGCCCGACGTCGCGATCGTGTGCGTGCACGTCGACGAGCCGGAGGCGGTCGCGGACGTCGAGGCCGTGCTCGCCGCAGCGGACGACGACGGTCCCGACGCGGACGCGGCGCTCGACGCGGCCATCGAGCGCGTGGGCGAGCGCGACCTGCTCTGGTACGACTGGTCCGAGCTCAAGGACGTGCCGCGCGGCTGAGGCCGGGGCGAACCCGGGCGGACCGAATCTGGGAGGCCGCCGGGGTGACGAGCCCCGTCAGCCCAGGCGGCCCAGCACCTCGTCGTGCAGCAGGCCGTTCGTCGCGACGGCGTTGCCGCCCCACGGGCCGTCGGCGCCGTCGAGCGACGTGAACCGCCCGCCCGCCTCGGTGACGATCGGCACGAGCGCGGCCATGTCGTAGAGCTCGAGCTCGGGCTCCGCGGCCGCGTCGACCGCGCCCTCGGCGACGAGCATGTACGACCAGAAGTCGCCGTAGCCGCGCGTGCGCCACGCGCCGCGCATGAGGTCGAGGAACGGCTCGAGCTTGCCACGCTCCTCCCAGCCGTCGAGCGACGCGTAGGCGAGCGACGCGTCGGACCACGACGAGACGCCCGAGACGTGCAGGCGCGACGCGGCGGCGAGCGACTTGCCCGTCCACGCGCCGGTGCCCTTCGCCGCCCACCAGCGCCGGCCGAGCGCGGGCGCGGACACCAGCCCGACGACGACCTCGTCGCCGTCGGCGAGCGCGATGAGCGTGGCCCACACGGGCACGCCGCGCACGAAGTTCTTCGTCCCGTCGATCGGGTCGACGATCCAGCGGCGGGCGCCGTGGCCCGTCTCGCCGTACTCCTCGCCCACGATCGCGTCGCGGCCACGGGCCCGGCCGAGCTGGCCGCGGATGATCTCCTCGGCGGTCCGGTCGGCGTCGCTCACGGGCGTCGAGTCGGGCTTGGACTCGACGTGCAGGTCGAGCGCCTTGAAGCGCGACAGGGTGTGGGCGTCGACCTGGTCGGCGATCACGTGGGCGAGGCGCAGGTCGTCGTCGTAGCCGCGCGTCGAGGGGGGCGTCATGGCTCACACCGTAGCGGTGCGCGCACGGGCCGGGGGAGGCGCCGCGCGGGGTGCGGGCTCAGGCGGCGCCGGTGCGCGAGGCGAGCACGCGCCGGAACGACTCGAGCCGCGCCGCGCGGGCGTCGCGGGTGGCGTCGTCGGGGGAGTCCGCCACCCAGTCGTCGAGCGCGCAGTCCGGGGCGTCGTCGAGGTGGGTGCACCCGCGCGGGCACGCGGCGGCGACGGCGTCGAGGTCCTCGAACGCGCGCAGCAGGTGGTCGACCTGCACGTGCGCGAGCCCGAACGACCGCACGCCCGGGGTGTCGATGACCCACCCGCCGCCCGGCAGGCGCAGCGCGACCGCCGACGTCGACGTGTGCCGGCCGCGCCCCGTGACGTCGTTGACGTGCCCCGTCGCGCGCCGGGCGTCGGGCACGAGCGCGTTGACGAGCGTCGACTTCCCCACGCCCGAGTGCCCGACGAACACCGACGTGCGCCCGGCCAGCGCCTCGCGGACGGCGTCGAGCGGCTCGATGGCCCAGCCGTCCGGCGCGAGGCCGTCGGGCGCGCGCCGCGTGACGACGACGGAGACGCCGAGCGGCTCGTACAGCGCGCGCAGCGGCGCCGGGTCGGCGAGGTCCGCCTTGGTGAGGCACAGCAGGACGTCCATGCCGGCGTCGTACGCGGCGACGACGCACCGGTCGATCATGCGCGTGCGCGGCTCGGGCTCGGCGAGGGCGGTGACGACGACGAGCTGGTCCGCGTTCGCGACGATGACGCGCTCGTAGGGGTCGGTGTCGTCGGCGGTGCGGCGCAGCACCGACGACCGCTCCTGGATGCGGACGATGCGCGCGAGCGAGCCGTCGTCCCCGGTGACGTCGCCGACGAGGTCGACGCGGTCCCCGCACACGATCCGCGTGCGCCCGAGCTCGCGCGCCTTCATGGCGAGGACGGTGCGCTCGTCCTCGGCGCCGACGACCGTCCCGTCGTCGGTCCCGCCCACGAGCAGCGTGTACCGGCCCCGGTCCACGCCCGTGACGAACCCGGTCACCGCGTCCGCGTGCTCGGGGCGCTGCTTGGTGCGCGGGCGGCTGCCGCGCTTGCCGGGGCGCGAGCGGAAGTCGGACTCGTCCGGGACGCGGGCCATCAGCGGGCCGCCGCTCCCGAGCCGCCGAGCATCCGCTCCCACATGCCCGCGAAGCCGGGGAGCGTCTTGGCCGTCGTCGCGACGTTCTCGACGCCGACGCCCGGCACGCGCAGCCCGATCACGGCCGCCGAGGTCGCCATGCGGTGGTCGTGGTAGGTGCGGAAGACGGCGCCGTGCAGGGGGCGCGGCGTGATGACGAGCCCGTCGCGCGTCTCCTCGGCCTGCCCGCCGAGGCGCGTGATCTCGGCTGCGAGCGCGGCCAGGCGGTCGGTCTCGTGCCCGCGCAGGTGCGCGATGCCGCGCAGGCGGCTGGGCCCGTCG
Organism: Cellulosimicrobium sp. SL-1; assembly: GCF_011033075.1. NCBI lineage: Bacteria > Bacillati > Actinomycetota > Actinomycetes > Micrococcales > Promicromonosporaceae > Cellulosimicrobium > Cellulosimicrobium sp. SL-1. The sequence continues at coordinate 70,617 of NZ_JAACJC010000009.1, read as the reverse complement.
GCGAGGGCCGCGAGGGCGGCGATCGTGGGGGCGAGCTCGCCGGCGGCGTGCAGGTCCACGTCGACGCCGCGCACCTCGCCCGTGCCCGTCACGGTGAGCACGTCGCCGTCGAGGGACGACGTGGCGCCCATGGTCTCGAGCAGCTCCGGGACCATGGCGCCGGGCTGCGTGGTCGCCGTCGGCCAGCCCGTGACGCGCACGGTGCCCCCGGCGACGAGCGCGGCCGCGAGGAACGGCGCGGCGTTCGACAGGTCGGGCTCGACCTGCACGTCGCGCGCCGCGATCGGCCCCGGCTCGACGCGCCAGATCGCCGGGCGCGAGTCGTCGACGACGACCCCGACCTCCCGCAGGACCTCCACCGTCATCTCGATGTGGGGCATGCTCGGCAGCGTGTGCCCGACGTGCCGGACCGTGAGGCCCTGGTCGTAGCGCGCCGCCGCGAGGAGCAGCCCGGAGACGAACTGGCTCGACGCCGACGCGTCGATGTCGACGGACCCGCCGCGGACCCGGCCGCGCCCGCGCACGGTGAACGGGAGCGTCGTGGGCAGGCCGGGGCCGTCGTCGCCCGCGACCGGGACGTCCAGCGCGCTGAGGGCCGCCACCACCGGGCCCATGGGCCGCACCCGTGCGCCCTCGTCGCCGTCGAACCGCACGGCGCCGTCCGCCAGCGCCGCGACCGGCGGGAGGAAGCGCATGACCGTCCCGGCGAGGCCGCAGTCGACGTCGACCGGTCCGCGCAGGGCGCCGGGCGTGACGTGCAGCTCGGTCGGCGACGCGCCCTCCTCGACCCCGACGCCCAGCGCGCGCAGCGCGGCGATCATGAGGTCGGCGTCGCGGCTGCGCAGCGCGCCCCGCAGCGTCCCGGGACCGTCGGCGAGCGCCGCGAGCACGAGCAGCCGGTTCGTCAGCGACTTCGACCCCGGGACCTCGACCGTCGCGTCGAGCGGCCCGCCCGCCGTGGGCGCGACCCAGGCGTCGGCCGGGGCGGGGGACGGTGCGTCGGTGGGCGCGGGGGGCTGCGTCGTCATGGCGTCCAGGCTAGTGGAGCGTCGCGGCCCGACGACGGCCGGTCCCGCCGGGCGGACGGGCGCGGCCGCGCGGGTCGGCGCGTCAGGCGACCTTGGCGCGGACGGCGGCCCCGGCGTCGTGCACGGCGCCCGCGGTGCTGCTCGCAGCGTGCTGCGCGGCGTCCTGGGCGGCCTTCGCGGCGCGGCGTGCCGAGCGCGACACGTCCTTCGCCGTGCTCTTCGCCCCCGCGACGACGGCCTCCTGCTTCGCCTGCTTGGCGAGCGCGAGGTCGTGCCGCGCCCGCTCGAGGCGCCACTGGACGCCCGGGCGGCCCTCGTAGTCGGCGCCCGCGATGAGCGCGGCCCCGATCGCGCCGACGTTCGCGACGAACTTCCGCGTCCGCTCGGTGCGCGTGGCCTCGCCGCCCGTGAACGGCTGGTTGACGACGGCCAGCGGGACCGTGAGCGCGGCGAGCGTGAGCGCGGCGGTCCGGGGCGCCTTGCCGACGGCGAGGCACAGGCCCGCGACCGCCGTCGCCGCGCCGTGGGCGCGGACGAGCGTCGTCACCTGCCGCTCGCTGAGCGGGGCCTCGATGCCGACGCGCTTCTCGACGAGCTCGACGCCCGCGCGCGCGGCCCGCACGTGCTCCGCCGGCTTGAGCGCGGCCTGGACCCCGTCGTAGACGAACCACGAGGCCAGCATGGGCCTCGCGAGGTGACGCAGCAGCATCGGTTCTCTCCTCATCGCTGGTGACTCGCCGGTGCCCTGGGCGGGCGTCCTCCGGTGGGTCCCAGCCTGCCGCGCCCCCCGGGACGGCGCCACCCGCGGCGGTGCCCGGGCCGGGAATGCCCGGGGGCGCTCGCGGGTTGCACCCCTCGTGACCGCCCTGCTCCAGACTCCCGCACCCGCCGCCCGGGTCGCGTCGCCGACCCCGGGGTCCCCGGCGCCGGACGCCGCGTTCGCCGCCGCGTGGTCGGTGCCGAGCCGTGCGCGGGACGCCACATCGAACACCCAGACGAACGGGGGACTAGGCTCGTTGTTGATGACAGAGCGAATCTCCGGCAGCGACGTCTCCGGCAGCCCTGCGACGACGTCGGGAACGACGCCGGACGCCGGTGCGCCCGCCGGCACGACGCCGCCCGCCGACGCGACGGACGCCGAGGACACGAACCGCGCCCCGGAGGCCGAGAGCGACGCCGCGCGTGCCGCCCGGTTCGAGCGGGACGCCCTGCAGTACCTCGACCAGCTCTACTCCGCCGCGCTGCGGATGACGCGCAACCCCTCGGACGCCGAGGACCTGGTGCAGGAGACGTTCGCGAAGGCGTTCGCGGCGTTCCACCAGTACCGCCCGGGCACGAACCTCAAGGCGTGGCTGTACCGGATCCTCACGAACACGTTCATCAACACGTACCGCAAGAAGCAGCGCGAGCCGCAGCAGGCGCAGACGGACGACGTCGAGGACTGGCAGATCGCGCGCGCGGCGTCGCACACGTCGCAGGGCCTGCGCTCGGCCGAGGCGGAGGCGCTCGACCGCCTGCCGGACTCGGACGTCAAGCGCGCGCTCCAGGAGCTCCCCGAGGACCGGCGCATGGTCGTGTACTACGCCGACGTCGAGGGCTTCCCGTACAAGGAGATCGCGGAGATCATGGGGACACCGATCGGCACGGTCATGTCCCGCCTGCACCGAGGCAGGCGCCAGCTGCGCGAGCTGCTGGCCGACTACGCCGCGAGGCGAGGACTGGTGGGCGCGAAGAGCCCCGGAGGTGAGTCGTGAGCACGTCAGAGACCCGTGAGCCCGGACGGGGTCCGGTCGAGGAGCCGGTGACCCCGATCCCGCACTCGACCGCGGGCGAGTCCGAGTGCGAGCACGCGCTCACGCACCTGTACGAGTACCTGGACTCCGAGATGACGCCCGACGACGAGCTGCGCATGCGCCAGCACGTCGCGCACTGCTCGCCGTGCCTGGCCGAGCTGAGCGTCGAGGAGCTCGTCAAGCAGCTCGTGCGCCGCTCGTGCCACGAGAAGGCGCCGGCGGGGCTGCGGGAGCGCATCCACACGCAGCTCACCGTGATGGTCTCGACGACGACGGTCGTCGAGACCCGCTGACCCGGGCCCCGGGGCCAGCCCGAGGGCCCGCGCGCACGAGAGAGGGCCCGGACCGACGACGTCGGTCCGGGCCCTCTTCCGTGCTCCCGCTCGCGGGGGCTGCGCCGTCTCAGGCGTTGGGGCGCTTGCCGTGGTTCGCGGCGTTGCCCTTGCGGCTGCGACGCTTGCGTCCGCGCTTGCTCATGGTGTTCTCCTGACGGTCGGGGAGTGCTGCCGGTCTCGGCGGTTCTCGACGGGTGTCGACGTGGAACGACCGGTCTCGGCGTGTCCAGTCCGTCTCCCATGGTCCCACACGCGACCCCTTGTCACGGTCGAGCACGCGATATATCGTGTCTGGCGGAACGAGATATATCGCGAGTGCCTGCCCGGCCGTCCTGGTCGACCCGGCGCGCGCGGCGACCAGGACGGAGCGCGGGATGACGCAGGAGCTCTGGACCCTCACCGGTCCGCAGGCCATCGACCTCGCGCTCGTGCGCCGGCTCGACGCGACGATGATCGGCGGGCGCATCGACGTCGTCGCGCACGAGGACCCGGCACGGACCGACGCGCGCGTCGAGGTGCACTCGGTGAGCGGGCGCGCGCTCGAGGTGCGGCTCGACGGGACGACGCTCCGGGTGGGCTACGGCCCGTTCGAGGCGGGCTGGAAGGGCTTCCTCGAGCGCTTCCGCACGTACACCGGCAAGGACGCCGCGGAGGTCCACGTCGCCGTCCCGGCGGGCGCGCAGGTCGAGGTCGCGACCGTGCAGGGCGAGGCGCTCGTCGCGGGAGCCTGCGAGGGCGTGCGGCTCGCGACCGTGTCCGGTGCCGTCATGACGAGCCGGACGCGCGGCCCGCTGCGCGTCGACACCGTCTCCGGCGAGGTCGCCGCGAGCGAGCACGACGGCCCGGTCCGGATGGAGTCCGTCTCCGGCGGCCTCACCGCGACGGGTGCCCTGCGCTCGCTGCGGCTCGACTCGGTCTCCGGCTCCGTGACCGTGGACACGCGCACGACGCCGGACGAGATCACGGTGAGCGCCGTCTCCGCCGACGTGCTCGTGCGCCTGCCCGACCCGGACGCGATGGACTACGCCGTGCGCTGCCTCAGCGGCCGGCTCGTCGTCGACGGGGAGGAGCAGCGCGGGTCCGCGCGCTCCTTCCACCGCGCGGCGCGGCTCGGCGCGGGCGCGCCCGTCCGCGTCTCGGCCGTCTCGGGCGACGTCACCGTGCTGCGGGGGACGGCCGGGACGTCGTCCGCCCCGGCCGACGCGCCCCCGGTGCAGGACGCGGCCCCGGACGCCCCGGCGTGGGGCAGCCCCGGTGCTCCCGCCGGGCGACCGGCTCCCGCGAGCGGCCCGGTGGACCGCTGATGGCCACCGTCTTCGCCCACGGCCAGCTCCGGCTCTACCTGCTCGCGCTCCTCGCGTCCGGGCCCAAGCACGGGTACGAGCTCATCACCGAGCTCTCCGAGCGGTTCGGGGGCACCTACCGCCCGAGCGCCGGGACGATCTACCCGCGCCTCGCGCGGCTCGAGGACGAGGGCCTGGTCCACCGCAGCGCCGACGGGCGCAAGACGACGTACGAGCTGACCCCCGCGGGGCGCGCCGAGATCGAGGCGCGGCGCGCGGACGTCGCGGCGCTCGAGCACGGCATCGCCGAGACGGTGCGCCAGCGCGCCGAGGCGCTGCGCGCCGACGTGCAGGGCTCGCTGCGGGGCCTGCGCGCCGAGCTCGCCGCCGCCGCCCAGACGGCGCGCGCCCGCCCGCGCGACGGCGAGCACGACACCCGGCGTCGCGAGTCGACCGCGCGCCGTGCCGAGGCGGAGGCCGTGCTGCAGCGCTTCCGCGACGAGCTCCGCGCGGACCTGCGCCGGGCGGACGCGACCGGCGGCGTGCCCGAGCTGACGGTCGACACGCTGCGCACCGTGCTCGACAGCGCGCGCCGCGCCGTGCGGTCCACCCTGCCCTGACGTCCCGAGACCACCGACCACGCACCAGAGAACCGAACGAGGAGAAGCGCATGAGCACCGAGTCCTGGGTCATCAACGCCCCCCGGAGCGTCGACGTCGCGGACGTCCGGCGCGTCGTCGTCCAGCTCACGGACGGGTCGGTCGACGTCGTCGCCGACCCCGGCCGCGAGAGCGGGGCGCACCTCGACGTGAGCGAGGTGTCCGAGCGCCCGCTGCAGGTGAGCGTGCACGACGGCGAGCTGCGCGTCGGGTACGACTTCGCCGGCATCGAGGGCCTCGTCGACCGCGCGAAGGGCCTGCGCGACAAGGACCGCGCCGTCGTGCGGGTCACCGTGCCCGCGAGCGTCCCGCTCAAGGTGACGACCGCGCGTGCCGCGGCGACCGTCGTCGGGACGCGGGCGGACGTGTCCGTCACGACCGGGACCGGCGCCGTCCGCGTCCAGGGCGTCTCGGGCACGGCGTCGGTCCGCACGGCCACCGGCTCCGTCGACGTCGGCGAGCACGTCGGCGACGTCCACGTGACCACCGCGTCCGGCACCGTCACGCTCGGCGGCACGCTCGGGCGCGTGTCGGTCAGCACCGTCACGAGCGGCGTCGAGGTCGTCGCGCGCGAGAGCACCCCGCTCGTCGACGCGCGCACGGTCTCGGGCGACGTGGCCGTGCGCCTCGGCGCCGGCTCGGCCGTGAACCTCAAGGCCCGCAGCGTCACCGGCAAGGCCGTGCTCGACGGCGTGCGGCTCGACTCCAGCGCGCAGCGCACCACGTCCGTCGACCACGTCGACCAGCACGGCGCGGGCGGCGCCTACGTGTCGGCGAGCACCGTCTCGGGCGACCTCACGGTCTCGCGCGGCTGAGCGGTACCGCCCCGACGCCGAGGGGGAGGCGTGGTCCGCGACCACGCCTCCCCCTCGTGCATCCCCGCGGCCTCAGACGGTGTCGTCGGGCAGCCCGAGCCACGCGTGCCAGCCGGTGTGCAGCACGAGCCACGCCATGAGCCCGTAGCCCGCCTGGCCGGGGAAGCCGTTCCCGCTCTGCGCGAGGTCGGCGAGCCACTGCTCGTGCGTGACGAGCGGGCTGAACGTGTCGACGTAGGGGACGCGGCGCCGGTTCGCGACGTCCGAGAACGCGTGGGACAGCTCCGCGAGGCGCTCCGCGTCCTGCGCGTGGCCCGGCGGCGGCCCGACGACGAACGTGGGCAGGCGGTGGGACTCCGCGACGTCGAGCACGTTCGCGAGGTTGAGGCGCGAGCGCGCGACCGACAGCCCCGCGTCGAGGTCGTGGCGGCCGAGGCCGATGACGAGGCGGTTGTCGACGTCCGGCTCGGGGGAGAACCGGCGCGCGGTCTCCGCCTCCCAGCGCTGGCTGAGGGCCGTCGTCGTCTCGCCGGGGATGGCGAGCGGGAACACGTACGCCGGCTGGGGGAAGCGCGTGCGCGCGACGACGCGCCCCGCCCACCCCAGGGCCTTCGCGTCGCCGACGCCGGCGCTCAGCTCGTCGCCGACGACGCAGATCCGTACCTCACGACTCACCGCGTCTTCCACGAGCGCCATTCTCCCCGACGCGGGCCGCGCGGGTCGATCCGAGCCGGTGCGGACGGCGTGTCGACCCGCGCGGGGGTCGCCGCGGCGCCCGGACGCGTCAGGCCAGGGTCGCTCCCCAGGTGACCTCGTGGGACGCGCCGGGCTCGAGCCGGACGAGGCGCTCGCCCGTGCGGAACGCGTCCGCGACGCAGCTCATCGGCTCGGCGGCGACGCCGGTGCGGCGGAACGCGACGTCGCCGACGTGGTCGCCCGTGCAGACCTGCCACGTGTCCATCGAGCCGTCCATCCACACGGCGGCCGTGCGGCCGTCGGGCGCGGTGAGGCGGATCCAGGACAGCCCGTCCTCGTCGCGCAGCACGTCCACGTACGCGTCGTCGAGGTCGACGCCCGCGAGCAGGCGCGGCTCGCGCAGGTCGAAGGTGCCGGTGGCGGGCTCGGTGCCGGTCGGCAGGAGCCGCTCGTCGGTCGTGACGCGGGTCGCCGCGTCCAGGCGCAGCGTGCACGCGTCGAGGTCCGCGCCGTCGGCCGAGAGCCACGGGTGGAAGCCGACGCCGTACGGGGCGGTCGCCGTGCCGACGTTCGTCGTGCGGACGTGGACGCGCAGCCCCGCGTCGTCGAGCGAGTACGTCACGCGCGCGACGAGGTCGAACGGGTAGCCGGGGGACGGCGGCAGGTGCAGCTCGAGCGTCGCGCGCGCGGCCTCGTGCTCGACGACCGTCCAGCGCTGCCAGCACGCGAGGCCGTGCAGCGCGGTCCCGCGGTCCGGTTCCGAGATCGGGACCTGGTACGTCGTGCCGTCGACCGTGTACTGCCCGTCGCGCAGCCGGTTGGGCCAGGGGAGCAGGACGGCGCCGTTGAACGCGGGCGACACCTCGTCCTCGCCGAAGGGCGTGAAGACCGGCCGGCCCCCCACCGCGTACTCGCGGACGGCCGCTCCGACCTCGGTGATCGTCGCTGCGTGGTCGCCGTGGGCGATGCGGACCTGGGCTCCTGAGGGGGCATGGGTGTTCACGCTCACATACGGTACTCGGCGTGCGCGGGTGCGCGATGCGCCCACGCCCGTCAGACTCGGTGCCCGGGTGTGTCTTCCGGCGCACCCGACGCAGCACGAGGAGGAACGATGGAACGACAGGTGCTCGGGCGGACGGGACGGCTCGTCTCGGTCGTCGGACTGGGAACCTGGCAGCTCGGCGCCGACTGGGGCGACGTGAGCGAGGACGACGCGCGCGCCGTCCTCGACGCCTCCGCGCAGGCCGGCGTGACGTTCTTCGACACCGCGGACGTCTACGGCGACGGGCGCAGCGAGCAGATCATCGGCTCCTACCTCGCCGACAACCCCGGCCACGGGATCACGGTCGCCACGAAGATGGGCCGCCGGGAGCCGCAGGACGCCGACAACTACACGCTCGAGAAGTTCCGCGAGTGGGTCGACCGCTCGCGCCGCAACCTGCGGACCGACCGGCTCGACCTCGTGCAGCTCCACTGCCCGCCGACCGCCGTCTACTCGCGCGACGAGGTCTACGACGGTCTCGACACGCTCGTCGCCGAGGGCGCGATCGCGAGCTACGGCGTGAGCGTCGAGACCGTGGACGAGGCCCTCACGGCCATCGCGCGCCCCCACGTCGCCACGGTGCAGATCATCCTCAACGCGTTCCGGCTCAAGCCGCTCGACGCGGTGCTGCCCGCGGCGTCCGACGCCGGCGTCGGCGTCATCGCGCGCGTCCCGCTCGCGTCCGGGCTGCTGTCCGGGAAGTACACGAAGGACACGACGTTCGCCGCGGACGACCACCGCACGTACAACCGCGACGGCAGCGCGTTCGACGTCGGCGAGACGTTCTCCGGCGTCGACTTCGAGACCGGGGTCCAGGCGGCGGCCGAGTTCACCACGCTCGTGCACGACGTCGTCGGGCAGGACCTCACCCCGGCCCAGGTGGCCATCGCGTGGGTCTGGCAGCAGCCGGGCGTGTCGACCGTCATCCCCGGCGCGCGCAACGTCGAGCAGGCGCGGTCGAACGCCGCCGCGGGCGACGCGGACGTCCTCGGCCCGCTCTTCACCTCGGGCGTGCGCGAGATCTACGACCGCTACCTGCGCGAGAAGATCCACGACCGCTGGTAGGTCGGCACGACCGACCCCCGGTGCGACGGCGACGGCGCACCGACGACGAAGGCCCCCTCCGCGCGGAGGGGGCCTTCGTCGTGCGCGGGTCGTGCGGGCCGGTCAGCGGGCGAACGCCTGCTCCAGCAGCACGGCCTGCTGCGCCTGGTGCTTCTTCGCCGTGCCGGCGGCCGTGGAGGCCGACGCCGGTCGGGAGACGACGCTCACGCGCGGCAGGTCCTCCGGCAGGTTGATGTGCACGAACGACCAGGCACCCTGGTTCTCGGGCTCGTCCTGGACCCACACGACCTCGGCGCCCGGGTACTTGGCGAGCTCGGCCCGGATGCCGTCGACGTCGAGCGGGTAGAGCTGCTCGAGGCGGACGAGCGCCACGCCCTCGTCGCCGCGCTTGGTGCGCTCGGCGAGGAGGTCGTAGTACACGCGGCCCGTGCAGAGGAGCACGCGGTCGACCTTCGCCGGGTCGGCCGTCGCGTCCGCGATGACGGGCTGGAACGTGCCGGTCGTGAAGTCCTCGACGCTCGACGCGGCGGCCTTGAGGCGCAGGAGCTGCTTCGGCGTGAACACGATGAGCGGCCGCCGCGGGCGGGCGTACGCCTGCCGGCGCAGCAGGTGGAAGTACGACGCGGGCGTCGACGGCTGCGCGATCGTCATGTTGTCCTCGGCGGCGAGCTGGAGGAAGCGCTCGATGCGCGCGGACGAGTGGTCCGGCCCCTGGCCCTCGTAGCCGTGGGGGAGGAGCATGACGACCGAGGAGTACTGGCCCCACTTCTGCTCGGCGGACGAGATGAACTCGTCGATCACCGTCTGGGCGCCGTTGACGAAGTCGCCGAACTGCGCCTCCCACAGCACGAGCGCGTCGGGGCGCTCGACCGAGTAGCCGTACTCGAACCCGAGCGCGGCGTACTCCGAGAGCGACGAGTCGTAGACCCAGAACTTCGCCTGGTCCGCCGACAGGTACAGCAGCGGCGTCCACTCGGCGCCCGTCTCGCGGTCGTGCAGGACGGCGTGACGCTGCACGAACGTGCCGCGGCGCGAGTCCTGGCCGGCGAGGCGCACCGGGGTTCCCTCGACGAGGAGCGAGCCGAACGCGGCGAGCTCGCCGAAGCCCCAGTCGATGTTGCCCTCGACGGACATCTGCCGGCGCTTCTCGAGGAGCTGCGCGAGCTTCGGGTGGACGGTGAAGCCCTCCGGCGGCGCGACGTGCACCTGGCCGACGCGCTCGAGGACCGAGCGGTCGATCGCCGTCTTCCAGCCGACCATCGTGCCGGCGTCCTCGAGCTGGGACTCCGGGCGCTCGAGACCGGCGACCGGCTCGCGGTCCGCGGCGGGCGTGAAGCCGCCCTCCTTGGTCTCGGTGAAGACGCGCTCGAGCTGGGCCTGGTAGTCCTGGAGGACGTGCTCGGCCTCCTCGAGCGTGATGTCCCCGCGCGCGACGAGGTTCTCGGTGTACAGCTTGCGCACCGAGCGCTTCGCCTCGATGAGGTTGTACATGAGCGGCTGCGTCATCGAGGGGTCGTCGCCCTCGTTGTGACCGCGGCGGCGGTAGCAGATCATGTCGATGATCACGTCGCGGTCGAACTGCTCGCGGAACGCGAAGGCGAGCTCGGCGACGCGCACGCACGCCTCGGGGTCGTCGCCGTTCACGTGGAAGATCGGGACCTGGTAGCCCTTGGCGACGTCGGTCGCGTACGTCGTCGAGCGCGACGACGACGGGCCCGTGGTGAAGCCGACCTGGTTGTTGATGATGACGTGCACGGTGCCGCCGGTGCGGTACCCGCGCAGCTGGGCGAGGTTGAGCACCTCGGGCACGACGCCCTGGCCCGCGAAGGCCGCGTCGCCGTGGATGAGGATCGGCAGCACGGAGAAGCCGTCGCCGCCCAGGTCGATGCGGTCCTGCTTGGCGCGCACGATGCCCTCGAGGACCGGGTCGACCGCCTCGAGGTGCGAGGGGTTCGCCGCGAGGTAGACCTTCGTCGTCGCGCCGGTCTCGGCGGTGAAGACGCCCTCGGTGCCGAGGTGGTACTTCACGTCGCCCGAGCCCTGGACGCTCTTCGGGTCGAGGTTGCCCTCGAACTCCGCGAAGATCTGCGCGTAGCTCTTGCCCGCGATGTTGGCGAGCACGTTGAGCCGCCCGCGGTGCGCCATGCCGATGCCGACCTCGTCGAGGCCGTTCTCCGCGGCCTTCGACAGGATCGCGTCGAGCAGCGGGATGAGCGCCTCGCCGCCCTCGAGCGAGAAGCGCTTCTGCCCGACGAACTTCGTCTGCAGGAACGTCTCGAACGCCTCGGCGGAGTTGAGGCGGCGCAGGATGCGGAGCTGGTCCTCGCGCGGCGTGCGCGCGTACCCGGACTCGAGGCGCTCCTGGAGCCACTTGCGCTGCGTGCGGTCGGCGAGGTGCATGTACTCCACACCGACGGTGCGGCAGTAGGAGTCGCGCAGCAGGCCGAGGATGTCGCGCAGCGTCGACTTGGTGCGGCCGCCGAACCCGCCCGTGGGGAACGTGCGGTCGAGGTCCCACAGCGTCATGCCGTGGTTCTGGATGTCGAGGTCGCCGTGCTTGCGCTGGCGGTACGCGAGCGGGTCGGTGTCGGCCATGAGGTGGCCGCGCGAGCGGTAGGAGTGCACCAGCTCGGCGATCTTGGCGGGCTTGGCCGCCTCGATCTCGGCGTCCGTCGTGTTGTCGCGGACCCAGCGCACCGGCTCGTAGGGGATGCGCAGCGCGGCGAAGACGCGGTCGTAGAAGCCGTCCTCGCCGAGGAGCTTCTGCGACAGGATGCGCAGGAACTCGCCCGACTGCGCCCCCTGGATGATGCGGTGGTCGTAGGTCGACGTGATCGTCAGGACCTTCGAGATGCCCAGGCGGGCGAGCCGCTCGGTCGAGGCGCCCGCGAACTCCGCGGGGTAGTCCATCGCGCCGACGCCGATGATCGTGCCCTGGCCCTGCATGAGGCGGGGCACCGAGTGCACGGTGCCGATGCCGCCCGGGTTGGTGAGCGAGATCGTGGTGCCCGCGAAGTCGTCGACGCCGAGCTTGCCGCCGCGCGCACGGCGCACGAGGTCCTCGTAGGCTGCCCAGAACTGGGCGAAGTCCATCGTCTCGGCCTTCTTGATGCTCGGGACGAGGAGCTGGCGCGAGCCGTCCGGCTTCGCCAGGTCGATCGCGAGCCCGAAGTTCACGTGCGCGGGCTGGTTGACCGCGGGCTTGCCCTCGATCTGCGTGTAGCTCGCGTTCATCACCGGCATGTCGGCCAGCGCCTCGACGAGCGCGAACCCGATGAGGTGCGTGAACGAGATTTTGCCGCCGCGACCGCGCGCGAGGTGGTTGTTGATGACGATGCGGTTGTCGACCATGAGCTTGGCCGGCACCGCGCGCACCGACGTCGCCGTCGGCACCTGGATGCTGGCCTCCATGTTCGTCACGACGCGCGCGGCCGGGCCGCGGAGCTTCTGCACGTCGTCCGTGGCCTGGTCCTCGGGCGCGGGGGCGCCGGCGACCTTGCGCGCGGGCACCTGGGCGTACGGCGCCGTCGCGGGCTGGGCGGTCGCGACGGGGCGCGACGCGTGCACGGCCTCGACCGCGGCGTTGACCGCCGGGTCGGCCGGGAGCTTCGGCGGCTTGACGCGCTGCGCGGCCTCGGCGGCGGCCGAGCCGTCCGTCACGGCGGTCGGCGCTGCAGGTGCCGGCGCGGCGGGTGCTGCCGGAGCGGGCGAGCCGTTCACCGGCGCCGCGGCCGGGCGGGACCCGTTCGCGGGTGCCGCGGCCGGGACGGACCCGTTCGCGGGCGCCGCCGGGGCGTCGCTCGTGGTGTCGGCGTCCGAGCGCTCCGCAGGGCGGTAGTCCTCGAAGAAGTCCCACCACGCGGGGTCTACCGCGTTCTTGTCCTGGAGGTACTGCTCGTACAGCTCGTCGACGAGCCACTCGTTCGCTCCGAACACGGAGCTTGCGTCGCTGATCGCCTCTGACTCAGCCTTCGGGGACACGCGAGGATCGCCCACTTTCACACACAGGTCGCTGTCGGTCACAGCCCGCGACCGTGGTACGACGGCGCACCGCTGCTGCGGCGCCCCCGACGTCGGCACGGGCTCGTCCGGGTTCCGGACCACTCCAGCCTAGGCCCTCGTCGTCGGCCTCGGGCGTTGGGCCGAGCGTTCCGGCGCGGCCTGTTCGCGGGTTCTTCACGCCGTGTCTGGGCCAGGCAAACGTGACCCCACGCGCACCTCGTCGGAGGGCAAGATCGCGGAATTCCACGCCATCCCGAGGTATCTCTGCGCGGCGGTGTGACGCATCTCACGTCCGAGCGCGGGCGGGTGCGCGCGCTGTCAGGACGGAGTCACCGCACGTCGGGGTGCGCCGGGTACGACGCGTCGCCGTCCTCGGGCGGGAGCGGCGCGGAGCCCGCGTGCGCGGGCAGCGTGACGCGCATCGTCGCCCCCCGGCGCGAGTCCGCGACCTCGATCCGGCCGCCGTGCAGGTCCACCGCCCAGCGCACGATCGCGAGCCCGATCCCCGTGCCGCCCGTCGACCCGCCCGTCGTCGTGTGCGCGCCCGTCGCGCTGGCCCGGGCGAAGCGCTCGAAGATCCGCTCGCGGTCCTCCTTGGCGATCCCGGGGCCCTCGTCGACGACCTCCAGCACGACGTCGCCGTCCACCGGGTACGCCTCGAGCCGGATCTCCCCGCCCTGCGGCGAGTGCCGGATCGCGTTCTGCAGGAGGTTGGTCACGACCTGGTGCAGCCGCTCGCGGTCCGCCTCGAGCACGAGGTCCGGGGGCGTGACGTCCACGACGTAGCGCAGCTGCTTGCCCGCCTCGACCATCGACACGGCCTCGGCGTTCTCCTCGAGGAAGTCGCCGACGTCGATCTGGGTGATGTTGAGCGCCGCCGCGCCCGCCTCGATGCGCGACAGGTCCAGGAGGTACGCGACGAGCCGCGTGAGGCGCTCGGTCTGCGCGAGCGACATCTCCATCGTCGCGGGCGTCGGGGGCGTCACCCCGTCCACGACGTTCTCGAGCTGGGCCTGGAGCGCCGCGATCGGCGTGCGCAGCTCGTGCGAGACGTTCGCGATGAGCTCCCGGCGCACCTGGTCGCTCGTCGCGAGGTCCTCCGCCATGACGTTGAACGCCACCGCGAGCTGGCCCACCTCGTCGCGGCTCGTGGCGCGCACGCGCCGCGTGTAGTCGCCGTCGGCCATCGCCCGGGCGGCGGCGGTCATCTCCCGCAGGGGCGACGTCATGCCGCGCGCGAGGAGCTGCGTGAGCAGCAGCGACAGCACGATCGCGAGCGGGAACGTGCGCGACGGCCCGAGCTGGTTCTGCAGCCCGATCCACGTGATGAGGACGGCGAGCGTCACCGTCGCGGCGACCAGCACGCCGAGCTTGATCTTCAGCGAGCGGAACGAGTCGAGCGGCCGGACGTCCGGGAGGTGCGGGCGGATCGTGTGGGCCCGGTGCGGTCCCGGCCGCGCCGGGCCGGGAGCCTGCGCCTGTCCCGGGTCCGTGCCGCCGGCGGGGTCGGCGGGGGAGGAGGTCATCCGGCGGGCGGCTCGAACGCGTAACCGACGCCGTGGACCGTGCGGATGAGGTCCGCACCGAGCTTGCGGCGCAGCGCCTTGATGTGGGAGTCGACGGTGCGCGTCCCGCTGGCGTCGGCCCAGTCCCACACCTCGGCGAGCAGTCGCTCGCGCGTGAGGACCGTCTTCGGCGAGCTCGCGAGCATGACGAGCAGCTCGAACTCGGTGGGCGTGAGGTGGACCTCCTCGCCCGCGCGGTAGACGCGGCGCTGGGCCTTGTCGATCGTCACGTCGCCCACCGTCATGGGCGGGTCGCTCGGGGCGGAGCTCGCGGCCTGCGTGGCGCGGTCGACGCGCCGCAGCAGCGCCTTGATGCGCGCGACGAGCTCGCGCATGGAGAACGGCTTGGTCATGTAGTCGTCCGCGCCGACGCCGAGCCCGATGAGCATGTCGGTCTCGTCGTCGCGCGCGGTGAGCATGAGGATCGGGACGGGCTGCTCCGCCTGGATGCGGCGCGTGACCTCGAGACCGTCGATGCCGGGGAGCATGACGTCGAGGACGATCGCGTCCGGGCGCAGGCGCGCCGCGGCGTCGACGGCGGACAGGCCGTCGCGCGCGACCTCGACGCGCCAGCCCTCCGCGCTCAGCCGCTGCGCGATGGCGGTCGCGATCGCGGGCTCGTCCTCGACGACGAGGACCGTGGCCGCCTGCTGCGGGGTGCCGCCGCCGGCCACCGGGGCGGTCGTGGGCACGGGCCCGCGGCCGGGGACGGGACCGGCCCCCGCGCCGGTCGGTGCTGCGCTCGCTGCCCTCGGATCTGCCATGGGATACAGCGTGGCACACGTCGGCCCAGGTCGGCCGGATTTCGTCGCCGTCCGGCCACCAGGTCGCACGGCGGGGCGGCCCCTCCTGGGCGCCGCCGAGCCGTCCCTCCCGGGCGCCGGGCGAGGGGCGAGCGCTAACATCGTCGGCACGATGAAGAGCACCTCCCGATATCGGTGGAGCACTCCGTGGTAGGCGACTGGGTCATGGTCGCGCTCGGGGTGCTCCTCACCGCAGGTACCGCCGTCTTCGTGGCCAGCGAGTTCTCCCTGGTCACCCTCGACCCCGCCGTCCTCCCCGCCGGGGACGACGCCGACCAGGAGGGCGACAGACGCGGCTCCCCGCCGTCGGGCGGGACGGGCGGCCCCGACCGCCGCGACCGCAGCGTCCGGGCCGGGCTCAAGCACCTGTCGACCGAGCTCTCCTCGGCGCAGGTCGGCATCACCCTCACGACCATCCTCCTCGGGTACACCGCGCAGCCCGCGCTCCTCGCGCTCTTCGGGGACGCCCTGAGCTCGACGCCGCTCGGCCACGCGGCCTCCGCGGTCCTCGCGGGCGTGCTCGCGCTGCTCGTCGTGAACTTCGTCTCGATGCTCTTCGGCGAGCTCATCCCCAAGAACTTCGCGCTCAGCGCGCCCTACGCGACCGCGCGGCAGGTCGTGCCCGTGCAGCGGCAGTTCACCAAGCTGTTCCGGCCGGTCATCGCCGTGCTCAACGGCTCGGCGAACGCGATCCTGCGCCGCGTCGGCGTCGAGCCGCGCGAGGAGCTGTCGGGCGCCCGATCGGCGTCCGAGCTCGCCGCCCTCGTGCGCCGCTCCGCGCAGGAGGGCACGCTCGACGTCTCCGTCGCGACCCTCCTCACCAACTCGATCGAGCTCGACGAGCTGAGCGCCGTCGACGTCATGACCGACCGCATGCGCATGGTCGTCGTGGACCGGGACGCGACCGCCGCGGACGTCGTCGACGCCGCCCGGCGCACGGGGCACTCGCGGTTCCCCGTCATCGGCGAGGACCGCGACGACGTCGTCGGCCTCGTCCACCTGCGCCGCGCCGTCGCCGTCCCCTACGAGCGGCGCCACGAGGTGCCGGCGGCGGCCCTCATGGCCGACGCCCCGCGCGTGCCCGAGACGGTGCGGCTCGGCCCGCTCCTCGTCGAGCTCCGCGGCTTCGGCCTCCAGATGGCGGTCGTGGTCGACGAGTACGGCGGCACCTCGGGCGTCGTCACGCTCGAGGACGTCGTCGAGGAGCTCGTGGGCGACGTCGCGGACGAGCACGACCCCCGGCGCTCCGGCGCGGCCCGCCGTGCGGACGGCTCGTGGCTCGTGCCCGGCGTCATGCGGCCCGACGAGCTCACGGAGGTCACGGGGCTGCGCGTCCCCGAGGACGGCGCCTACGAGACGCTCGGCGGCCTCGTCATGGCCCGCCTCGGCCGCGTCCCCGAGCCCGGCGACGAGATCGCCGCGGGCGAGGGACGGTACCGCGTGGTGCTGCGCGTGGAGGCGATGGAGGGGCGGCGCGTCGAGCGGCTCTCGGTCCGCGCGACACCGACGGAGGGGGACGCATGAGCTCGACCACCGCGCTCCTCGTCGCGCTCCTCCTGCTCGCCGGCAACGCGTTCTTCGTCGGCGCCGAGTTCGCGGTGATCTCCGCGCGCCGCTCGGCGATCGAGCCGCTCGCCGCGCAGGGCAACCGCCGCGCCCAGACGGTCCTGTGGGCGATGGAGCACGTGTCGCTCATGCTCGCGTGCGCCCAGCTCGGCGTGACCGTCTGCTCCACGGGTCTCGGCGTCGTCGCGGAGCCGGCCATCGCGCACCTCATCGAGGACCCGCTGCACGCGCTCGGCGTGAGCACCGCGCTCGCGCACCCGATCGCGTTCGTCGTGGCGCTCGCGATCGTCGTCTACCTGCACGTGGTGCTGGGCGAGATGGTCCCGAAGAACCTCGCGGTCTCCGGGCCGGAGACGGCCGTCATGTGGTTCGGTCCGCCGCTCGTGTGGATCGGGCGCGTGCTGCGCCCCGTCATCGTCGCGCTCAACTGGCTCGCGAACCACGCGGTGCGCGCCACGGGCGTCGAGCCGAAGGACGAGGTGGCGTCGGCGTTCACCGCCGAGGAGGTGCAGTCCATCGTCGAGCACTCCCAGGCCGAGGGCGTGCTGCGCGACGAGCAGGGGCTGCTGTCCGGGGCCATCGAGTTCTCCGAGCGCACCGCGCAGGACGTCATGGTCCCGGTCGCGGACCTCGTCACCGTGACCGAGGGCTGCACGCCCGACGAGGTCGAGCGCCTGGTCGCCAAGACCGGCTTCTCGCGGTTCGCCGTCGCGGACGTCACGGGCGACCTCGTGGGCTACCTGCACGTCAAGGACGTGCTCTACGCGGACGAGACGACGCGCGAGGCCCCGGTCCCGTCGTGGCGCGTGCGGGCGCTCGCGGCCGCCGCGCCCGACGACGAGGTGGAGGACGCGCTGCGCGCCATGCAGCGCTCGGGGGCGCACCTGGCGCGCGTCGACGGTCCCGAGGGCGGGGGCGCGCTCGGGGTGGTCTTCCTCGAGGACATCCTCGAGGAGCTCGTCGGCGAGGTGCGCGACGCGATGCAGCGTCGGCCGTAGGCCGGCGGCCCGGTCGGCGCGAGGTCCCCGAAGGTGCTCCGCCGAGGCTCTGAGCAGGGGACTTGGCATCGCCGGAGCCCTTCGTTACTGTTCCGTGATTGATCGGTCATCGGTGGCTCGGAGCCACCCCGACGACGTGAGAGGCAGGTGGCGGGTGGAGTCGCAGCACGGCGCACCCGCCCTCGACTCACGACGGGCCCGGCGCGAGGCGGAGCAGGGCTCCCGGCGTCGCCGCCCCCAGGCACAGGTCTCCAGCCAGCACCGCTGGGTTCCGCGCGTCGCCGTCCTCGGGACGCTCGCCGCCGCGACCATCGCGATGCCGCTCTCCGCGGGCGCCGACGACGCGCTCGGCAGCGGGTCGCCCTTCGAGCCGGAGACCCGCCCCGTCGGCCCGAGCGCGCTCGACCTCGCGACCGCCGCCGCGACCGCACCCGCCGTCTCCCCGAGCGTCGCCGCCGCGCCCCGCGTCGAGGTGCGCCGCGAGGCGGCCTCCCGCTCCGCCGCCCGCGACCCGCTGCCGGGCTGCGACCCGACCGTCCGGCCCGAGGGCACGAACGGCAACCTCGACGAGCACGCCCTGTGCGAGCTGTGGCAGGCGGACGAGCACCTGCGACCCGACGCGGCCGTCGCGCTCTCCGCGATGAACGAGGCCTTCCGGGCCACCTTCGGCCGGGACCTCTGCCTCGTGTCGTCGTACCGCACGCTCTCGACGCAGGTCTCGCTCAAGTCCTCCCGCGGCGCCTTCGCGGCGCCCCCCGGCTGGTCCATGCACGGGTGGGGGCTCGCGATCGACCTCTGCTCCGTGGAGACCGGCTCGCGCGAGGTCTACGCGTGGATCAACCAGAACGGCGCCACGTACGGCTGGGCGAACCCGGCGTGGGCCAAGCGCGGCGGCAGCGGCGCCTACGAGCCCTGGCACTTCGAGTTCGTCCAGGGCGTCGAGGAGATCCAGAACTCCTGACGCGCCCCCGGCCGGTCGCCCCGCGCGCGGCCGCCCCGCGCCGTATCGTCGGACCGTGGCCGACCTGCTCCTCGCCGCGGTCGTCCTGCGCCGTCCCGAGCACGCGCTCGCCGCGCAGGTGCTGAGCCTCGCCGTGGGCGGCCTCGTCCGCGTGGAGCCGACGGCGCCCGGCGAGCCTCCCGTCCTCGTCCTCCTCGACGCGTCGCGTGCCTCCGAGCGCGAGCACCTCGCGCTGTCGACCCTCTTCGGCGGGACGGCGGGCGAGGGCGCGCGCGTCGCGCTCGACCCGGCCGACGACGCCCTGCGCCACCGGGTGCACGACGCCGCGCGCCAGGTCGTGCGCAGCGCCCGCCACGACGGCTACCTGGAGGCGGGGCGGTCGCGCCGGCTCACGGAGAAGGGCGACGCGGTGCGGGCCGACCTCGTCGCGCTGGAGGACGCCGTCGAGCGCGAGGTCGCGGAGGCGCGCGCGCACGACCGGGCGCGCGAGCACGTGTCGCCCGGCGCGCTGCCGTGGGCGGTCTTGTTCGGGCACGAGCCCGGGTGGGTGCCGGTCGACGGGCGCACGGTCCGGTTCGACGTCGCCGCGGTGTGCGCCGCGGCGGACGCGCTGCGCTGACCCGAGGGCCCGCGGCCGGGCGCGTGCCCGCGCGGTGCCTACGGGCCGGAGAGCCGCTCGTTGCGGCCGAAGTCCTGGAGGAACCGCGGGCCGGACGCGGCGAGCTCGGCCTCGAACTCCTCGCGCCACGCGCCGTAGGGGCGGCCCGCGAGCGCGTCGTTGGAGAACCGGGGGTCGTCCGTGAGCTCGGTGACGCAGAACGCGGGGATCTGCAGGTCCGTGACGGGACCGGTCCGCTCGCACTCCGCGACGACGAGGGGGTGGTTCGCCCCGCCGAACACGTCGACGACCCAGCCGTCGGCCCCGACCCACACGGAGTAGCGGGTCTTGACGACGCGCGCACCGCCGCGGCGGATCATCTGGACGCCCACCGCCACGTCGACCTCGCGCTCCGCCTCGTAGCGCGTGCCGCCGGCCATCGGACCCTTGACGGTGAGCGTGCACAGGTCGACGGCGGGGGCGTAGCGGTCGAGGAGCCGGACCGGGTCGGTCGTGGCGTCCATCGTCGCGTCGACCGTGGGCACCTTGGCGCGCAGCCGCAGCGCGTAGCCCTCGTCGGCCAGGTAGTAGCTCTGCACGATGAGCGCGGGCGCGTCGCGCAGGTCCTCGGGCAGCTCGCGCACGAGGAACCGGCGCTCGAACTCGAAGTCCCCGTAGCCGCCGTCGGTCATGGCCCCACCGTAGCGGGAGCGCGCGGGTCGTGGCGGACCTCGCGCAGCGGGCCCGGAGACGGCGCGAGCCCGGCCGCGCGAGGCGGGCCGGGCTCGTCGGAGCGGATCGGGTGCCCTCGATAGGATTCGAACCTACGACCTTCTGCTCCGGAGGCAGACGCTCTATCCACTGAGCTACGAGGGCGAGCGCCGACGGTGACCGCCGACGCGATGCACGAGACTACCAGCCCGCAGGGGGTGCGCGGACCCGGCGCGGCCGGCTGCCGACCGGGTGCGCCGACCGGGTGCACTGCCCCGGCGTTCCGGCTTGGCGCGGAGACGCGGGGGAGCGGGCCCGGCCGCCGGTGCGGCGGGGCGGGCGGCGGCGAAATGGCGCGACGGACGACCCCCGCGCCTCGGTAGAATCGCCCGGTGACCCCCGACGAGCTCTCCGAAGCGCTGAGCGCTGCCCTGGCCGCCGCCGTCGCCGACGGCACCCTCGCCCTGGACCCGACCGCGGTCCCCGAGCGCGTCCACGTGGAGCGACCCCGCCAGCGCGAGCACGGCGACTGGGCCACGAACGTCGCGCTGCAGCTCGCGAAGAAGGCGGGCACGACGCCGCGCGCGCTCGCCGAGGACCTAGCGCGCCGCCTCGCCGCGCACCTGGGCATCCGGGCCGTGGACGTCGCCGGCCCCGGCTTCCTCAACATCTCGCTCGACGCGGCCGCCGCGGGCGAGCTCGCGCGCACGATCGTCGAGGCCGGCCCGGCGTACGGGCGCGGCGACTCCGAGGCGGGCAAGAAGGTCAACCTCGAGTTCGTCTCCGCGAACCCGACCGGGCCCATCCACATCGGCGGCGTCCGCTGGGCCGCCGTCGGCGACTCGCTCGCGCGCGTGCTCGAGGCGAGCGGCGCGGACGTGACGCGGGAGTACTACTTCAACGACCACGGCGCCCAGATCGACCGCTTCGCGCGCTCGCTGCTCGCGCGCTCGCGCGGCCTGGAGGCGCCGGAGGACGGGTACGGCGGCGAGTACGTCACCGAGATCGCCGACGCGGTCGTCGCCGACGCCGTCGCCGCGGGCGACCCCGACCCGCGCACGCTCCCGGACGCCGAGGCGCAGGAGGTCTTCCGCGCGCGCGGCGTCGAGCGCATGTTCGGCGAGATCAAGGCGTCGCTGCACGACTTCGGCGTCGACTTCGACGTCTACTTCCACGAGGACTCGCTGCACGAGTCGGGCGCCGTCGAGCGCGCCGTCGAGCGCCTGCGCGCGTCCGGCCACATGTTCGAGAAGGACGGCGCGACCTGGCTGCGCACGACCGACTTCGGCGACGACAAGGACCGCGTCGTCATCAAGTCCGACGGCGAGGCGGCCTACATCGCGGGCGACATCGCCTACTACCTCGACAAGCGCGAGCGCGGCTTCGACGAGGTCATCATCATGCTCGGCGCCGACCACCACGGGTACGTCGGCCGCATGATGGCGGTCTGCGCGGCCTTCGGCGACACCCCGGGGAAGAACCTGCAGCTCCTCATCGGGCAGATGGTCAACCTCGTCAAGGACGGCCAGCCCGTGCGCATGTCGAAGCGCGCCGGGACGGTCGTGACGCTGGAGGACCTGGTGGACGCCGTCGGGGTCGACGCCGCGCGCTACTCGCTCGCGCGCTCGTCCGCGGACCAGAACATCGACCTCGACCTCGACCTGCTCGCGCGGGCGACGAACGAGAACCCCGTCTACTACGTGCAGTACGCGCACTCGCGCACCGCGGCGGTGGACCGCAACGCGGCCGACCGCGGCGTCGCGCGGGCCGACGGGTTCGAGCCCGCGCTGCTCGACCACCCGAGCGAGGCGGCGCTCGTCGGGCGTCTCACCGAGTTCCCGCGCATCGTCGCCCAGGCGGCCGAGCTGCGCGAGCCGCACCGCGTCGCGCGCTACCTCGAGGCCCTGGCCGGCGACTACCACAC
This sequence comes from Cellulosimicrobium sp. SL-1, assembly GCF_011033075.1. NCBI lineage: Bacteria > Bacillati > Actinomycetota > Actinomycetes > Micrococcales > Promicromonosporaceae > Cellulosimicrobium > Cellulosimicrobium sp. SL-1. The sequence continues at coordinate 48,773 of NZ_JAACJC010000009.1, read as the reverse complement.
GTGGTACCAGCAGAAGTCGCAGCGCGTGCTGCCGTACCCGGACGAGGAGGTCACGGACACGCACCGCACGCGCCTGTGGCTCAACGACGCGGTGCGCCAGGTTCTCGCCAACGGCCTGGGGCTGCTCGGCGTGAGCGCGCCGGAGCGCATGTGAGCACGGGCCTGCCGGGACACCCCGGCGAGCCGTGGTCGCGCGGCGTGCGGCGCCGGGACGACGGCGTGGTCGAGGTCGCGGGCGTCGACGTCCACGACCTCGTGGCGGAGCACGGGACGCCCGCGTACGTGCTCGACGAGGCGGACTTCCGCGCCCGGGCGCGCGCGTACCGGACGGCGTTCGAGACGGCGTTCCGCGCCGTCGGGTCGGACGTCGACGTGTACTACGCGGGCAAGGCGCTGCTCACCGTGGCCGTCGCGCGCTGGGCGCGCGAGGAGGGCCTGCGCGTCGACACCGCGAGCGGGGGAGAGCTCGCCGTCGCGCTGCGCGCCGGCGTCCCCGGCGCGGAGATCGGCCTGCACGGCAACAACAAGTCCGACGCCGAGATCGGCCGGGCGCTCGACGAGGGCGTGGGCCGGATCATCGTCGACTCGCTCGTCGAGGTCGAGCGCGTCGCGCGGCTCGCGGGCGAGCGCGGCGTGGTCGCGCCCGTCATGGTCCGCGTGACGACGGGCGTCCACGCGGGCGGGCACGAGTACATCTCGACCGCGCACGAGGACCAGAAGTTCGGGCTGTCGATCGCGGCGCCGCGCCCCGCGGACGGCGGCGCGGCCGGCGACTCCCCGGCGATGACGGCGCTGCTCGACGTCGTCGCCCGCCCCGAGCTGCACCTGCTCGGGATCCACTCGCACATCGGGTCCCAGATCCTCGACCCCTCGGGCTTCGAGGTCGCGGCGCGCGCCGTGCTGGAGCTGCGGGCGCGGCTCGCGGCCCGCTCCGGCGTCCTCGTCGACGAGGTCGACATCGGCGGTGGCTACGGCATCGCGTACCTCCCGGGCGACGTCGCGCTCGACCCGGAGCGCGTCGCGAAGGACGTCGCGCGCGCGGTCGAGGCGGTGGCCGCGGAGCTCGGCACGCCGCTGCCGCGGTTCTCGATCGAGCCGGGGCGCGCGATCGTCGGGCCGGCCGGCCTCACGCTCTACACGGTCGGCACGGTGAAGCCCGTGGCCCTCGACGACGGGCGCGTGCGCACGTACGTGTCGGTGGACGGCGGCATGAGCGACAACATCCGTCCCGCGCTCTACGCGGCGCAGTACCACGCCGAGGTCGTCGGCCGGGCGTCCGAGGCCGGGCCCGTGCTCGCGCGCGTCGTGGGCAAGCACTGCGAGAGCGGCGACATCGTCGTCCACGAGGTGCAGCTCCCCGGGGACGTGCGCGCGGGCGACCTGCTCGCGGTGCCCGCCACGGGGGCCTACGGCCGCTCGATGGCGTCGAACTACAACCTGCTGACGCGTCCTCCCGTGGTCGCCGTGCACGACGGCGCGAGCCGCGTGCTCGTGCGGCGCGAGACCGTCGAGGACCTGCTGGCGCTCGACGAGGGCTGACCCGACGGCGCGTCCACAGGTCGGCATCCGACCTGTGGGCACGCCCGGGGCGGGCGCGCGCGTCGCCGTATCCTGTGCCTGCGGCTCCCGAGCCACCCGGGCACGACCCGGGCCGCGCCCGGCGCCGCACCCGTCCTGACCACCCGAGGAAGGTCCGTCGTGCCGTCTGCCGCCGAGTCCCACCCGCCCCTGCGCGTCGCCCTGCTGGGGTGCGGCGTCGTCGGCACCCAGGTCGCGCGGCTGCTCACGGAGCAGGCCGACGACCTCGCGTCCCGGGTCGGTGCGCCCCTGGAGCTCGTCGGGATCGCGGTTCGCGACGCGTCCGCCCCACGCGACGCCGCGGTGGACCGGTCGCTGCTCACGGAGGACGCGGCGAGCCTCGTCGAGCGCGCGGACATCGTCGTCGAGGTGATGGGCGGCACCGAGCCCGCGAGGTCGCTGCTGCTGCGCGCGATCGAGGCGGGCGCCGCCGTCGTGACGGCGAACAAGGCCCTCCTCGCCGAGGACGGCCCCACGCTCTACAAGGCGGCCGACGCCGCCGGGGTGGACATCTACTTCGAGGCCGCCGTCGCGGGCGCCATCCCCATCGTGCGCCCGGTGCGCGAGTCGCTCGCGGGCGACCGCGTGCGCCGCGTGCTCGGCATCGTCAACGGGACGACCAACTACGTGCTCGACCAGATGGCCACGACGGGCCGGGGCCTCGACGAGGCCGTCCGGGAGGCCCAGGTCCTCGGCTACGCGGAGGCCGACCCGACGGCCGACGTCGAGGGGTACGACGCCGCGGCGAAGGCGGCGATCCTCGCGAGCCTCGCGTTCCACACGCGCGTGTCGCTCGACGACGTCGCGCGCGAGGGCATCCTCGCCGTCACGGCAGACGACGTCGCGTGGGCCGCGCAGACGGGCCACGTCATCAAGCTGCTCGCCATCGCCGAGCGGCGCGACGGCGGCGCGACCGGGGAGGCGGGCGTGTCCGTGCGCGTGCACCCGGCGCTCGTGCCGACCTCGCACCCGCTCGCGAACGTGCGCGGCTCGTTCAACGCCGTGTTCGTCGAGGCCGAGTCCGCGGGCGAGCTCATGTTCTACGGGCGCGGCGCGGGCGGCGCCCCGACGGCGTCCGCCGTCCTGGGCGACGTCGTCTCCGCCGCCCGCCACCGCGTGCTCGGGGGCAAGGGGCCGCAGGAGTCCACGTACGCCGAGCTCCCGATCCTCCCGGCGAGCGCCGCGGTCACGCGCTACCAGGTGCGGCTCGACGTCGAGGACCGCCCCGGCGTGCTCGCGCAGGTCGCGCACGCGCTCGCCGAGCACGGCGTGTCCATCGAGGCGGTCCGCCAGCCGACGGCGCGCGGCGCTGCCGACGTCGCCGAGCCCGGCGTCGCGGAGCTCCTCATCACCACGCACGCGGCGCCCGAGTCGGCGCTGTCGGCCACCGTCGCGGCGGTCGCCGAGCTCGAGCCCGTCCGCACGATCACGTCCGTCCTGAGAGTCGAGGGAGCCTGATGGCCCACCAGTGGAGAGGCATCATCTCCGAGTACCGCGACCGGCTGCCGGCGCACGTCGCCGAGCGGATCGTCACGCTCGGCGAGGGCGGCACGCCGCTCGTCGAGGCGCCGGCGCTCTCCGCGCGCACGGGCGCGCAGGTGTTCGTCAAGGTCGAGGGCATGAACCCCACGGGGTCGTTCAAGGACCGCGGTATGACGACGGCGATCTCGGCGGCCGCGGGGCGCGGCGCGCAGGCGGTCGTGTGCGCGTCCACGGGCAACACGTCGGCGTCGGCGGCCGCCTACGCGGTGCGCGCGGGGATGACGTGCGCGGTGCTCGTCCCGGACGGCAAGATCGCGATGGGCAAGCTGAGCCAGGCGATCGCGCACGGCGCGCGGCTGCTCCAGGTCGACGGCAACTTCGACGACTGCCTCGTCGCGGCGCGCAAGCTCGCCGAGGCGTACCCGGTCGAGCTCGTGAACTCGGTCAACCCCGACCGCATCGAGGGCCAGAAGACGGGCGCGTTCGAGATCGTCGACGCGCTCGGCGACGCCCCGGACATCCACGCGCTGCCCGTCGGCAACGCGGGGAACATCACCGCGTACTGGAAGGGCTTCCGCGAGTACGCGGGCCAGGGCGCTGCCGGGCACGCGGGGGAGGGCCTGCCGGCCGTCGCGACGCGCACGCCGCAGATGTGGGGCTTCCAGGCGGCGGGCGCCGCGCCGATCGTCGCGGGCCACCCGATCACGGAGCCCGAGACCGTCGCGACCGCCATCCGCATCGGCAACCCCGCGTCGTGGGAGCTCGCCGAGGCCGCGCGCGACGAGTCGGGCGGCGTCATCGAGGCCGTCTCCGACGAGCAGATCCTTGCGGCGCACCGCGTGCTGTCGAGCGAGGTCGGCGTGTTCGTCGAGCCCGCGTCGGCCGCCGGCGTCGCCGGGATCCTCGCGCGCGCCGAGCGCGGGCTCGTGCCCGCGGGCGCGCGGATCGTCGTCACGGTCACCGGTCACGGGCTCAAGGACCCGCAGTGGGCGCTGCGCACGCTCGACGGCACCGAGGTCGAGCCGACGCGCGTGACCGCCGACGTCGTGTCCATCGCCGACGCCCTCGGGCTCGACTGATGCAGCTCGGCGCGGACCACGTACGGGTGCGCGTCCCCGCGACGAGCGCGAACCTCGGCCCCGGCTTCGACGCGCTGGGCCTCGCGCTCGCGCTGCACGACGTGCTCGAGGTGCGCGCGCTCGCGAGCGACGACGTCGTGGTCGACGTCGAGGGCGAGGGCGCCGGAGAGGTGCCCGGCGACGAGTCCCACCTGGTGGTGCGGGCCCTGCGGGCCGCGCTCGACGTGGCGGGTGCGCCGCAGACGGGCCTGCACCTGACGTGCGTCAACCGCGTCCCGCACGGGCGGGGCCTCGGCTCGTCCGCCGCGGCCGTCGTCGCGGGCATCGTGGCGGCGCGCGCGCTCGTCGCCGACCCGTCGGTCCTCGACGACGACGTCGCGCTCGGCCTCGCGACCGCGATCGAGGGCCACCCGGACAACGCGGCGCCCGCGCTGCTCGGCGGCGCGACCGTCGCGTGGGAGAGCGGGACGCCCGGGGCCGGGGCGCGTGCCGTCCGGCTCGACGTGCATCCCGACCTGCGGGCGACGGTGCTGGTCCCCTCGGCGCGGCTCGCGACGAGCCGCGCGCGCGGGGTGCTCCCGGCGCACGTGCCGCACGCCGACGCGGCGTTCAACGCGGGTCGGTCCGCCCTGCTGGTCGAGGCGCTCACGCGACGCCCCGACCTGCTCCTCGACGCGACCGACGACCGGCTCCACCAGGGGTACCGTGCCGGCGTCATGCCGACGACGTCCGAGCTCGTCCGCGCGCTGCGGGCACGGGGGCTCGCGGCGACGGTGTCGGGTGCCGGCCCCACGGTCCTCGTCCTGGCTGCGGCGGAGCACCTCGACGAGGTCGCGGGCGTCGCGGAGGAGCTCGTCGGGGGGAGCGCGGACTGGTCGGTACGCCGCCTCGACGTCGACACGCGCGGGGTCGTCGCCGAACGGCTCTGACCGCTGTCCTGCCGGTGCTAGGATGGTTTCAGCCTTCGGTCACGCTCTCGCATCAGCAGTCGAGCGTTCTCCAGCGCGGAAGTGCCGCGACAGAGCCCGTCCGAGAGAAGGCAATCCAGCCCGCGTCAGATGACGTCGTCGTACCACTGACGCGTGGTGACACCTGCGCACCGGCCGTCACGGCCGGGCGTCGACCACCCGCGGTCCGCCCTCTGAGAGACGGACGCAAACGAGGGGGAAGGGTCCTTCGTGACAGACACCATCGACACCGCCACGAGCAGCGCGACCGCTGCCGGCGGTACCGCCCGGAACGGCGCGCTCTCCACCCTGCGCCTCCCGGAGCTGCAGGCGCTCGCCTCGCAGCTCGGGGTCAAGGGCACGTCCAAGATGCGCAAGGGCGATCTCGTGGACGTCATCCGCGCCCGCACGGGCGAGCAGGGCGCCTCCGAGCGCCCCGCCGCGTCGCGGCGCGACACGGACGCGGCGCCCGCCGCGTCGCGTGAGACGACCGAGGCGCCCGTCGCCTCGGGGCGCGGCCGCAGCCGTCGCGCCGAGCGGCCCGCGGCGAGCCCCGCGGCCGGCACCGACTCCCCGGCGACGCGTCAGGACGCGCCGTCGGCCGCGAGCCGCGAGGAGCGCACCGCCGCTCCCGTGCTCGACCTCCCGGTGCGCGCCGACGAGCAGCGCACGGAGCAGCGCGGCGAGCGCCGCGACGGCCGCCGCGACGCGCGCTCGGAGGCGGCGGCCGCGGTCGCCGAGGCCCTCGGCGAGGGCGTGCGCACGCGCGACACCTCGAACGAGTCGCCCGACGAGCGTGCTGCGCGCGCCGCGGCCGCCGTCGGCCTGGTCACGGGCGAGCGCGGCTCGCGTCGTGCGGGCCGCGGTGCCGGTGCCCCGCGCACGGGCGAGGGCGACGGCGACGCGCCGCGCGCCGACCGCCAGCGCGACGGGCAGGGCGGCGAGCGCCAGCGCGAGCAGCAGCCGGAGAAGCAGTCCGGCCAGCAGTCCGGCCAACAGGGCCGGGGCGAGCGTCAGGGCGACCGCCGTGACGACCGCCAGCTCCTGGACGACGAGCGCGGCGGGCGCCGCCGTCGGGGCCGCGACCGTGGTCGCGACCGCGACCGCAAGCGTGGCCGCAACCGCCAGGGACCGGACCTCTCGGGCCTCGACGACATCGAGGTCAACGAGGACGACGTCCTGCTCCCCGTCGCGGGCATCCTTGACATCCTCGACAACTACGCGTTCGTCCGCACCAGCGGCTACCTGCCGGGCAACAACGACGTCTACGTGTCGCTCGGCCAGGTGAAGAAGGCCGGGCTGCGCCGCGGCGACGCCGTGACGGGCGCCGTACGCCAGCCGCGCGAGGGCGAGAACCAGGGCAACACCGCGCGCCAGAAGTTCAACGCGCTCGTCCGCCTGGACACGGTCAACGGCATGTCGCCCGAGGAGGCGCGCGAGCGTCCGGAGTTCAACCGGCTCACGCCGCTGTACCCGCAGGAGCGCCTGCGCCTCGAGAACTCCGAGGCCACGCGCCTCACGCCGCGCGTCATCGACATCGTCGCGCCGATCGGCAAGGGCCAGCGCGGTCTCATCGTCGCGCCGCCCAAGGCCGGCAAGACGATCATCATGCAGCAGATCGCCAACGCGATCGCCGCGAACAACCCCGAGGTCCACCTCATGGTGGTGCTCGTGGACGAGCGGCCCGAAGAGGTGACCGACATGGAGCGGACGGTCCGCGGCGAGGTCATCGCCTCGACGTTCGACCGCCCTGCGTCGGACCACACGATCGTCGCCGAGCTCGCGATCGAGCGCGCGAAGCGCCTGGTCGAGCTCGGTCAGGACGTCGTGGTGCTCCTCGACTCGCTCACCCGCCTGTCGCGCGCGTACAACCTCGCGGCGCCGGCCTCGGGCCGCATCCTGTCCGGTGGTGTGGACGCGTCCGCGCTCTACCCGCCGAAGCGGTTCTTCGGCGCGGCGCGCAACATCGAGAACGGCGGCTCCCTGACGATCCTCGCCTCGGCGCTCGTGGAGACGGGCTCGAAGATGGACGAGGTCATCTTCGAGGAGTTCAAGGGCACGGGGAACATGGAGCTCCGCCTGTCCCGCAACCTCGCGGACAAGCGCATCTTCCCGGCCGTGGACGTCAACGCGTCCGGCACGCGCCGCGAGGAGATCCTCATGTCGCAGGACGAGCTGAAGATCATCTACAAGCTCCGCCGCGTCATGGGCGCCCTCGACCAGCAGCAGGCGATCGAGCTGCTGCTCGGCCAGCTCAAGAAGACGCAGACGAACGTCGAGTTCCTGCTGCACGTCCAGAAGACGACGCCCGGCGGGCTGGCCGACGACGACAACGTCGGCCGCACGATCTGACGCGTCGCCCGGTCGCCGACGGCGGGTGGCCCCGGGAAGTTCTCGGGGCCCCCGCGCGTTCTGGCACAATGGTTCGTCGGCCTGCGCTCGTCAGGCCGCCTGTCGCCGGTTCACAGGTGCGGTAGCCGCACCTGACCCGGAGACGTCACCCCAAGGAGAAAACCGTGAAGTCTGGTATCCACCCCGAGTACGTCGTCACCGAGGTGACGTGCACCTGCGGGAACACGTTCGTGACGCGCAGCACCGAGGCGTCGGGCAAGATCAGCTCCGACGTCTGCAGCGCCTGCCACCCGTTCTACACGGGCAAGCAGAAGATCCTCGACACCGGTGGCCGCGTGGCCCGCTTCCAGGCGCGCTACGGCAAGAAGGACGCCGACAAGTAGCAGCACCGCAGCGCCGGTGGTCCGAGCCCGACAACCTCTCCAGGGGCAGTCGGTGCGCTCGGACCACCGGCGCTGTCGCGTTGTCGGGGGTCGGCCGGAGCGCCGGACCCGGTGACGCGCCCGCGTCCGACCGCACGCCCGGCGCCCGCGCGCCGCGCCGCGACCGCCGTCCCGCACCGCCGTACCGCCCGAGGAGCCGTCCGTGACCGAGTCGTTCGCCGCCGTCGTGCCGTTGCTGGCCGAGCACGCCGAGATCGAGGCGCAGCTCGCCGACCCGGCCGTCCACGCCGACGCGGGCCGCGCCCGCACGCTCGGGCGGCGCTACGCCGAGCTGAACCAGGTCGTGGGCGCGTACCGCGCGTGGCGCGAGGCGAGCGACGACGCCGAGGCCGCGGCCGAGCTCGCCGCGCTGGGCGGCGACGACGGCGACGCGTTCGCCGCCGAGCTCCCGGGCCTGCGCGCCACCGAGGAGGAGGCGCGCGAGCGCCTGCGCCGCGTGCTCGTCCCGCGCGACCCCGACGACGGCCGCGACGTCATCCTCGAGATCAAGGCGGGCGAGGGCGGCGAGGAGTCGGCGCTGTTCGCGGGCGACCTGCTGCGCATGTACCTGCGGTACGCCGAGCGCCGCGGCTGGAAGACGGAGGTCCTCGAGTCGACCGAGTCCGACCTCGGCGGCTACAAGGACGTCCAGGTCGCGGTGAAGGCGCGCAGCACGCCGTCCGACCCGGCCGAGGGCGTCTGGGCCAACCTCAAGTACGAGGGCGGCGTGCACCGCGTCCAGCGCGTGCCCGTGACGGAGTCGCAGGGCCGCATCCACACGTCTGCCGCCGGGGTCCTCGTGTTCCCCGAGGTCGAGGACGCGGGCGAGGTCGAGATCGACCCGAACGACCTGCGCATCGACGTCTACCGCTCGTCGGGCCCGGGCGGGCAGTCGGTCAACACGACCGACTCGGCGGTGCGGATCACGCACCTGCCGACGGGGATCGTCGTGTCGATGCAGAACGAGAAGTCGCAGCTCCAGAACCGGGAGCAGGCGATGCGCGTGCTGCGCGCGCGCCTGCTCGCCGCGCAGCAGGAGGCGGCCGCCGCGGAGGCGGCGGACCTGCGCCGCTCCCAGGTGCGGACGGTCGACCGCTCCGAGCGCATCCGCACGTACAACTTCCCGGAGAACCGCATCGCGGACCACCGCACCGGGTACAAGGCGTACAACCTCGACCAGGTGCTCGACGGCGACCTCGACCCCGTCGTGCGCTCGGCGGTGGAGGCGGACGAGGCGGCCCGGCTCGCCGCCGCGGGCGAGGCCTGAGATGGGCGACGCGCGCACCGAGCCGTCCGTGGCCGCCGCGGCGGGGGTCCCCGCCGCGCTCACCGTGGACGACCTGCGGCGCGCCGTGCGGGCCGCCGAGAGGATCCTCGCCGAGGCCGGCGTCCCGTCCGCGCGCCACGACGCGGAGGCCCTCGCGGCCTGGAGCCTCGGCCTGCCGCGCCTCGAGTGGTACCGGCTCCCCGCGGGCGACGCCCCGCTCGCCCCCGCGCTGCCGGCGGGCGCGACCGACGGCTTCCTCGCCGACTACGCGGACGCGGTGGAGCGCCGACGGGGCCGCGAGCCGCTCCAGCGCATCGTCGGGCACACGGTGTTCCGGCACGTCACGGTCGAGGTGCTCGACGACGTCTTCGTACCCCGCCCGGAGACGGAGACGGTCGCGCAGGTCGCGATCGACGAGGCGGCACGGCTCCTCGGCGACCCGGGGCTCGCGGACCGGCCGCCGCTCGTCGTGGACCTGTGCTGCGGGTCGGGCGTCATCGGCATCAGCGTCGACGTCGAGGTGCCGGGCTCGCGGGTCGTCGCGGTCGACCTCTCGCCCGACGCCGTCCGCGCGACGACGGCGAACGCCGCGCGCGTAGGGTCCGGCACCCAGCGGACGCTCGTCGGCGACGTGGGCGACCCGGCCCTGCTCGCGGAGCTCGACGGGACGGTCGACGTCGTCGTGTCGAACCCGCCGTACATCCCGCCGGACGCGGTGCCGGTCGACCCCGAGGTCCGCGACCACGACCCCGACCTCGCGCTCTACGGGCGCGGCGCCGACGGGCTGGAAGTGCCGCGCGCCGTCGTGCGCGCCGCCGTGCGCCTGCTGCGGCCCGGCGGCCTGTTCGTCATGGAGCACGCGGAGGTGCAGGCCGCCGACGTGCGCGCGGCCGCCCGCGCCGCGGACGCGTTCGTCGAGGTGCGCACCCTGACGGACCTCACGGGCCGCGACCGCATGGTCGTGGCACGACGAGCCGGTGCGGCCGGTGACCCGGGGTCGCCGCACGGGCGTGGAAGGATGGACCCGTGAGCTCCGTCCACCCCGTGACCGACCCGAACACCTGGGGCGCCGGCATCGACGAGGCGGTCAACGCGATCGCTCGCGGTGGCCTCGTCGTGCTGCCCACCGACACCGTCTACGGCATCGGCGCCGACGCGTTCGACGCCGAGGCGGTGTCCGCGCTGCTCGCCGCGAAGGGCCGCGGCCGGCACATGCCGCCCCCGGTCCTCGTCCCCGACGCGCGCACGCTCGACGGCCTCGCCACCGACGTGCCCGACGACGCCCGCCGTCTCGTCGAGGCGTTCTGGCCCGGCGGGTTCACGATCATCCTGCAGGCCCAGCCGTCGCTCGCGTGGGACCTCGGCGAGACGCACGGCACGGTCGCGCTGCGCATGCCCGACCACCCGGCCGCGCTCGCGCTCCTGCGCCGCACCGGGCCCCTCGCCGTGTCGTCCGCGAACGCGACGGGCCGCCCCGCGGCGCTGCACGTCGACGACGCGCGCGAGCAGCTCGGCAGCGCCGTCGGCGTCTACCTCGACGGCGGGACGGCGCCCGGGGAAGTGGCGTCCACGATCGTCGACGCGACGTCCGGCGCGCTGCGCGTCGTGCGGCAGGGGGCCGTGACGCTCGAGCAGCTGCGCGAGGTCGCGCCCGTCCTCGGCCCCGACGACGAGCCCGCGCCGGAAGCCGCCCCGGAGGCGCCGGAGACGGCGCCCGCCGAGGCGGCGAGCTCCACAGCGCCCGCCGCGACCCGAGGCTCCGGCGACGCCGGGGAGCCGGAGGCGAACGGCGGGTGAGGGTCTACCTGCTCGTGATGCTCGTCGCCGCCGCGGTGACGTTCCTCGCGACACCCTTCGCGCGCTGGGTCGCGCTGCGCACGGGCGCCATCACGGCGGTGCGCGACCGCGACGTCCACACCATCCCCACCCCCCGGCTCGGCGGTCTCGCGATGCTGCTCGGGCTGGTCGTGGCGGTCGTGTTCGCGTCGCAGATGCCCTTCCTCGAGAGCGTGTTCGTCGGCGAGGTCGCGGGACGGATGGTCGCCGACGCCCGGATCTGGGGGATCGTCGGTGCCGCGGCGATCGTCTGCCTGCTCGGCATCGCCGACGACATCTGGGACCTCGACTGGATGACCAAGCTCGCGGGCCAGGTGCTCGCGGCGGGCCTCATGGCGAGCCAGGGCGTCGTGCTGTTCACGCTGCCCATCCCCATCGGAGAGCAGCAGCTCATCTGGTCCTCGCGCCTCCAGCTCGTCGCCACGATCCTCGTGGTCGTGGTGGCCATGAACGCCGTGAACTTCGTGGACGGCCTCGACGGCCTCGCGGCCGGCCTCGTCGCGATCGGCGGCGCCGCGTTCTTCCTGTACTCGTACGTGCTCACCCAGAAGGCGAGCGCCGACGACTACTCGAGCCTCGCGACCCTCGTCATCGCCGCCCTCGTCGGCATCTGCGTCGGGTTCTTGCCGCACAACTTCCATCCAGCCAGGATCTTCATGGGGGACTCGGGCTCGATGGTCCTCGGCCTCGTGTTCTCCGCCGCGGCCATCGTCGTGACGGGCCGGGTCGACACGACCACCCTCTCCGGGGCGCAGCAGATCCCGGCGTTCATCCCGCTCCTCCTGCCGCTCGCGGTGATCCTCCTGCCGCTGCTCGACATGGCCATGGCGGTCGTGCGCCGCGTCGCGCGCGGCAAGTCCCCGTTCCACCCGGACCGCATGCACCTGCACCACCGGATGCTCGCGATCGGGCACTCGCACCGGCGCGCCGTGCTCATCCTCTACGTGTGGACGGCCGTGTTCGCGTTTGCCGCCGTCGCGCTGGTCCAGTGGCACTGGCACGGCGTCGCCGCAGGGCTCACGGCGGCCGTCGTCGCCGCGGCGCTCCTCACGCTCGGACCGCTGCGCACGCGCGGGCGCTTCCTCGACGACGACGCCGCCGCGGCGGTCGACGTCCCGCCGGTGCTCGCGCCCCCCACCTCCTCCGCGCCCGGGTCCAGCGACCCGGCCGCGTCGTCCGCCGTCCCCACCCCGCCGAAGGAAGCCCTGAGATGACGACGAGCCAGCCCGAGCCCGCCCGCCCGGACCACGGACCGGACGCCAGGCCGGAGGGCGCGACGGAAGACAGGTCGGGCAGCGCGGCGACCGAGGGCGCCGTCGAGCAGACGATCGGCGCGCACGGCCGCGCCGTGCGTGCGGTGTTCCGCACCGCCCTGCGCGACGTGCTGGTGCTGCTCGGCGCGCTGACCGTGCTCGGCGTCGCCGTCGGTGCGCTCGTCGCGGGGCTGCCGGGCGTCTGGGGCGCGCTCCTGGGCGTGGGCGTCGCCCTGATCTTCTCCGCGACCACGGTCTGGACGATGCTGCGCACCGTCGACTCCAGCCCGACGACGACGGCCGCGGTCGTCATGGCGAGCTGGCTCGGCAAGATGGTGGTGCTCATCGCCGTCCTCGTCGTGCTGCGTGGCATGGACTTCTACGACCGGTGGGTGTTCGCCGGGGTGCTGCTCGTCGGCGTGATCGGCTCCGCCGCGCTCGACTACCGGGCCGTGAGCAGGGGACGGATCCCGTACGTCGACCCCGCGGCGCGCTGACGTACCACCGGCGCGCCGCCGACGTACCACGGGGCCGCCGCGCGGGGGGAGGGACCCTCGTCCCGCAGCATGAGCAAAATGTCACAAGCGGCCGGGAACGGCGAGAGCACGCGGATCCATACGTTAGGCTACTGGCGAATCCATGACGGCCAGGTCCGACGGCGTGCCCACCCACGGGTGACGGCTGCCCGGACCACACGACCATTGGGAGTCCACCCTGTCCACGCTTGCGACCCCCGTGCTCCTCGCTGCATCCGAGAGCGAAGGTGGCTTCCACGCGCCGTCCATCGCCGACTTCTTCCCGCCGGCGATCCTCTTCGAGGGCACCATCTTCCAGATCGACCGGATCTGGATCGTCCGGATCGTGGCCACGATCGTCCTTCTCGCGATCTTCGTCGTCGCCGCGCGTCGGGCGCGCCTGGTCCCCGGGCGCTTCCAGAACGCGATCGAGATGATGCTGGACTTCGTCCGGGTCCAGATCGTCGAGGAGATCATGGGCAAGGAGCACGCCAAGCGCTTCGTGCCGATGATCACGACGATCTTCTTCGCGGTCCTCGCCTTCAACCTCACGGGCATCATCCCCGGCCTCAACATGGCCGGTACCGCCCGCATGGGCCTGCCCTTCCTGCTCGCGCTGTGGGTGCTCGTCACCTACTGGGCCGTGGGCATCAAGGCGCACGGCCTCGGCGGCTACCTCAAGAACAGCCTCTTCCCCCCGGGGATCCCGGCGCCGATCTACCTGATCGTCACCCCGATCGAGCTGCTCCAGATCCTCATCATCCGGCCGGCCTCGCTCGCGATCCGTCTCGTCGCGAACATGGTCGCCGGCCACATCATGCTGGTCCTGTGCTTCGCCGCGACGCAGTACTTCGTCTTCGAGGCGGTCCCCGCGATGAAGGCCTTCGGCGTCCTGACGCTCGCCGGCGGGCTGATCTTCACGCTCTTCGAGCTCCTCGTCGCGGCCCTGCAGGCCTACATCTTCGCGCTCCTCGCGTCGGTGTACCTGAACATCGCGCTCGAAGAGGAGCACTGACCCGAGGCCGCACCGCGCGCCCCGACCGACCCTCTCCCACCACGCACCACTCAATGTGACGCCCGGCCGACCGGTCGGGCGCCCAACGGAAGGAACGAGCACACGTGGACGTCACCACCCTCGCCGAGGTCTCCGGCAGCATCAACACGATCGGCTACGGCATCGCCGCGATCGGCCCGGGCATCGGCCTCGGCATCCTCATCGGCAAGACCGTCGAGGGCATGGCCCGCCAGCCTGAGGTCGCCGGCCAGCTCCGCGCCACCATGTTCCTCGGTGTCGCGTTCGTCGAGCTGCTCGCGCTGCTCGGGCTCGTCGCCGGCTTCCTCTTCCAGTGATGACGGCGCTGGCTGACGCCGCGCTGACCCTCGCGGCGGAGTCCGGCGAGGAGCCGGCAGGCATCGACCTGTTCCTCCCCGCCGGCTACGACATCCTGTGGTCGGCCGTCGTCCTCGTCATCATCGCGGTCGTCTTCTACAAGGCGGTCCTGCCGAAGTTCCAGGCGGTACTGGACGAGCGCACCGCGAAGATCGAGGGCGGTCTGGCCAAGGCGGAGTCCGCCCAGGCCGAGGCCGCGGCGGCGCTGGCGGAGTACCACCAGCAGCTCCAGGAGGCACGCACCGAGGCGGCGAAGATCCGTGAGGAGGCGCGCGCCGAGGGCTCGGCGATCGTCTCCGACCTGCGGGCCAAGGCGTCCGACGACGCCGCGCGCATCGTCGAGACGGCGCACCGCCAGATCGAGGCCGAGCGCCAGCAGGCCGCGGTCTCGCTGCGCAACGACGTCGGTCTGCTCGCGACGGAGCTCGCCTCCAAGATCGTGGGCGAGTCGCTCGCCGACTCGGCACGCCAGAGCCGTGTCGTCGACCGCTTCCTCGACGAGCTCGAGGCCGCGGGTCCCGCGGCGGCGAGCGCGGCGGGCACCGGTCCCGGCACCGAGGAGCGCTGATGCGCGGAACGAGCGGCGAGTCCCTGACGCAGGCGCGGGACCGGTTCGAGCCGGTCCTGCGCTCGGCGGGCGAGAGCGCGCTCGCGCTCGGCGAGCAGCTCTTCGCGGTCACGGCGGCGCTCGACGAGTCGGCGCCGCTGCGGCGCTCGCTCGCGGACCCGTCCCGCTCCGGTGCGGACAAGGCGGCGCTGGTCACGGCCGTCCTCGCGTCGGGCTTCGACGAGCGCGTCGTCGACCTCATGGCCGGCCTCGTCCGGTCGCGATGGTCGCGCGAGAGCGACCTCGCGGACGCGACCGAGCGCCTCGGCCTGGAGGCGGTCCTCGCGTCCGCCCAGTCCCGTGGTGCGCTCGAGCAGGTCGAGGACGAGCTCTTCCGGACGTCGCGCGCGCTCGTCGGGCAGCGCGAGGCACGGCAGATCCTCTCCGACGACACGATCGACCCCGAGCGTCGCGCCGCCTTCGTGCACGCGCTGCTCGGCGGGAAGGCCGACCGTGCGACCGAGGTGCTCGCGGTCCACGCGACGCGCGCGCTGCGCGGGCGCCGGTTCGTCCCGACGCTGGGCTGGATCGGTGAGGTCGCGGCCGAGCGTCGGCAGCGGCTCGTCGCCTCCGTGACGTCGGCGACGGTGCTCACGCAGGCACAGCTCGACCGCCTCTCGGCGCTGCTCGAGCGGGCCTACGGGCGTGCCGTGCAGCTCAACGTCACGGTCGACCCCGCCGTCCTCGGCGGGATGCGCGTCCAGGTCGGTGCCGACGTCGTGGACTCCACGGTGCTGGCCCGGCTGGCCGACGCGCGCCGACGTCTCGTGAGCTGACCGGCCCACCCTTCCGACCGACGACCGTCCTGCCGGCCACCGGCCGCACAACCGACAAACGTTCGACCGCACCCGAACCACGAGGTGCGGCCACGACAGGAGAAGAGCAATGGCTGAGCTGACGATCCGGCCGGAGGAGATCCGGGCCGCTCTGGACAGCTTCGTGAAGTCCTACGAGCCCGAGGGCGCCGTGTCCGAGGAGGTGGGCCGGGTCACCCTGGCCGCCGACGGCATCGCCCAGGTCGAGGGTCTCCCGGGCGCGATGGCCAACGAGCTGCTGCGCTTCGAGGACGGGACCCTCGGTCTCGCCCTCAACCTCGACGTCCGCGAGATCGGTGTCGTCGTGCTCGGCGAGTTCACCGGCATCGAGGAGGGGCAGGAGGTCCGTCGCACGGGCGAGGTCCTCTCCGTCCCGGTCGGTGACGG
The DNA here is from genome assembly GCF_011033075.1 of Cellulosimicrobium sp. SL-1. NCBI lineage: Bacteria > Bacillati > Actinomycetota > Actinomycetes > Micrococcales > Promicromonosporaceae > Cellulosimicrobium > Cellulosimicrobium sp. SL-1. Next base: position 32,843 of record NZ_JAACJC010000009.1, on the reverse strand, counting down.
CTACCTCGGTCGCGTCGTCGACCCGCTGGGCAACCCGATCGACGGTCTCGGCGAGGTCGCGACGGAGGGCCGCCGCGCCCTCGAGCTCCAGGCGCCCGGCGTCATGGCGCGCAAGTCGGTCCACGAGCCCCTCCAGACGGGCCTCAAGGCGATCGACTCGATGATCCCGATCGGCCGCGGTCAGCGTCAGCTGATCATCGGCGACCGCCAGACGGGCAAGACGGCGATCGCGATCGACACGATCATCAACCAGAAGGCGAACTGGGAGTCGGGCGACCCGACCAAGCAGGTCCGCTGCATCTACGTCGCCATCGGCCAGAAGGGCTCGACGATCGCGTCGGTCCGCGGTGCCCTCGAGGAGGCCGGCGCGCTCGAGTACACGACGATCGTCGCGGCCCCGGCGTCCGACCCGGCGGGCTTCAAGTACCTCGCCCCCTACACCGGCTCGGCCATCGGCCAGCACTGGATGTACGGCGGCAAGCACGTCCTCATCGTGTTCGACGACCTGTCGAAGCAGGCCGAGGCGTACCGCGCCGTGTCGCTGCTGCTGCGCCGCCCGCCGGGCCGCGAGGCGTACCCCGGTGACGTCTTCTACCTGCACTCCCGCCTCCTCGAGCGTTGCGCGAAGCTCTCGGACGAGCTGGGCGCGGGCTCGATGACGGGTCTGCCGGTCATCGAGACGAAGGCGAACGACGTCTCGGCGTACATCCCGACGAACGTCATCTCCATCACGGACGGGCAGATCTTCCTCCAGTCCGACCTCTTCAACGCGGACCAGCGTCCGGCCGTCGACGTCGGCATCTCGGTGTCCCGCGTCGGTGGTGACGCCCAGGTCAAGGCGATGAAGAAGGTCTCGGGCACGCTGAAGCTCGAGCTCGCGCAGTACCGCTCGCTCGAGGCGTTCGCGATGTTCGCGTCCGACCTCGACGCGGCGTCGCGCGGCCAGCTCCAGCGGGGTGCGGTCCTCATGGAGCTGCTCAAGCAGGGCCAGTACTCGCCGTTCCCGGTCGAGGAGCAGGTCGCGTCGATCTGGGCCGGCACCAAGGGCAAGCTCGACGACGTCCCCGTCGAGGACGTGCGCCGCTTCGAGTCCGAGATGCTCGACCACCTGCGCCGCAACACGGACGTCTTCTCGACGATCGTCGAGACGGGCAAGCTCGAGGACGCGACCGAGGCGCAGCTCTCGGAGGCGGTCGACGCCTTCCGTGCCGGCTTCCTCAAGGGTGACGGCACGCCGCTCGTCGGCGGCGACACCGAGGACGAGACCGAGACGGAGATCGAGCAGGAGCAGATCGTCCGGCAGAAGAGGGCCTGAGCATGGCCGGATCCCAGCGCGTCTACAAGCAGCGGATCAAGTCGACGCAGTCGCTCAAGAAGATGTTCCGCGCGCAGGAGCTCATCGCCGCGTCGCGCATCGGCAAGGCCCGCGACCGCACCGCGGCCGCGGCGCCGTACGCCCGGGCGATCACCCGGGCGGTGTCGGCCGTCGCGACGCACACGACGACGCAGCACCCGCTGACGAGCGAGCGCACGGACACCAACCGTGTCGCGGTGCTCGTCGTCGCGTCCGACCGCGGCATGGCCGGCGCCTACTCGGCGTCGATCATCCGCGAGACGGAGCGCCTCGTGGAGCGGCTCGCCGCCGAGGGCAAGGAGGTCGCGCTCTACGCGGCCGGCCGTCGGGCGATCCAGTACTACACGTTCCGCGGGCGCGAGCTCGCGGGCACGTGGTCGTACGGGTCGGACGCCCCGAACGCGGAGGTCGCGGGCGAGATCGCCGAGACCCTGCTCGGTGCGTTCCTCGCGCCGGCCGCCGAGGGCGGCGTGAGCGAGCTGCACATCGTCTACACGCAGTTCGTCAACATGGTCACGCAGCGCCCCCGCGTCGTGCGGATGCTCCCGCTCGAGGTCGTCGAGGGCGTCGCCCCCGCCGGCAAGCACGACGTGCTCCCGCTGTACGACTTCGAGCCCTCGCCGGAGGCGGTGCTCGACGCGCTGCTCCCGCGCTACGTCCGCAGCCGGATCTTCAGCTGCCTCCTCGAGGCGGCGGCGTCCGAGCTCGCGGCGCGGCAGCGGGCGATGCACACCGCGACGGACAACGCGGAGGACCTCATCCGCAACTACACGCGGCTCGCGAACCAGGCGCGCCAGGCGGACATCACCCAGGAGATCAGCGAGATCGTCTCGGGTGCCGACGCCCTGGCGGCGTCATGACGGGCCGCGCGGCCCGCGCGGCCAGCACCATCACCGACATCCTGACCGAACCCGCCGGGGACCACTCCGGCACTGCGAAGCGAGGCCAGCAATGACCGCCACCACCGTGGAAGCACAGGTCGAGCACTCCAGCGGTCCCGGCGTGGGCCGAGTCGCTCGTGTGATCGGCCCCGTCGTGGACATCGAGTTCCCGGCGGACGCCATCCCCGACATCTACAACGCGCTGACCGTCGACATCGACCTGTCGTCGCAGGGCGAGGGCGAGAAGTCGTTCACGCTCACGCTCGAGGTCGCCCAGCACCTGGGCGACTCGCTCATCCGTGCGATCGCCCTCAAGCCGACGGACGGCCTCGTCCGCGGCGCGCAGGTCACCGACACGGGCGCCCCGATCAGCGTCCCCGTCGGCGACGTCACCAAGGGCAAGGTCTTCAACGTCACGGGCGACGTCCTCAACGCCGAGCCCGGCGAGACGATCGAGATCACCGAGCGCTGGCCGATCCACCGCAAGCCCCCGGCGTTCGACCAGCTCGAGTCGAAGACCACGATGTTCGAGACGGGCATCAAGGTCATCGACCTCCTCACCCCGTACGTGCAGGGCGGGAAGATCGGCCTCTTCGGTGGTGCGGGCGTCGGCAAGACGGTCCTCATCCAGGAGATGATCCAGCGCGTCGCGCAGGACCACGGCGGTGTCTCGGTGTTCGCCGGCGTCGGTGAGCGCACGCGTGAGGGCAACGACCTCATCCACGAGATGGAGGACGCGGGCGTCTTCGACAAGACCGCCCTCGTCTTCGGCCAGATGGACGAGCCCCCGGGCACGCGTCTTCGCGTCGCGCTCTCCGCGCTGACCATGGCGGAGTACTTCCGCGACGTGAAGAAGCAGGACGTCCTCCTGTTCATCGACAACATCTTCCGCTTCACGCAGGCGGGTTCCGAGGTGTCGACGCTGCTCGGGCGCATGCCGTCCGCGGTCGGCTACCAGCCGAACCTCGCCGACGAGATGGGTCTGCTCCAGGAGCGCATCACCTCGACGCGTGGTCACTCGATCACGTCGCTCCAGGCGATCTACGTCCCGGCGGACGACTACACCGACCCGGCGCCGGCGACGACGTTCGCGCACCTCGACGCGACGACCGAGCTCTCCCGCGAGATCGCCTCGCGCGGTCTGTACCCCGCGGTGGACCCGCTCGCCTCGACGAGCCGCATCCTCGACCCGCGCTACGTGGGCCAGGAGCACTACGACGTCGCGACGCGCGTGAAGTCGATCCTGCAGCGCAACAAGGAGCTCCAGGACATCATCGCGATCCTCGGTGTGGACGAGCTCTCGGAGGAGGACAAGACGGTCGTCGCGCGTGCGCGCCGCATCCAGCAGTTCCTCTCCCAGAACACCTACATGGCCGAGAAGTTCACCGGCGTCGTGGGCTCGACGGTCCCGCTGAGCGAGACCATCGAGGCGTTCAAGAAGATCGCCGACGGCGAGTTCGACCACATCTCCGAGCAGGCCTTCTACAACATCGGTGGCCTCGAGGACCTCGAGCGCAACTGGGCCCGCATCCAGAAGGAGTACGGCGCCTGACCCGACGCTCGCACGGGGCCGGGCCGTACGGGTCCGGCCCCGTGGGCGTCGCTCCCGACCCGGTCCGCCGTACGCGGACCGGGCGTCGTCCCGGACAGCACACCGGGCATGAACCGCCCATGAAGGAGTTCCCGTGGCACAGCTGAACGTCGACCTCGTGGCGGCGGACCGCAAGATCTGGTCGGGCCGCGCGCAGCGGGTCACGGCCCCCGCGGCGGACGGCGAGATCGGCATCCTCGCGGACCACTCGCCGCTGCTCTCCGTGCTGCAGGAGGGCTCGGTACGCATCGCGGGCGAGGGGGAGTCCCTCGAGGTCCGCGTCTCCGGCGGGTTCCTCTCCGTCGACTCGAACCAGGTCACGATCGTGGCGGACTCCGTCGAGTCCGTACCGGCCCGCTGACCTCCGCCCGACCATGACGCCCCTGGCCTGGATCGCGCTCGGACTGCTCGTCCTCGTCCTTGTCGCGATCGGGCTGGGGGTGTGGCGTCTGCGCGCCCTGTCGCACCGCGTCGGCTCGTTCGAGTGCGGCGCGCGGCGCGCGGGCGCCCCCGGGGCCCCCTGGGTCGCGGGCATCGCGCACTACGGCGTCGGCCGCATCGACTGGTGGCGGCTGTGGTCCGTGTCGCTGCGGCCCGCCCGTACCTGGTCCCGCTACGACCTCGTCATCGCGGGCCGTGAGCCGCTCGCCGGCGAGGCGTCCGACACCTACCTCGTCCGCTGCCGCTACCGCGGCCAGGACTTCGAGCTCACGATGTCGCGGGCCGCCTACGAGGGCCTCGCCTCCTGGCTGGAGGCCGCGCCTCCGGGGCGGCGCGACGTCGTCGTCTGAGGCGTCGCCCGGGGGCAGACGCCGTGACCGGACCGCCCACCACCGACCCGGAGGACCCGCCACATGCGCCTCGTCGTCGCCCGCTGCTCCGCCCGCTACACGGGCCGCCTGTCCGCCCACCTGCCGCTCGCGACGCGCGTGCTCATCGTCAAGGCCGACGGGAGCGTGCTGCTGCACTCGGACGGCGGGTCGTACAAGCCGCTGAACTGGATGAGCCCGCCGTGCTCGCTCGCGGTGCGCGCGCCCTCCGACGAGGCGCGCGAGCGCGGCGTCACGGAGGTCTGGGCCGTCCAGCACGCGAAGAGCGACGACCGGCTGGAGATCGAGCTGCACGAGGTGCAGCACGACAGCTCGCACGAGCTCGGCGTCGACCCGGGGCTCGTCAAGGACGGCGTCGAGGCGCACCTCCAGGAGATGCTGGCCGCGCAGATCGAGCTGCTCGGCTCGGGCCACACCCTCGTGCGCCGCGAGTACCCGACGGCGATCGGTCCCGTCGACATCCTCGCCAAGGACCCGCTCGGCGCGACGGTCGCGGTCGAGATCAAGCGCCGGGGCGACATCGACGGCGTCGAGCAGCTCACGCGCTACCTCGAGCTGCTCAACCGCGACCCGTTGCTCGCGCCCGTGCGCGGCGTGTTCGCCGCGCAGGAGATCAAGCCGCAGGCGCGCGTGCTCGCGACGGACCGCGGCATCGGCTGCCTCGTGCTCGACTACGACGCGATGCGCGGCGTCGACGACGTCGACTCGCGTCTCTTCTGACGCCCGTCCCACCGCCGAGCAGGCGGTCGTGGTCCGTCCCGACCCCCGGACGAGCCACCACCGCCTGTTCGTCCCGCCAGGACGGCCTGCTCGGCGGCTGACAGCAGCAGCTGGCCTCTCGGAGCGCGCCGTCAGCGCACCGCGGCCCGGTCCTGCACCGCACAGGACGGGATCGTGCCGTGGTAGTTTTTGAACATGTTCAAAAAGAGCCCTGACGCATGAGCGCGACGCCGAAGTCCGAGCGGACCCGCGCGCACCTGCGCGACGTCGCGATCCGGATGCTGCGCGACGTCGGCTACGAGCGCACGACGATGCGCGCCGTCGCGGCGGAGGCGGGCGTGAGCACGGGGAACGCGTACTACCACTTCCCGTCCAAGGGCGCGCTCGTCCAGGAGCTCTACCTCGACGTGCAGCGCGAGCACGCCGCGCTCGCCGCCCCGGTCCTCGCGGCGGGCGGGTCGCTCGCCGACCGGCTGCGCGGCGTGTGGGGCGCGGCGATCGACGCGTTCGCCCCCTTCCACGCGTTCGGCGCGGAGTTCGTCTCGGTCGCGATCCGTCCGGGCTCCGACGCGAGCCCGTTCTCGGCCGCGTCGACCGACGCGCGCGACCTCTCGCGCGGTCTCTTCGAGGAGGTCGTGGCGGGGACGTCGTCGCGCGTCCCGGCGCACCTCCGGGCGCGCCTGCCGGAGCTGCTCTGGCTGGCGCAGCTCGGCATCACGCTCTTCTGGGTCTACGACTCCTCGCCGGGGTTCGCGCGCACGCGCCGCCTCGTCGACGGCGGTGCGGCGCTCGTCGGCAACCTCGTCCGGCTGGCACGCCTCCCGGTCGCCCGCGGCGTGGTCGACGACGCCCTGCGCCTCGTCCAGGACGTCTCGGCGCCGGCCCCGAGCCGCGAGGCGTCGTCGTGAGCCCGGCGGGGGAGGCGGTCGTCGAGCTGCTCGTGGCGCTCGGCGCGGTGGTCGTGCTCCCGCTCGGCCTCCGGCTCCTCGGGCCGCAGGTCGTCCCGGCGCCGCGCAGCGCCGCGTGGCCGCTCGCCGGCGCCGCCGCCGTCGTGAGCCTCCTGCTGCCGCACAGCCGGCTGGCCGTCGTGCTGACGCTGCCCTTCGTCCTCGCGTCCGCCGTCCTGCTCGGGGCGGGCGTCCGCCTCGCCGTGCGCACGCTGCGCGACGTTACGATTCCCGCCCGCCCGGGGCGCGCGCACGCCGTCGGGCCCGGTGCCGACCTGGGCGACGTGGCGCCGCGCGTCGACCTCGCGAGCCGGCTCGCGACCGTGACCGCCCTCGTGCTGCCTGCGGTCGGGGCGAGCGCGCTCGTCGCCGAGCGCGCGGGGTGGGGTCTGCTCGGGTTCTCGGGCACGTACCTCGCCCTCACGGTGCCGCACATGCTCTACGCGGGCTTCGGAGCGGCGCTCGTCGCCGGCGCGGTCGCGCGGCTCGCCCCGGGCGACCGGCTCGCGACGGCGGGCGCGTGGGGCGTCCCGGCCGGGACGGCGCTCGTCCTCGTCGGGTACTTCGTGGACGACGTCGCCGAGCTCGTCGGGGCGGTCGTCCTCACGCTCGCGCTGTGGGCGACGGCGGCCGCCGTCGTGCGGTGGCTCGCGCGCCCCGGCGGGCGACCGGCCGCGGCCCGCGCGCTGCTCGGCACGGCGGCCGTCGTCGTGAGCGCGTCGATGGTGCTCGCGCTGTGGTGGGCGGGGGGCGAGGCCTTCGGGTTCGCCCACCCGAGCCTCGACGTCATGGCCGCGACGCACGGGGTCGGGAACGCGCTCGGCTTCGTGCTGTGCGCGCTGCTCGGCGTCCGGCTGCTCGCGCGCGACGGCGCGACCCCGTCCCCGGCAGGGGATCCGGACCCGACGAGCCCCCGCCCGGGGGCCGAGAGGAGCACGGCATGACGTTCACCTACCTCGAGGTCGGGGCGACGCGCACGGACCGCTGGCCCAGCGGGTACCGGCACCTGCACGTGCGGCGCCGCCTCACCGACCGAGCCCGGCCGCCCGAGGACCTCGCCCGGCTGGGCGAGCAGCTCCTCAGGTGGCAGGTGCACGCCGCGGCGCGCGTGCGGCTCGAGACGGACGCCCCGGTCGCCGCCCCGGGCGTGCGGGTCACGACCCTGCTGGGCGTCGGGCGCCTGCGGCTGCACGAGCCGTGCGAGGTCGTGTGGGTCGAGCGCACCGAGCGACGCGTGGGCTTCGCCTACGGGACGCTCCCGGGCCACGCTTTCGTGGGGGAGGAGCGGTTCGCCGTCGAGCGCGACGACGCCGGGGACCTGTGGTGGCGCATCGACGTCTTCAGTCGCCCCGTGCTGTGGTGGGTGCGGCCGTTCTCGTTCGCCGTGCCGACGTTCCAGCGGCTGTTCGCGCTGCACCTCGGACGGGGCGCGCGACGGCTCCTCGAGGCGTCCGACGGCTGACCCGAGAGGTTTGCACGCCGGGTGTACGAAGTGCGCCAGAATGGCCCCATGACCGACGCCGTCCGCAGCCCCCGTCCCGACCAGAAGCCTGGCACCACGCGCGTCCTCGCGGGCCGCGTCGTCACCCCGGACGGGGTGCTCGACGACGGCGTCGTGGCCGTCCGCGACGGACGGGTCGCGTGGGTCGGCCCGCGCGCGGAGGCGGCGGCCGCAGGGTTCCCCGACGCGCCCGCCGGGGACGGGGCGACCCTGCTCCCGGGCCTGGTGGACGTGCACGACCACGGCGGCGGCGGGTCGAGCTTCCCCGACGCGACGAGCGCGGCCGAGGCGCTCGGCGGGGCGCGCGAGCACCTGCGGCACGGCACCACGAGCCTCGTCGCGTCGCTCGTGACCGCGCCGCGTGACGTCCTGCTCGCCCGCGCGGCGACGCTCGCCGACCTCGCGGAGGCGGGCGAGATTGTCGGCATCCACCTCGAGGGCCCGTTCCTCTCGGAGGTGCGGTGCGGCGCCCAGAACCCGCACGACATGCTCGACGGCGACCCGGGGCTCGTCCGGGAGATCGCCGCCGCGGCGCGCGGGCACCTGCGCACCATGACGGTCGCGCCCGAGGTGCCGGGCGTCGTCGGGCCCGGGGGAGTGATCGAGACGCTCGTCGAGGTCGGCGCCGTGCCGTCGATCGGGCACACGGACGCGACCACCGAGCAGACCGAGGCGGCGATCGCCGCGGGCGTCGCGGCCTTCGCCGCGGCGGGACGGCCGGGCGCGCGGCTGACCGCGACGCACCTGTTCAACGGGATGCGCCCGCTGCACCACCGCGAGCCGGGGCCCGTGGCCGCGTGCCTCGCGGCGGCCGCGCGCGGCGAGATGGTCGTCGAGCTCGTCGCCGACGGCACCCACCTCGCGCACGGCACCATCCGCAGCGTCGTCGAGCTCGTCGGCCCGCACGTGGGGGCGGACGGCGCGGTCGCCGGGCCCGACGCCGTCGCGCTCGTCACGGACGCGATGGCCGCGGCGGGCATGGCCGACGGCGCGTACGAGCTCGGCCCGATGCGCGTCACCGTCGCGGACGGCGTCGCGCGACTCACCGAGGGCGGCTCCATCGCCGGCGGCACGTACCACCTGCTCGACGTCGTGCGCGAGACGGTCGAGGCGGGCGTGCCGCTCGTCGACGCGGTCCGCGCGGCGTCGTGGACGCCGGCCGGGGTGCTCGGCCTCGACGACCGCGGCGGGCTGGTCGCGGGGCTGCGTGCCGACGTCGTCGTGACGGACGGCGACCTGCGCGTGCGCGAGGTGCTGCGCGGCGGGGAGAGCGTCGACCTCTCCGCCTGACCTCGGGCCCGCCGGGGACCGATCGAGCCGCCGGGCGGTGCTGCCGCCTGGCGGCTCGATCGCGTCCGGACGTCCTCGCAGGTCGGGGCGCCCGCGGAAACGAGAGAGCGTGCTCTCGCACGACGGACTTGACTCCACCCATTTGTTCAACCAATACTCGTAACATCGAAGCGCTTCGACGACGCGTTTCGACGAAGCGCTTCGACGGCCGAGGTGCGGGACCGGACCACAGGGGAGTGGTGAGGATGGCGACGATGCAGGACGTGGCGCGACGCGCGCAGGTCTCGCTGAGCACGGTCTCGTACGCGCTGTCCGGCACGCGCCCGGTCTCCGACGCCACGCGCCGGCGCATCGAGGACGCCATGGCCGAGCTCGGCTACCAGCCCAACGCGATGGCCCGCGGCCTCGCGTCCCGCCGCAGCCACGTGCTGGCCCTCATCTACCCCGCGATGGAGAAGGGTCTCGGCGGCACGGTCGCGGAGTTCGTCTCGTCGGCGGCGGAGACCGCGCGCGAGAACGGTTACCACCTGGTCCTGTGGCCCTTCCGCACGACCCAGGCGCCCGAGGTCCGCGACCTCGTGCGCCAGGGGATGGCGGACGGCGTCCTGCTCATGGAGGTCGCGCTCGACGACGCGCGGGTCGACGTGCTGCACGAGGCCGGGGTCCCGTACACGATGATCGGCCGGACGCGCGACGTGTCCGACCGGCCGTCGGTCGACATCGACTTCGAGCGCACGACGGACGACGCGGTCCAGCACCTCGTCGACCTCGGGCACCGGCACGTGGCGCTCGTCAACCACTCGCAGGCGACGGCGGACGACGGCTACGCGCCGACGTTCCGTGCCGAGGAGGGCTTCGAGGCGGCGATGCGCCGTCGCGGGCTCGAGCCGGTCGCGCTGCGCGTCGACGAGTCGCCGAGCGCCGGCCGCGACGCCGTCGCGACGCTGCTCGCGCGCGAGCCCCGCCTCACGGCGTTCGTGACCATGAACGAGATCGCGACGTTCGGCGTCGTGGCCGAGCTCCAGCAGCGCGGCGTCGCGATCCCCGGCGACATGTCGATCCTGTCGATCGTCACGTCGCCCGGCGTCGGGGAGATGAGCAACCCGCCGCTCACCACCATGCACGCCCCCGGGGCCGAGCTCGGCCGCCTGGGCGTGCAGAAGCTGCTGTCCCTCGTGGACGGCTCCCGTCCGAGCACACCGAACGTGCTCATCCCGTGCGTCCTCGAGCCCGGCAGCAGCGTCGCCCCCGCGGCCGGCCGGGCACCGGACGACGACCCCGAGCCCGCGGCTCGCTGAAACACCGACCGGCCGGGCGACGCCCGGCCGCCCTCCGGCCCTCGCCGGAACTCGATGAGGAGGACACGCACATGCTGCGATCCCGGAAGATCTCGCTCGTCGCTGCCGTGGCAGCGCTCCCACTCGCCCTCGGGGCGTGCGGGAGCTCCGGCGGCAGCGGCGGGTCCGACGACCAGACCCTGACGATCTGGCACTACGAGAACGAGGACTCGGCCATGGGCCAGGCCTGGGCCAAGGCGATCGAGATCTTCGAGGAGGAGAACCCGGACGTCGACGTCGTCGTCGAGAAGCAGACGTTCGAGCAGATCCAGAAGAACGCCAAGATCGTCCTCACCGGCGACGACGTGCCGGACGTCATGGAGTACAACAAGGGCAACGCGACCGCCGGCCAGCTCGCCGCGCAGGGCCTGCTGACCCCGCTCACCGACGCGGCGACCGAGCGCGGCTGGGACGAGAAGCTCAGCGGCTCGCTCCAGACGACCGCGACCTACGACGACCAGGGCCTCATGGGCTCGGGCGAGTGGTACGGCGTCCCGAACTACGGCGAGTTCGTGCAGGTCTACTACAACAAGGACATGTTCGCCCAGTACGGGCTCGAGGTGCCGACGACGCTCGAGGAGCTCGAGACCGTCATGCAGGCGTTCAAGGCCCAGGGCGTCACGCCGCTCGCCGAGGCCGGCGCCGAGTACCCGATGGGCCAGCTCTGGTACGAGCTCGTGCTCGCGAACTCCGATCGCGACTTCATCGACCAGTACCAGCTCTTCGACGGCGACCCCGACTTCCACGGTCCCGAGATGACGCAGGCGACCGAGAAGCTCGACTCCTGGATCAAGGACGGCTACGTCGCGTCCGACTCCGCGGCGCTCACCGCCGAGGACATGGGCGTCTCGTTCATCAACGGCACCTACCCGATGATGGTCTCCGGCTCGTGGTGGTTCGGCCGCATCGTCGAGGAGATGGACGCCGACTGGGGCCAGTTCAACTTCCCCGGCAACACGCTCCAGGTCGGCTCGTCCGGCAACCTGTGGGTCGTCCCCGCGAACGCGGACTCGCCCGACCTCGCCGAGGAGTTCATCGACGTCACGCTGCGCCCCGAGGTGCAGGACATCCTCGCGGAGAAGGGTGGTCTGCCCGTCGCCGGTGACGCGTCCGTCATCACGGACGAGCGCACGCAGCAGCTCACCGAGAACTTCCAGGCGATCCTCGACGACGACGGCCTCGCGTTCTACCCCGACTGGCCCGTGCCCGGCTACTACGACGTGATCGTCAGCGAGCTCCAGTCCCTCATCAACCAGTCGAAGTCGCCGACCGAGGTGCTCGACGGCCTCGAGTCCGCCTACGTGGACGGCAAGGCGGACCTGCTCGACAGCTGAGCGGAACCGCCCGTCCCGGGCGGCCGGCACCTGCGTCGGCCGGCCGCCCGGGCACCACCCGAGCACCACCCGAGGACCTCCCGCGAAAGAGACCGTCATGACCACCCGCACCGACACCGTGCCCGAGGCCGGGCCCGGACCCGCGCGCGAGGCGTCGCGCGCGACCGCGGCACGCCGCCGTCGTCGCCGGCCCGCCTGGCTCCCGTACCTGCCCTACCTCCTGCCCGGCGCGGTGGCGTTCGTCGTCGTGATCGGCTACCCGTTCGCGATGAACGTCTACTACAGCCTGTTCAAGTGGCGCGGCGGCATGGCGCCGATGCGCTGGTACGGGCTGGGGAACTACGCCGACCTGATGCACGACTCGGCGTTCTGGACCTCGTTCCAGAACTCCATCGCGATGATCCTCGCGATGGTCGTCGTGCCGACCCTCGTCGGACTCGTGCTCGCCGCCGTGCTGTTCGACTACCTCGGCCGCCGGTTCGGGCCCCGCGTCGCGGCGTTCCTGCGCGCGACGTACTACCTGCCGCAGATCCTCCCCGTCGCCGTAGCCGGCGTGCTGTGGAACTGGATCCTCAACGCCCAGACCGGCGCGCTCAACGTCATGCTGCGCGGGATCGGGGTCGAGAACCCGCCGAACTGGCTGGGCGACACCTCGACCGCGCTGCCGAGCGTCATGCTCGTGCTCATCTGGGTGCAGATCGGCTACCCCGTGGTCATCTTCATGTCCGCGCTCCAGCGCGTGGACCCCGAGCTCTACGAGGCCGCCGAGCTCGACGGCGCCGGCTGGTGGCGGCGCTTCGGGGCCATCACGATCCCGCAGATCCGTCCCGAGACGTTCGTCGTCACGCTCACCTGCACCGTCGCGGCGCTCAAGGTCTTCGGGCCCATCTACGTGCTCACGCGCGGCGGCCCCGAGAGCTCCACGCTCGTCCCGAGCTACTACTCGTACCTGAACTTCTTCGACAAGTCGAAGGTCGGCTACGGCGCCGCGGTGGCGACCGTGCTCACCCTCGTCATCATCGTCGTCGCCGTCGTGATCCTCGCGCTGCAGAGCCGCGCCGAGCGTCGTGAGCAGGAGGGCCGCTGATGTCCACCGTCACCACCACCCCCGCGGACGCCGTGGCGCCGGGCGCCGGCGCGTCCCGCCCCCGCCGCGCCCTGCGCGCCACGCGGCAGGACGAGCGCTACCGCCGCGGGATCGGCCGCTGGTTCGTGCTCGCCGCGGCGGTGCTCGTCGCGCTCCTCATGCTGTCGCCGTTCGTCATCATGGTGCTCAACGCGTTCAAGTCCCCGGCCGAGTACTCCCAGGACGGGCCGCTGAGCCTCCCGAGCGAGCTCTACCTCGACGGCGTGCAGAACTTCTGGACGCGCACGAACTTCCCGCAGAAGCTCTGGAACTCCGTCTTCATCTCGGCGCTCGTCGCCGTGTTCGGCACGCTCCTGTCGCTCCTCAGCGCGTACGCGATCGGCGTCGGCCGCATCAAGGGCCGGCTGTGGATCGTGACGCTGTTCCTCGTGGCGAACATGCTGCCGCAGGAGGCGCTCATCTACCCGCTGTTCGACATGGCGCAGAAGGTCGGCCTGTCGAACTCGCAGTGGTCGATCATCATCATCTTCACGGTCGTCCAGGCGGCGTTCGGCACCTACCTGCTCTCGTCCGTGCTCGGGACGTTCCCGCCCGCGCTCCTCGAGGCGGCGCAGCTCGACGGCGCCGGCCGCTGGCGCATCCTGTGGCAGGTCGTGTACCCGATCGTCCGGCCGACGCTCGGCGTCCTCATGATCTTCTTCTTCATCTGGACGTGGAACGAGTTCTTCATCCCGCTGGTCATGCTGACGACCAACGACACCCAGACGATCCCCATCGCGCTCGCGTCGCTCCAGGGCGACCGGATGATGGACGCCCCGACGACCAACGCGGGCGCGCTCGTCTCGCTGATCCCCGCGCTGATCTTCTTCCTCATCTTCCAGCGCACCCTCACCCGCGGCGTGACGGCCGGCGCCGTCAAGTGAGGCCCCCGGCCTGACGCCCCGAGACACCGATACGCACCGACGAAGGAAGCACCACCCATGAAGTTCACCGACGGGTACTGGCAGGTCCGACCCGGCATGCACCCGCTGTACGCGGTCGAGGTCGACGACGTCCGCGCGGACGAGGCGGCCGGCACGCTCGCCGTGTACGCGCCGACGGCGAAGATCCGCGGCCGGGGCGACACGCTCAACCGCCCGATGCTCACGACGACGTACTCCTCGCCCGCACCAGGTGTGATCCGCGTGCGCGTCGAGCACCACCAGGGCGCGGTGCGCCGGGGCCCGGCGTTCCAGGTGACCGGCGAGCCGGGGTTCCGGCCCGAGGTCGAGGTGCACGACGACGTCGCCGTCCTGCGGTCGAAGGACCTCGCCGTGCGCGTGCACCGGGGCGACCGCTGGCGCGTGGACTTCGAGGCGGACGGCGAGGTGCTGACCTCCTCGCTGCCGAAGTCGGTCGGGCACGTCACGTCGGACGACGGCGGCACGTGGACGCACGAGCAGCTCGCGCTCGAGCCGGGCGAGCTCGTCTACGGCCTGGGGGAGCGGTTCGGCCCGTTCGTCAAGAACGGCCAGGTCGTGGACATCTGGAACGAGGACGGCGGGACGTCGAGCGAGCAGGCGTACAAGTCCGTGCCGCTCTACCTCACGACCAAGGGCTACGGGGTGTTCGTCGAGCACCCGGAGAAGGTCTCGTTCGAGGTCGCCTCCGAGGTGAACACGCGCGTCCAGTTCTCCGTCGAGGGGCAGTCGCTGGAGTACCTGGTCATCCAGGGCCCGACGCCCAAGGACGTGCTGCGCCGGTACACGGCGCTGACGGGCCGCCCCGCGCGCGTGCCGGCGTGGTCGTTCGGCCTGTGGCTCACGACGTCGTTCACGACGAGCTACGACGAGCAGACCGTGAACGGCTTCATCGACGGCATGGCCGCGCGCGACCTGCCGCTGTCGGTGTTCCACTTCGACTGCTTCTGGATGCGCGAGTACCAGTGGGTCGACTTCGAGTGGGACCCGCGCACGTTCCCCGACCCCGAGGGCATGCTCCGGCGCCTGCACGACCGCGGGCTCAAGGTGTGCGTCTGGATCAACCCGTACGTCGCGCAGCGCTCGCCCCTCTTCGCGGAGGCCGCGGAGCAGGGCTTCCTCGTGCAGCGCGAGGACGGGTCCGTGTGGCAGTGGGACCTGTGGCAGGCGGGCATGGGGCTGGTGGACTTCACCAACCCCGACGCGACCGCGTGGTACGTCGGCAAGCTCGAGGGCCTGCTCGACCAGGGCGTCGACTGCTTCAAGACCGACTTCGGCGAGCGGATCCCCGTCGACGGCATCGCGTGGCACGACGGCTCCGACCCGCGCAAGATGCACAACTACTACGCCCAGCTCTACAACGAGGCGGTCTTCCGGCTGCTCGAGCGCAAGCGCGGCGCGGGCGAGGCGGTCCTGTTCGCGCGGTCCGCGACGGCGGGCGGCCAGCAGTTCCCCGTGCACTGGGGCGGCGACTGCGACTCGACGTACGCGTCGATGGCCGAGTCGCTGCGCGGCGGCCTGTCGATGTCGATGTCGGGCTTCGGCTACTGGAGCCACGACATGGGCGGCTTCGAGGGCACGCCGGACCCGGGCGTGTTCAAGCGCTGGACGGCGTTCGGCCTGCTGTCGTCGCACTCGCGCCTGCACGGCTCGGGCTCGGTCCGGGTCCCGTGGGCGTTCGACGACGAGGCCGTCGACGTGACGCGCAAGTTCACGCACCTCAAGCTCTCGCTCATGCCGTACCTGGGGCGGGTGGCCGAGGAGGCGCACACCGACGGCGTGCCGATGATGCGGCCGCTCGTCCTCGAGCTCCCGCACGACCGCGCCGGGTACACCGCGGACACGCAGTACCTGCTGGGCGACGCGCTCCTCGTCGCGCCGGTGTTCCGCGCGGACGGCCGCGTGGAGTACTACGTGCCGGAGGGCACGTGGACGCGTCTCGTCCAGCCCGACGACGGACCCGCCCTGAGCGAGACCGTGACCGGCCCGCGCTGGGTCACCGAGACCCACGGGTTCGACTCGCTCCCGGTGCTCGTGCGCCCGGGCACCGTCCTGCCGGTCGGCGCCCGCACCGACCGGCCGGACTACGCCTGGGCCGACGGCGTCACGCTGCACGCGTTCGAGCTGCCCGACGGGTACGACGAGCTCGTGGTCGTCCCGCCGTCGGACGGCGCGGCCGGGGCCACGTTCCGCGTGCGCCGGTCGGGCGCGACCCTCACGGTCTCGTCCGACGACGCCCCCGCGGCCTGGTCCGTGCGGGCCGGTGCGGCGACGGCCGAGGCGCACGGCGCGACGAGCGTGACTCTCGACCTCGGCTGAGGACGTATCCTGGGCGGACGCACCATGGAAGCGCTCCCATGGCGCGTCCGCCCGGCGTCGTCGCGCCGGCCACCGACCCGACCACCGTCGCGGACCACGTCGTCCGACGACCGACCAGCGAGGACCCTCGTGACCACCGACACCACCGCCCCCGTCGCCGTCGACGCGCAGGCCGCGCCCGCGTCGTCGGGCCGCCGCACGTTCCCGACCGACTTCCTCTGGGGCTCCGCCACCGCCGCCTACCAGATCGAGGGCGCCGCCGCCGAGGGCGGCCGCACGCCGTCCATCTGGGACACGTACTCCCACACCCCGGGCCGCACGCTCAACGGCGACACGGGCGACGTCGCGGACGACCACTACCACCGGTGGCAGGAGGACGTACAGCACATCGCCGACCTCGGCCTCGGCGCCTACCGGTTCTCCATCTCGTGGTCGCGCGTGCAGCCGGGCGGCACCGGCCCGCTCAACCCCGAGGGCGTCGCGTTCTACTCGCGCCTCGTCGACGCGCTGCTCGAGAAGGGCGTCAAGCCCGTCGTCACGCTCTACCACTGGGACCTCCCGCAGGAGCTGGAGGACGCCGGGGGCTGGGCGAACCGCGACACCGCGTACGCGTTCGCCGAGTACGCCCGCCACATGGCGCGCGAGCTCGGGGACCGGATCGACACCTGGACGACCCTCAACGAGCCGTGGTGCTCCGCCTACCTCGGCTACGGCTCCGGCGTGCACGCGCCCGGCCGCACCGAGCCCGCCGCGGCGCTCGCGGGCGTGCACCACCTCAACCTCGCGCACGGCCTCGCCGTCCAGGCGATCCGCGACGAGCTCGGCGAGGACGCGAAGACATCCGTCACGCTCAACCTGCACGTCATCCGGCCCGACGACCCGTCGTCGGCCGCGGACCTCGACGCGGTGCGCAAGATCGACGCGCTCGCCAACCGCGCGTTCCTCGCGCCCATGCTCGACGGCGAGTACCCCGCCGACCTGCTCGCCGACACCGCGCACGTGAGCGACTGGTCGTTCGTGCGGGAGGGCGACCTCGAGACGGTGCGCCAGCCGCTGTCGATCCTCGGCGTCAACTACTACTCGACCGTGCGCGTGCGCCACTTCTCCGGCGAGGGCGAGCGGTCCGAGAACGACGGCCACGGCGCGTCGAGCCACAGCCCGTGGATCGGCGTCGACGACGTGGAGTTCGTCCAGCAGCCCGGCCCGTACACCGCGATGGGCTGGAACATCGAACCTGCCGGCATGACCGAGCTGCTCGTGTCCGTGGCGACGACGTACCCGCACCAGCCGATGATGGTCACCGAGAACGGCGCCGCGTTCGCCGACGAGGTCACGGTCGACGCCGACGGGACCCCCCGCGTGCACGACGACCGCCGCGTCGCCTACCTGCACGACCACGTCGACGCCGTAGGTGCCGCGATCGACGCGGGCGCCGACGTGCGCGGGTACTTCGCGTGGTCCCTGCTCGACAACTTCGAGTGGGGCTACGGGTACGAGCGCCGCTTCGGGATCATCCGCGTCGACTACGACACTCTCGAGCGCACGTGGAAGGACTCCGCGCACTGGTACCGCCGGCTCGCGACGTCGAACGCGCTCCCCACGGTCGACGAGACCGCCTGAGCCGTCTCGCCCCCACAGGCCCGCCCGGTCCGCCGGGCGGGCCTTCGTGCGCTCGTCCGCGACCACGGCTCCGGTCGAGCGCGGTCGTCGGGCGGGCCGTCACCGAGGGGTGACCTTTGTCGCACGGGCGCGGCGCGCGGTGCGACACGCCGAAGAAGCACGACACGCCGACGAGTTCACCGACCGTCGTGTCCGGATTGGGCTGATTCGCGCGGGTGGTGGCGCGTCCTCAGGAGGGCGGGTGCAGGCCGCGGGAAGGGCCTCGACGGCTCCGCACAGGGTGTGGACCGACGTCGTCCCCACCCTGTGGACGGCGTCTCGCCGTCCGCGGGAAGACGCCGTTCCGGGCCGGTCGGATCGGTGGACGACGGGCTGTGGACGAGCGCTCCGGGGGAGTGTCAGAGGGGGCTGGGACCATGGATCCATGGCGCCTAGCACACCCGCCAGGGTGAAGTTCCACCACGACATCTAGTGCAGTGGCACGGTCTCGACCACTAGGTATAGTGGTTGCACACCCAGGGGGCCGGAGGCCTCCTGGCGAATCACACAGACGTAGTTCCACCGGTGTCCTTCGAGGTCAGAGATGTTTCTCCCTCCCCGAGGACCGTCCCGGACGAGAGCGCGAGACGAGGAGCCACCCCCATGAGCGTCACGGTCTACAGCAAGCCGGCCTGCGTCCAGTGCGACGCGACGTACCGCGCTCTCGACAAGAAGGGCATCGAGTACTCCGTCGTGGACATCACCCAGGACGCCGAGGCGCTCGAGCTCGTGCGCGGGCTCGGCTACCTGCAGGCTCCCGTGGTCGTCGCGGGGGACGAGCACTGGTCCGGGTTCCGCCCCGACCAGATCACCGCCCTCGCGCAGAAGGTCTCGCCGGTCGTCGCCTGACCGGCCTCCCCGGAGCGTCGCGAGGCGCCCGGAAACCCGTACGGAAGCAGGCGGAGCAGGGCAGGACGGAGGTGCGTCCCCGTGGGGTCGCTCGTGTACTTCTCCAGCGTCAGCGAGAACACGCACCGGTTCGTCCAGCGGCTCGACCTGCCGGCCCTCGGCATGGACGTCCAGCGCATCCCGCTGCGTCCGACCGAGGGCTTCCTGCGCGTCGAGGAACCGTACGTGCTCATGGTCCCGACCTACGGGGGCGGCAACGAGGGCGGTGCCGTCCCGCGCCAGGTCGTGAAGTTCCTCAACGACGTGCACAACCGGTCGTTGATCCGCGGCGTCATCGCCGCCGGCAACACCAACTTCGGCGAGGCGTACTGCATCGCCGGCGACATCATCTCCGCGAAGTGCCAGGTGCCCTACCTGTACGCCTTCGAACTCCTGGGAACAGTCGAGGACGCCGCGCGCGTCCGCGACGGATTGGGACGATTTTGGCAACGACAGTCACGGATTCCGGCGTGAGCGTGGCAGGTGGTGGCACGGTCACCGAGGTGCCGCTCGCGAGCACCCAGCTCGACTTCCACGCGCTCAACGCGATGCTCAACCTCTACGGCCCGAACGGCGAGATCCAGTTCGACAAGGACCGTGAGGCCGCGCGGCAGTACTTCCTGCAGCACGTCAACCAGAACACCGTCTTCTTCCACGACCTCGCGGAGAAGCTGGACTACCTCGTCGAGAACAAGTACTACGACCCGGCCGTCCTCGCGAAGTACGACCGCGAGTTCGTGAAGTCGCTGTTCGAGTTCGCCTACGCGAAGAAGTTCCGCTTCGAGACGTTCCTCGGCGCCTTCAAGTACTACACGTCGTACACGCTCAAGACGTTCGACGGGAAGCGCTACCTCGAGCGCTTCGAGGACCGCGTCTGCATGGTCGCGCTCGGCCTCGCCGACGGCAACGAGCAGGCCGCGCTGGACATCGTCGAGGAGGTCATCTCGGGCCGCTTCCAGCCCGCGACCCCCACGTTCCTCAACGTCGGCAAGGCGCAGCGCGGCGAGCCTGTGTCCTGCTTCCTGCTGCGCATCGAGGACAACATGGAGTCCATCGCGCGCGGCATCAACTCCGCGCTGCAGCTCTCCAAGCGCGGCGGCGGCGTCGCGCTGCTCCTGTCGAACATCCGCGAGCACGGCGCGCCCATCAAGCACATCGAGAACCAGTCGTCCGGCGTCATCCCCGTGATGAAGCTGCTCGAGGACTCGTTCTCCTACGCGAACCAGCTCGGCGCGCGCCAGGGCGCTGGTGCCGTGTACCTGCACGCGCACCACCCCGACATCATGCGGTTCCTCGACACCAAGCGCGAGAACGCGGACGAGAAGATCCGCATCAAGACGCTGTCGCTCGGCGTCGTGATCCCGGACATCACGTTCGAGCTCGCGAAGAAGAACGAGGACATGTACCTCTTCTCGCCGTACGACGTCGAGCGCGTCTACGGCAAGCCGTTCGCCGACATCTCGATCACCGAGAAGTACGACGAGATGGTCGACGACTCGCGGATCCGCAAGACGAAGATCAAGGCGCGCGACTTCTTCCAGACGATCGCCGAGCTCCAGTTCGAGTCCGGCTACCCGTACATCATGTTCGAGGACACGGTGAACAAGGCGAACCCGATCAAGGGCCGCATCACCCACTCGAACCTGTGCTCGGAGATCCTCCAGGTCTCGACGCCGTCGACGTTCAACGAGGACCTCTCGTACGACCACGTCGGCCGCGACATCTCCTGCAACCTCGGCTCGCTGAACATCGCCAAGACGATGGACTCGCCCGACTTCGCGAAGACGATCGACACCGCGATCCGCGCGCTCACCGCGGTCTCCGACCAGACGAGCATCGAGTCGGTGCCCTCGGTCAAGCGGGCCAACGAGTCCGGCCACGCGATCGGTCTCGGCCAGATGAACCTCCACGGCTACCTCGCGCGCGAGCGGATCCACTACGGGTCCGAGGAGGGCATCGACTTCACGAACATCTACTTCTACACGGTCGCCTACCACGCGATCGCGGCGTCGAACCGCCTCGCGATCGAGCGCGGGCGTGCGTTCGGCGGCTTCGAGGACTCGAAGTACGCGACGGGGGAGTACTTCGACAAGTACACCGACCGCGTGTGGGAGCCCGCGACCGAGCGTGTGCGCCGGCTCTTCGCCGACGCCGGCGTGCACATCCCGACCCAGGACGACTGGGCGGCCCTCAAGGCCTCGGTCATGGAGCACGGGATCTACAACCAGAACCTCCAGGCCGTCCCGCCGACGGGCTCGATCTCCTACATCAACAACTCGACGTCCTCGATCCACCCGGTGCCGTCGAAGATCGAGATCCGCAAGGAGGGCAAGATCGGGCGCGTCTACTACCCGGCGCCCTACCTGACGAACGACAACCTCGAGTACTACGAGGACGCGTACGAGATCGGCTACGAGAAGATCATCGACACGTACGCCGCCGCGACGCAGCACGTCGACCAGGGTCTGAGCCTTACGCTGTTCTTCAAGGACACGGTCACGACGCGCGACGTCAACCGCGCGCAGATCTACGCGTGGCGCAAGGGCATCAAGACGCTCTACTACATCCGCCTCCGTCAGATGGCCCTGGAGGGCACGGAGGTCGAGGGTTGCGTCAGCTGCATGCTGTAGTCGCCTGAGGCAGCCACCGGTTGCCTCGATGCCCGGTGCCGTCGGCCACCCTCTCGGAGAGGCGTGGCCGACGGCGCGGGGTCCGGTCCCACGAAGTCGTCCCGGTCGGTCCGGGGTCAGCAGGAGAGAAGAAGGCAGATGTCGCCCACGGGGAAGCTCAAGCTCATCGATCGCGTGAGCGCGATCAACTGGAACCGTCTCGAGGACGAGAAGGACCTCGAGGTGTGGGACCGCCTCGTCGGGAACTTCTGGCTGCCCGAGAAGGTGCCGGTGTCGAACGACATCCAGTCGTGGAACACGCTCACCGCGCAGGAGCAGGAGCTCACGATGCGCGTGTTCACCGGCCTGACGCTGCTGGACACGATCCAGGGCACGGTCGGCGCGGTCTCGCTCATCCCCGACGCGATCACGCCGCACGAGGAGGCGGTGTACACCAACATCGCGTTCATGGAGTCGGTGCACGCCAAGAGCTACTCGTCGATCTTCTCGACGCTGTGCTCCACGCGTGAGATCGACGACGCGTTCCGCTGGTCGGAGGAGAACCCGAACCTCCAGCGCAAGGCCGAGATCGTCATGGAGTACTACAAGGGCGACTCGCCGCTCAAGCGCAAGGTCGCGAGCACGCTGCTCGAGTCGTTCCTCTTCTACTCCGGCTTCTACCTGCCGATGTACTGGTCGTCGCGCGCCAAGCTGACGAACACGGCCGACCTCATCCGCCTCATCATCCGCGACGAGGCCGTGCACGGGTACTACATCGGCTACAAGTTCCAGAAGGGTCTCGAGAAGCTCTCCCCGGAGGAGCGCGACGAGCTCAAGGCGTACACGTTCGAGCTGCTCTTCGAGCTGTACGAGAACGAGGTGCAGTACACGGAGGACCTCTACGACGGCGTCGGGCTGACCGAGGACGTCAAGAAGTTCCTGCGGTACAACGCCAACAAGGCGCTCATGAACCTCGGCTACGAGGCGCTCTTCCCCAAGGACGAGACCGACGTCAACCCGGCGATCCTCTCGGCGCTCTCGCCGAACGCCGACGAGAACCACGACTTCTTCTCCGGGTCCGGCTCGTCGTACGTCATCGGCAAGGCCGTGAACACCGAGGACGACGACTGGGACTTCTGACCCTCGTCCGCCTTCGCGCCGAGGGCCCGGGTCCGCGCAGAGCCGCGGGTCCGGGCCCTCGGCGTCTGGCATAGTCCCGCCATGGGCATGCTCAGGGAGCGGCTGCGCGCCGCAGGGCTCGACGACGTGACCTCGGTCGAGCCGGTGAGCGGCGGGCTCGCCGCGACGGCCGGGCTGGCCCGGCGCGTCGACGGCGTGCCGCTGTTCGTCAAGGCGTTCGACACGGACGCACCGGGCGACGACGTCTTCACGGTCGAGGCCGAGGGTCTGGCTGCGCTCCGCGCCGCCGGGCTGGAGACCCCGGACGTCGTCCACGCAGGCCCGGACCTGCTCGTGCTGTCCGCGCTCGCCCCGCGGCCCTCGACGTCGGCCTTCTGGGAAGACCTCGCCCGTTCGCTGGCGCACGTGCACACCACGACCCGCAGCGAGCGCTTCGGCTGGCACCGGGACGGCTGGCTCGGCCGCCGTCGGCAGGTGAACACCTGGACGGAGGACGGGTTCGACTTCTTCGCGCAGCACCGCCTGCTGCGCTGGCTCGACGAGCCGCGGGTCCACGCCGCGCTCGACGCCGCGGACCGCGCCGCGCTCGAGCGTCTGTGCGCGCGGCTCCCGGAGGTGCTGCCGGGAGGTCCGGCCTGCCTGACGCACGGCGACCTGTGGGCGTCGAATGTCATGGCGACCGCCGACGGACGCCCGGCCTTGATCGACCCGGCCGTCTCCTACACGTGGCCGGAGGTCGACCTGGCCCACGTGTGGACGACCGCGCCCCCGCCCGAGGCCGGTGCCTTCTTCGGGCTCTACGCGGAGCTCACCGGCCTCGACGACGACTGGCGGGAGCGCCTGCCCGTCGTCCAGCTCCGGCAGCACCTGGCCGTCGTCGCGCAGTTCGACCCCGACTGGGGTGCGGCGGACGCCGTCCGCGCGACGCTCGCGCCCTTCCGGACCCGCTGACCGACGACGGCCTCCCGCTCAGTCGTTCGGCCGGGACTGTGCGCCCTCGACGGGCGGGTCGGCCGACCACGGGAACGTGATCCAGAGGTCGGTGTCCTTCCACGAGTAGTCCGGCTGGATGATCGTGCGCGGCTTCGTGTAGAGCACCGCGGACCGCGCCTCGGCCCCGTGGGTGCTGAGCATGTCCATGACGAGGGCGAGCGTCCGGCCGGAGTCGGCGACGTCGTCGACCACGAGCACGTGCGCGCCCGGCAGGTCGGACGTGTCCATGAGGGGCGGGAGCACGCGCGGGTCGGTGAGGGTCTGGCCGATGTCGGTGTAGAACTCGACGTTGAGCGTCCCGACGCCCTTGGTCCCGAGCGCGTACGCGACCGCGCCGCCGGGCAGGAGACCGCCGCGGGCGACCGCGACGACGACCTCGGGGCGGAACCCGCTCGCGACGACCTGCTCGGCGAGCTCGCGCGCGGCGACGCCGAAGGTCTCCCACGTGAGGACCTCGCGCTCGGGCGGGGCGGCCGAAGGGGTCGCGGGGGCGTCGTCGGGCACGGGTGGGACCGAGGTCGTGGAGGCGTCCGTCATGCGTCGAGCCTACGACCCGCCCACGCCCCGCCCGACGCGACCCGGACGCACGGAGGGCCGCACCCCGAGCGGGGTGCGGCCCTCAGTGGCGTGGAGTCGGCTCAGTAGGCCGCGAGGATGTCCACGACGAAGACGAGCGTCTCGCCCGCGAGCTCGTGCGTGTTCGTGTCGCTCTTCTCGCCGTAGCCGAGGGCCGGCGGGATGACGAGGAGCACCTGGCTGCCGACCGTCTGGCCGGACAGGCCCTGGGTCCAGCCGGCGACGACGCCGCTCAGCGGGAAGGTGGAGGGCTCGCCGCGGTCCCACGACGAGTCGAACTGCTCGCCGTCGAGCTTCCAGCCCGTGTAGTGCGCGATGACCGTCTGGTCCTCGGTGACCTCGGGGCCGCTGCCCTTGATGAGCGGCTGCACGACGAGCTCGGTCGGCGCGGTGTAGCCCTCGGGGATCTCGATCGACGGCTTGCCCGTGTCGTCGAGCGTGACGACGGGCAGCCCCTCGGCCGGGGTCACGGCCTCGCCCTCGGCGCGGTCCGGCACGTCGGCGGGGTCCGGCGCGACCGGGGCGTCCCGGACCTCGGTGACCTCGGCGACGGTGAGGACGGCGCTGCCGTCCTGCCCCGGGGCGGCGAACAGGAAGCGTGTGCCGACCTTCTTGCCGACCAGCGCCTCGAGCAGCTGGGGGTACACCTGGTCGTCGAGGACGATCTGCTGCGCCGAGTCGTCCTCCCACGTGGAGCCGAGCTTGGACGCGTCCGTGCCGGAGTACGCGGCCTGGTGCAGCGTCACCTCCTGGCCCTTCGCGATCTCGTCGCCGTCGCCGTCCCCGAGCGAGAGCGCGACCGGGCCCGAGACCTCGAGCGGGGCCTCGAACTCGACGGTCGGCTCGCTGCCGGGGTCGCCCGTGACCGTCACGGCCTCGAGCGCCGCGACGTCCTCGGGCGACGACGTCGCGCCGTCGGAGGCGGACGGGCTCGCCGACGTCTCGTCGTCGGAACCGCCGCCCTCCGACGAGCAGCCGGAGAGGACGAGGGCGGCGCCCAGGGTGAGCGCGGCGACGCCGCGCAGGGTGCGGTGCTTCACGAGGAGGGTCCTTCGGTCGGGGGGACGGCGGGGCCGTCGGGTCTGGGCCGCACCCGCACGACGGCGGTCGTCGGCGCCCGGGGTCGGGTCACCTCGCGGTCGGACGCCGGGTGCAGCACCGGCGCGGACACTCTAGCGGTCGAGACTGGACGCCCGCTGGGAGGTCCCCGGCGGGCCGCGGGGGAGAATGGGCCCATGCCGTCCCGTCGACCGTCCCGCAAGCGACCCTGGGGCGCGGAGCCCGCGCCCCTCGACCTGGACCGCGCCCTCGGCGGTGCGCGCCGGGAGTCGGGAGCCGACGGCGAGTGGCAGGTCCGCACGGTGCGCGGCGGCGCGAAGACCTACCTCTGCCCGGGCTGCCAGCAGGAGATTCCGCCCGGCACCGGGCACGTCGTGGCGTGGCAGGAGGACTCCTTCTTCGGGGCCGAGACGGCGCTCGACCACCGTCGCCACTGGCACAGGTCGTGCTGGGAGGCGCGCGACCGCCGTCGGCCGCGGTAGACGCACTAGGCTCGGGACGATGAGCACCGCACCCGAGACCGCGCCCGATCCCGCCCGAGCCTCGACGGAGCCGACCCCCATCCGGTCGCTCAGCGTCCTGCCCGCGCGGCGCGAGGACGTCGAGCTGCACACCGCGGACGGCCTCACGCTCGTCGGCGAGCTGGCGCTCCCCGCGGACCGCGACCCCGTCGCGACCCTCGTCACGCTGCACCCCCTGCCGACGCACGGCGGGTACATGGACTCGCACGTCTACCGGAAGGCGGCGTGGCGTCTGCCGGCGCTCGCGGACCTCGCCGTGCTGCGGTTCAACACGCGCGGCACGTCGTCCCCGCGCGGGACGAGCGAGGGCGCGTTCGACGGCGGCGAGGCCGAGCGCTTCGACGTCGCGGCGGCGATCGAGTTCGCCGAGTTCCACGACCTGCCGAACCGGTGGCTCGTGGGGTGGTCGTTCGGCACGGAGCTCGCGCTCAAGCACGGCACGGACCCGGCGGTGGAGGGCGCGATCCTCCTCTCGCCCCCGCTGCACCGCGCGACGGACGCCGACCTCGACCGCTGGGACGCGTTCGGCAAGCCGCTCGTGGTCCTCGTGCCCGAGCTCGACGACTACCTGCGCCCCGACGAGGCGCGACGACGCTTCGCGCGCGTGCGGAACGCCGAGGTGATCGGCGTCGAGGGCGCGAAGCACCTGTGGGTGGGGGAGTCGTCGGTGCGGCGCGTGCTCGACGAGATCGTGGGGCACGTGCGTCCCGGCTTCCCGCTCCCGCTGCCGACCACGTGGGACGGCGACGCGAGCGGCACGGCCGACCGCGACACGGCCGACTCGGACCAGGCGAGCTACGACGCGAGCCGGTCCGACGGCGTCGTCGACTGACCCCGTTGCGCTGCGAGGCGCCCATGCACCCGACCGACCCCAGGAGGACCACGTGACGACGGCACCGCTCGAGACCTTCACGCTGCGCGAGGGGTACGGGACACCGCTCGTGCTGCTGCACGGCTTCCCGCTCGACCACCGGATGTGGGCGGACGTCGCGGAGGCCCTGCCGGGCGAGCCCACCGTCGTCGCGGTCGACCTCCCCGGCCTGGGCGCGAGCCCGCTCGGGGACGAGCCGCCGTCGATCGAGGCGGCGGCCGACGCGACCGCGGACGCGCTCGCCGCGGCGGGGATCACGCGCGCGGTCGTCGCGGGCCTGTCGATGGGCGGCTACGTGGCCCTCGCGCTCGCGGAGCGCCGGCCGGAGCTGGTCGCGGGGCTCGGACTGGTCGACACCAAGTCCACCGCGGACTCCGACGACGCGCGCGCGAACCGCCTGCGCATCGCCGACGAGGCGGAGAGCACGCAGACCGTCGAGCCGGTCCTCGGCATGCCGGGGGTGCTCCTCGGCGAGACGAGCAAGGCTGCCCGCCCGCACCTGACCGCGCGGCTCGAGGAGTGGATCCGCGCGCAGCGGCCCGACGGCGTCGCGTGGTCGCAGCGGGCGATGGCGGCCCGCCCCGACCGCACGTCCGTCCTCGTAGGCTTCGCCGGGCCGGTCGCGGTGGTCGTGGGCGAGGAGGACCAGGTCACGCCGGTGGCGGAGGCGGAGCACATGGTCGCCGCGGCGCCGACCGCGCAGCTGGTGCAGGTGACGGGCGCGGGCCACATGAGCGCGGTCGAGGACCCCGCCGCGGTGGCCGACGCGCTCGCGGACCTCCTGGCGCGGGCGACCGTCTGAGCCGACGACCGCGCGTCAGCGCCCGTCGAGCACGAGCGCGAGCGCGTCGGCGAGGTCGATGGACTCGCCGTCCCGGCCGCCCTTGCCCAGCACGAGCGGCGGGTCGGACGGTTCGACCGCGACGCCCCGCAGGCGCGCGCGCACGCCGCCGGGCACCGAGAGCACGTAGAACTCGCCGTCCTCGCCGACGGCGACGCTGTGGTTGCGGCGCAGGTACCACCCGCGGAGCGGGGTGCGGAACGTCGCGGTGCCGTCGAACGCGCGGGCGCGGAGCGGCTCGGGAGCGAGGCCCCGGTCGCGTGCCCGCGCGACGAAGTCGGCGAGCAGGACCCGGGCCGCGTCGCTCTCACGGGCGCGCTGCCGGTCGAGCTCGCGCTGCTGGTGCGCGGCGGCCTCGGTCCGCTGCCGACGCCAGTCGTCGGCAGCGGACCCCGAGGGACCCGACGGGCCCGCGGTGGCCGGCACGGCGTCAGGCCGAGGCGGGGGCGTCGGGCTTCGCGTCGGCCGTCTTCGTGCCGCTCGACTTCGGGCCGGCCTGCTTGGTGTCGGCCGTCTTCGTGTCGCTCGGCCGCGCGTCGGCGGACGCCGCGGAGCCACCCTTCGCCGGCGCCTCGACCGTCCCGACCCGCTGCCCGGACTCGTCCGGGACGACCGGGAACTCGGCCGTCATGAGCGTCGCGGCGCGCGCCTGCTGGGCGGGGGTCCCGGAGGGCACGGCCTTCTTCGCGGGAGCCTTCGCGGCGTCGTTCTCGCTGCCGAGCAGCCCGCGCAGCTCGTCGAGGTAGGTGTTGATCGAGTCGTGCTGACGCGTGAGGTCCTCGAGCTGGCGCTGGGCGACGTTGCGCTGCTGCTCGGCCTCGGCCTTCGCGTCGCTCACCGTCTGGTCGGCGAACGCCCGGGCCTCGGCGACGACCTGGTCGGCGTTCCGGCGCGCCGTCGACAGGAGGTCCTTCACGTACGCGTCGGACTCGCTGCGGACCTTCTCCGCCTGCTGGAGCGCGTGGGCGACACGCTTCTCCGCCTCCGCGGCGTGCTCCTCGGCCGTCGTGACGAGCTTCTCCGTCTCCGCCTTGGCGGCGGCGTGACGCTCGGCGTTCTCGCGCTCCGCCTCCTCGCGGCGGCGCACGACCTCGAGCTCGGCGTCCGCGAGGGCGGTGCGGGCCTGGTCGCGCAGCGTCTCCATCTCGGACGTGACGGCGTTCGCCGCCTCGGTCGCCTTGCGCTGCGCCTCGTCCACCTGGCGCTGCGCCTCGCGACGCGCGTTCTCCAGCAGCTCGGCCGACTCGCGCTCGGCGGCCTCGCGCTGCGCCGCCGTCTCCGCCGCGACGCGCGCGCGGAGCTCCGCGGCCTCGCGCTCCGTCGTGACGCGCAGCTCCGTGGTCTCACGCTCCGCCGTCGCGCGCAGCGTGCCGAGCTCGCGCTCGAGCGACGCGCGGCGCTCGCTCTCCTCCGTGGCGAGCGCGCTGTGGATGCGCGCGGCCTCGCGCTCCGCGGAGCCGACCAGCTCCTCCGCGCGGCGCTGGGCGCTGAGCAGGGTGCCCTCGGCCTCGGACGCGCTCGTGGAGCGGATCTCCTCCGACTCCAGGCGTGCGCTGTTGAGCAGCTCGGCGACCTCGTTCTCGGCGCGGGACCGGACCTGGCCCGCCGAGAGCTTCGCGCGGGCCATGATGTCGGCCGCCTGGGCGTTGGCCTGCGACAGGATGTCCGCCGACTGCTCCTCCGCCGAGCGCAGGAGCTGCTCGATGCGGGACCCGAGCCCCGCGTACGACGGCCGGTCCGCCTCGCGGAGCTGGCGCTGCGCGTCGTTGAGCTCGCTCGTGAGCTGCATGGCGCGGGCGTCCGCCGCCTCGACGCGCGCCCGCGCGTCCTCCACGGCCTTCTCCAGCCTCGCGAGCTGGGCCTCGACCTGGACGCGGTCGTACCCGCGCATCGTGATGGGGAAGAGCGTGCGCTCGTCGGACACGTCGATGACCTCCGGTGCTGAGTCGTCGCGGCTTCCGCCGCCGGTCGGCGTCCCCTCCCGGGGAGGGAGGGCGCGGCGGTCGTGCCACGGCCCCGCCGTGCTCCGACCAGGATACGGGGATCACGCTGTCCTGAATACCCGGATTGGTGGGGGTGAGACGATGGTCGCAGTGCTGCGCGCGCGGTCGTCCCTCGTGGGAACGGCGGCCCTCTCGGCCGCCGGGCACGACGTTCCCTGGGAGCGGTGAGACCGTCCCGGGAGGGGCACGTGAACGGTTCGTGAGGATCCACAGGCGAGGCGTCTCGGTCGATCCACGAGGGGTTTCGCACCTATCCTTGAACGTCGATCGACGAAGGGAACCTCGGTGCTGCAACGAATCATCGCCGCCCTCCTGCTCGTGGGAGGGCTGGTCGCCGCCGGCCTCGGTGTCGCGACCGCCACGGTCTGGCGGGACAGCGACACGGTCGTGGCGACCACGGCGTACACCGGCGACGGCACGGTGCTCGTCACCGCGCCCGGGGTCCTCGACCTCGTCGCCGAGGACGTGACGATCCGCGCGACAGCACCCGGTGAGCAGCAGGTCACCCTCGCGATCGGCCGCGAGGCCGACGTGACCGGGTGGGTCGGCGAGGACCCGCACGGCGTGGTCACCGGCCTGTCCGACTGGGACGCGCTCGCGACGCGCGCCGTCGACGCGCCGGCCGCGGAGGACGAGCCCGCGGAGGGCGACGCGCCCGCCGACGGCGAGAGCCCGGCCGAGGGAGAGACGCCCGCCGAGGGCGACGCGACCGCGGAGACGCCCGTGGCCGGCGTCGACCCCGCGGGCTCCGACATGTGGCTGGAGGAGGCGACGGGCGCTGGCTCGGCGAGCCTGCGCTGGTCCGACCAGCCCGGCCGCTGGCAGCTCCTCGCCGCCGGCGTGGGCGAGGACGCCGTCGCCCCGACCGTCGAGCTCTCGTGGCCGCGCCAGGTCGAGACGCCGTTCCTGTGGCCCGGCGTCATCGGCGGTGGCGTGCTCATCCTCCTCGGTCTCGGCATCGGGGCGGCGAGCCTGCGCCCGCGCCGCCGCGGGCCCTCGGGCGGCACCGCGACCTCCGCGACCCCGGCGGTCGCGCCGGCCGGCACGACGGGGGGCACGTCGTCGGACGACGACGGCGACGCGCGCGACGGCGAGGTGCCGACCGACACGGCCCAGGTGCGCATGCTCACGCGACGTGAGCTGCGCGAGCGCGAGGAGGCCGACCGCCTCGCGCAGCAGCAGGCTCGCGCCCAGAAGCCGCGCCGCGCGTGGCTCACCGGCCAGATCCCGATCGTCGCGCGCGGCGAGCGCCGCCCGCGGACCGCGGCCCAGCCGACCGTCGACGCGAGCGCGCACCCGACCACGGAGGACAGCGCGAGCACGCGCGCCGACGCCTGGCGCCGGGCGTGGGGCTTCACGCCCGGCAGCGACGAGAGCGCCCCGGCGCCCGCACCCGAGAGCGACCCGGACGAGACGAAGGACAGCACCCGATGACCAGCACCGCCCGCGACACGGCCCGCGCCCGCCGCGCCCGTCGTCACCTCGGCGGGGTGGCCGGGGGACTGGTCGGCGCGCTCCTGCTCGCCGCCTGCTCCGCACCCCTCCCGACGCCCGAGCCCGACCCCACGCAGGACCCGCCCGCGCCCGTCCTCACCGAGGCGCAGGAGACCGCCGTGCTCGACGCGGTCGCCGCCGCGCTCGCGGCGGCGAGCGAGACCAACGACGCGGCCCAGCTCGAGGGCCGTGTCACGGGCCCGGCGCTCGCGATCCGCACGAGCCAGCTCGCCGTCGCCGCCGCGCGCGGCAGCGCCGACCTCGTGACCGAGCTCCCGACGGAGGCGCAGCAGGTCGTCATCCCGACGACGCAGACCTGGCCGCGCACGTCGTTCGCCGTGAGCGTGCAGCCCGAGAACCTGCAGACGCCGCGCCTCTCCGTGCTGGAGCAGGACACCGCGCGCGGCGACTACCAGCTGTGGGCCTGGGTCCGCCTCCTCCCGGGCGTCACCATGCCGAGCTTCGCGGACCCGAGCATCGGCAGCGAGGACGTCGCGCCCGACGACTCGAGCCTGCTCGTCACGCCGACGGACGCCGTCGCGCAGTACGCCGACGTGCTCAACCTCGGCACGGGCTCCGGGTTCGCGGGGTCCTTCGAGGAGGACTCGTTCCGCACCCTGCTCGCGAAGCGCGCGCAGGACTGGACGACGGCGCTCCAGCCCGCCGCGGGCGCCTACTCGCTGACCTTCACGCCCAACCCGGACGAGCCCGTGCGCGCGGTCCGCACCGCGGACGGCGGCGCGCTCGTGGTCGGTGCGATGACCTCGCAGGAGTCGATGACGGCCGAGGAGGGCGCGCAGGTGCCGCCGGACACGGAGTCGATCAAGGCGCTGTACGGGGGCGCGGCCCCGACGAACGTGCTCAAGGTCGGCTACGTCGACGTCGTCGCGCTCTACGTGCCGCCCGCGGGCTCGGAGGAGAAGATCCGCGTGGTGGGCAACGAGCACGTCGCGACGTCGGTCGCGAACTCCTGACGCTCCGTAGGATTGCGACCATGAGCGAACCCACCCAGCCCACGTTCGACGTGCGCGGCGCGGTCGACCTGTCCGCGCTGACCAGGCCGCAGTCACCCCCGCCCGGCGAGGAGGGCGGCGCGCCCGCCGCGGGCGGGTACGTCGTCGACGTCACGGACGAGACGTTCGGCCAGCTCGTCCAGGACTCGGCGCAGTACCCCGTCGTCGTGCTCCTGTGGATCCCGACGGACCAGGCGAACGCGCAGCTCGGCACCGACCTCGGCGCGCTGGCCGACGAGTACGCCGGCCGCTTCCTCCTGGCCCGCGTCGACGCCCAGGCGTACCCGCAGATCACGGCCGCGTTCCAGGTCCAGGGCGTGCCGACCGTCGTCGCGATCCTGCAGGGTCAGCCCGTGCCGCTGTTCCAGGGTGCCGCGCCCGTCGAGCAGGTGCGCGCCGTGCTCGACCAGGTGCTCCAGGCGGCCGAGGCGAACGGCGTGACCGGTCGTGCGCCCGCGCAGGGCGCCGACGGCGAGCCCGAGCGCCCCGCGGAGCCCGCCGCGGAGCCGGAGCCGGAGCTCCCGCCGCTGCACCAGGAGGCGTACGACGCGATCGAGCGCGACGACCTCGACGCCGCGGTCGCGGCCTACGAGAAGGCGATCAAGCAGGATCCGCGCGACGCGCTCGCCGTCGCGGGGCTCGCGCAGGTCCGCCTCCTCCAGCGCACCCGCGACGCCGACCTCGCGACGGTCCGCGCCGCGGCGGCCGCCGCACCGCAGGACGTCGACGCCCAGCTCGCCATCGCCGACCTCGACCTGCTCGGCGGGCACGTGGACGACGCCCTCGACCGGCTCCTCGACCTGCTGCCCGGCGCCGACGCGGACGGCAAGGAGAAGCTCCGCGTGCGCCTCCTCGACTACTTCGAGGTCGTGGGCCCCACCGACCCCCGCGTCGGCAAGGCCCGCCAGCGCCTCGCGATCAGCCTGTACTGACGCACCCGCGCTCTACCGACGCACCCGCGCCACGAACGACGGCGGCCGGTCACCGTGAGGTGACCGGCCGCCGTCGTTCATGACCCCCGCCTGA
>NZ_JAACJC010000008.1:0-257776 GCF_011033075.1 Cellulosimicrobium sp. SL-1 | reverse complement strand
TCGTCGGGGACTCGCCGTCGAACGCGACCGTGCAGACCATCATGGGCGGCGCCGCGCTGCAGGCCGTGGTCCCCGAGGACGCCGAGGGCACCGGCTCCTTCCGGTACTCCGTGTCCGACGGCCGCGGCGGCGTCGCCGAGGCGGGCGTCACCCTCAAGGTGTCCCCCTGGGGCGAGAACGCTCCCCCCGAGCAGACCGGTGACCCGGTCCTGCGCGTCGCCCAGGGCGGCGCCGCGACGATCAAGGTGCTGCCCTTCTTCAAGGACCCGGACGGCGACGACCTGTACCTCGCGTCGGCGGCCGCGACGGTCGCGGGCGACGACGTGCGCTCGCGCCCCGACGGCACGGTCGAGCTGCGCGACGGCGGCGGCTCGACCGGGCGCAAGATCGTGACCCTGCTCGTCTCCGACGGCGAGCTGTCCTTCGAGGGCAAGCTGCTGGTCGACGTGGTGCCCGGTCCGCAGCCGCCGGTCGCGGTGAGCGACCACGTGGTGGTGCCGGCGGGGCAGCCGGTGACGGTGGAGCCGTTGCGCAACGACACCGACCCGAACGGGGACGAGCTGCGCCTGGCGTCGGTCTCGGAGTCGGCCCCGGCGCAGATCACGCCGAACTACGACGCGGGCACGTTCACGTTCCTCTCGATGGAGCCGCGCTCCTACGACCTGACGTACCAGGTGACCGACGGCCCGAACGCGACCACGGGCCTCGTCCGGGTCGACGTCCTGCCGCCGTCCGAGGCCGAGGGCGCGCCCGTCGTCGTCACCGACACCGCGCTCCTCCCGGCGGGAGGGTCCACGCTCGTGGACGTCCTCGCGAACGACACGGACCCCGCGGGCGGCGTGCTCGTCGTGCAGTCCGTGCGCGTGCCCGCCGACGCCGGGGTGTCGGTCGCGATCCTGGCCCACCAGATGCTGCGGGTGACCGAGATCCGGCGCCTGGACGCGCCGGTGACGGTGGAGTACACCGCCTCCAACGGCACCGAGACCGCGACCGGCCAGGTGCGGATCGTGCCGGTGCCGGCGCCGACGCGGCTGCAGCCGCCGAACGCGGTGGCGGACGAGGTGACCGTGCATGCGGGGGACGTGGTGACGGTCCCGGTGCTGAAGAACGACACGCACCCGGACGGGTTGGAGCTGTTCCTGCAGCCCGAGCTGGAGCAGGACGTGGACCCGGCGCTCGGCGAGGCGTTCGTGTCGGAGGACACGCTGCGGTTCAAGGCGGGCTCGGAGGCGGGCACGGCGTACGCGATCTACCGGGTGCGGGACGTCAACGGGCAGGAGGACTCGGCCCAGGTCACGATCCGGATCCGCGACGGCGAGGACAACGCCCCGCCGCAGCCGCGCGAGATCGAGGCCCGGGTGCTGTCCGGTTCCAGCGTGCGCATCGCGGTCCCGCTGGACGGCATCGACCCCGACGGCGACTCCGTCCAGGTCACCGGCATCGCTACCCCCGCGGGCAAGGGCACCGCCCGGGTCGTGGACGGGATGATCGAGTACGCGGCGTCGAAGAACGCGACCGGGGCGGACACGTTCACCTACTCCGTGCTCGACGCGCGCGGCGCCACCGCCACGGGCACGGTCAACGTCGGCATCGCCCGTCCCGCGGACACCAACCAGTCGCCGGTCGCGGTGGACGACGAGGTGACGGTGCGCCCGGGGCGCACGGTCTCGGTCGCGGCGCTGGCCAACGACACCGACCCCGACGGCGACCAGGTCGGCCTGGTCCCGGGCGGGATCGAGGACACCCACGACCTGGACGCCGAGGTCGTGGCCGACCGCATCGTGCTGACCTCGCCCGACCAGGACGGCTCGTACACGTTCTACTACCAGATCCAGGACACCTACGGCGCCCGCGCGACCGGCGCGGTCACCGTGAACGTCTCGGCCAACGCGCCCCTGCTGCCCCCGGTCGCGCGCGACGACACCGTGCCCGTGGAGGACATCCTGGGCAAGACCGAGGTCACCGTCCCCGTCCTGGACAACGACGAGGACCCCGACGGCGCCGCGAGCGAGCTCACCGTCACCACCGACGCGAGCACCGCGAGCGTCACCCCCGACGGCGAGCTCACCGTCACCCTCACCGAGGGCCGCCAGGTCATCACCTACACCGCGACCGACATCGACGGCCTGACCGCCAAGGCCTTCGTCAAGGTCCCCGGCCTCACCGACCAGGCCCCGACCCTCCGCCCCGGCATCACGCCCCTGGAGGTCGTGAGCGGCGAGCCGCTGCCCATCGACATCACGGACTACGTCCTGGTGGTCGAGGGCAAGACTCCCCGGCTCACCACGGAGGAGAAGGTCACCGCGCTCGAGGGCACGCGAGAGGTCCTCTCGACCACGGAGATCACCTACACGTCCGCGGCGGACTACGTCGGCCCCGCCGCCGTGACCTTCGAGGTCACCGACGGCTCCGGTCCCGACGACCCCGACGGCCACACCGCGCTGCTCACGCTGCCGATCAGCGT
Source organism: Cellulosimicrobium sp. SL-1 (assembly GCF_011033075.1). Lineage (NCBI taxonomy): Bacteria > Bacillati > Actinomycetota > Actinomycetes > Micrococcales > Promicromonosporaceae > Cellulosimicrobium > Cellulosimicrobium sp. SL-1. The sequence goes on along the minus strand of NZ_JAACJC010000008.1, from coordinate 255,312 downwards.
CGTGCCGCCGGAGAACCTGCCGCCGGAGCTGTCGACCCCGACGCTCGACGTCGCGGCGGGCGAGGAGGCCTCGATCGACCTCGCGCGCTTCGCGACCGACCCCGACGGCGACCCCCTGACCTTCAAGGCCACCGGCCAGGCCCAGGGCGTGACCGTGTCCGTCGAGGGCACCACGCTGCGCGCCCAGGCGACCCCGGACGTGCCCAAGGGCTCGGTCGTGCAGGTCCCGATCACCGTCACCGACGGCGAGCACCCCCCGGTCGAGGGCACCGCGACCCTGACCGTCGTGGCCTCCACCCGGCCCCTGGCGCGCGCCAACCCCGACACCGTCGACGACGCGCACCAGGGCAAGGCCACCACCGTGCCCGTCCTGGCCAACGACTCCAACCCCTTCCCCGACACGCCGCTCGAGATCGTGGCGGCGAGCGTCGAGACGGGCAGCGGCGACGTGTCGTACAGCGGGGGCGACGTCGTCGTGACGCCCGCCGACTCGTTCGTGGGCGTCATGGTGGTCGTCTACCGGATCCAGGACGCGACGAAGGACCCCGACCGCATGGTCGAGGGCCGCGTCCAGCTCAAGGTCCTGGGCAAGCCCGAGGCGCCCGCGACCCCGCAGGTCGTCGAGGTCCGCTCCAAGACCGTCGTGCTCACCTGGGACCCCCCGAACAACAACGGCGCCGACATCACCGGCTACACCGTGCGCTCCCAGAACGGCTACACCAAGGAGTGCGGCACCACCACGTGCACCCTCGACGGGCTGACCAACAACGTCGAGTACACCTTCACCGTCTACGCGACCAACGCCGTCGGCGACGGCCCCGCCTCCCCGGCCTCCGCCGTCGCCCGACCCGACGAGAAGCCCGACCCGCCCGCCGCACCCCGCCTCGAGTTCGGCGACAAGTCCCTCACCGTCACCTGGACCAACAAGACCTACACCGACCGCTCGCCGATCGAGACGGTCGACCTCGAGATCTCCCCGGCGCCGAAGGGCGGCGCCGTCCAGGTCACGGCGCTCTCGGGCACCCAGTACGTGTGGAACGGGCTCGAGAACGGCACCGCGTACAGCGTCCGGGTCCGGGCGAACAACCTTGCCCCCGACCCCTCGGACTGGGGCGAGTACTCGGGCGAGATGGTCCCGGCGGGCCTGCCGGACGTCCCGGAGACGCCGAGCGCGGTCCGCGCCGCGGACTCGCCGCTCAACGGCGGCTCGATCGACGTGTCGTGGAAGCCGCCGTTCGAGAACGGCGACGCGATCAAGGGCTACACCCTGCAGCGGTACAAGAACGGCGCCCGCGACGGCGCCGCGCTCTCCCTCACGGCGACGAGCCACAAGGCGACGGGCCTCGACAACGAGTCGTCGTACACGTTCACGGTGACGGCCGAGAACAAGGCGGGCCGGACGGCGGAGAGCGCGGCGTCCGCGGCCGTGGTCCCCTACGGGCGCCCCGAGGCTCCGCCCCGGCCGAGCGTGCAGAACGTGGGCGGCGGCGGGCAGGACAGCGGCATCCCCCGCGTGTCCTGGGGCGCCGCCGACGCGAACGGCAGCCCGATCACGGGGTACACCGTCACCGCGTCGCCCGGGGGCGCGAAGAGGGACGTCGCCGGCACGTCCGTCGACTTCACGGGCCTCCCCGCCGGGAACTACACGTTCACCGTCACCGCGACGAACAAGGGCGGCACGTCCACGTCGAGCCCGGCGTCGGGGCAGATCAGCGCGTACGGCAAGCCCAGCGCGCCGGGCGTCAGCCCCAACAAGACCGGCGCCACGAGCGGCACGTTCACGGTGACGGCACCGTCGTCCAACGGCGGGAGCGGGGTCACCCGGTACAACTGGCAGCTCTCCGGCAGCCAGAACAGGTCGGGCTCCGGCCAGAGCGTGGACGTCGGTGGCGACTACGACCAGACCTACACGCTCATCGCCCAGGCGTGCAACGCCGCCGGGTGCGGCCCATGGAGCTCGGGCCAGACGATCCGCACCGACCCGCGGCCGGTCCCGCCGACCGTCTGGGTGACGCGCGGTCCGCAGCGCAACACGCAGCCCGGCTTCGGCAACTGCACCGGCAGCATGTGCACGGTGTTCCGGGTCAACGCGAACTCGACCTTCCCGTCCGGCACCTACACCTTCCGGTGCTACTACGACGGCAACCAGGTCGGGGGCTACTCCTGGACCGAGTACCTCGCGGCCGGCAGCTACGTCGACCTCGGGTGCATCCTCGGCAACCCGTACGGCACGCAGCGCACCGCGACGGTGACGGTGAGCATCTCGCCGGGGAACGGCGTGACCGTCGAACCGAAGCCCTGGCCCATCCTGTGACGCGGTCCTGAGACGGCCGATCTGCCGTCGGCGAATGAGCCGACGGCAGATCGGCCTCCTCACGGGGCCACTGCGGGCGCAGGGTGGTCGCATGACCACGCACCTGACCGGCCGACCCGCCGTCGGCGACCACCACCGGACCCCGCGCGCAGAGGCTGCCGCCTCGGCGGCCTCCTCGTTCGACGACCAGCTCACGACGCGCCTGCTCCACCAGCGCATCGTCGTCCTCGGCACGGCCGTGGACGACGCCGTCGCGAACCGCCTGTGCGCCCAGCTCCTCCTGCTCTCGGCGGAGGACCCGCGCGCGGACGTCGCGCTCTACGTCAACTCCCCCGGCGGCTCGGTGAGCGCCGGCCTCGCGATCTACGACACGATGCGGCTCATCCCCAACGACGTGTCGACCGTCGCGATGGGCTTCGCCGCGAGCATGGGCCAGTTCCTCCTGTGCGCGGGGACGCCGGGCAAGCGGTTCGCGCTGCCGCACGCGCGGATCATGATGCACCAGCCGTCGGCCGGGATCGGGGGCACCGCCGTCGACATCGCGATCCAGGCGGAGAACCTCGTCTACACCAAGGGGCTCATGCACCGGCTCCTCGCGGAGAGCACCGGGCAGTCCGTCGAGACCATCGCCGACGACTCCGACCGCGACCGCTGGTTCACCGCGCAGCAGGCGCTCGAGTACGGGATGGTCGACCGGATCGTCGAGAGCGTCGACGACGTCCGCCCCGCCCGCGCGGCCCGGAAGGTGGGTCTGTGATGGCGAGCTACACGATCCCGACCGTGGTCGAGCGCACGCCGCTGGGCGAGCGCGCGTTCGACGTCTTCTCCCGCCTGCTGTCGGAGCGCATCGTGTTCCTCGGCACGGAGATCGACGACGGCGTCGCGAACGTCGTCATGGCGCAGCTCCTGCACCTGGAGTCGGACGCCCCGGACCAGGAGATCGGGCTGTACATCAACTCCCCGGGCGGCTCCGCGACCGCGCTCATGGCGATCTACGACACGATGCAGTTCGTCCGCTGCGACGTCTCGACCATCTGCATGGGCCAGGCGGCCTCCGCCGCGGCCGTCCTGCTCGCGGCGGGCACGCCGGGCAAGCGGTTCGTGCTGGAGCACTCGCGCGTCCTGCTGCACCAGCCGTCGGGCGGCGGGGAGGGCACGATCTCGGACCTGTCGATCCAGGCGGAGGAGATCCTCCGGATCCGGTCCGAGACGGAGGAGGTGCTGGCGCGGCACACGGGCCAGACCGTCGAGCGCCTGCGCGCCGACACCGACCGCGACCTCGTGCTCACCGCGCGCCAGGCCGTGGAGTACGGCGTCGCGGACGCCGTCGTCACCTCGCGCAAGCTCGCCGCGGCGGCGTGACGCCCGACCGCGGGGGCGACCCCGTGCCACGTCAGCCGCGTCGTCAGCCGCGTCGTCGGAACCACGACCGGCGGCGCGGCTCGGGGGTCGTCTCCGCGGGCGACGGCTCGGGCACGGCCGATTCCGGCGCCGCGGGCGCAGGCTCGGGCGCGGCCGGCTCGTCCGCCGGTGGCTCCGAGACGGTGAGCGCGGGCGCCGTCGGCTCCGAGGCGGCAGGGTCTGCCGTGGGCGGCTCCGACGCCGTGGGCTCCGACGCCGCGGCCTCGGGCTCCGCCGCTGCGGCCTCGGGCTCGGCGGCCAGGGGCGCGGCGGCCTCGGGCGCGGCGGTCCGTCGGGACGACGCGGAGATGCCGGCGATCCGCCCGCGCTCGTCGAACCGCACGGTCACGGTGCCGTCGGGCACGTCCAGCACGACGGCGCCGGTCCCGTCCGCGACGGCCGGCAGGCCGCGCGCGCTCGCGTAGGACGCGACGGCGCGCCGGTGGTCGACGACCGTGACGGACAGCAGCCCCTCGCTCAGCGTCCGCACGACGCGCGGCACGCTCGGGGCGGGCAGGGCGAGGTCGGCGTCGTCCAGAAGGAACCACGCCCGCGTGCCGCCGCCGACGGGGGCGCTGTAGTGGGCGGACGAGCCGGTCACGGCCTTGGCCGCGAGCGCGAGCCGGTGAGCGAGGTCGTCGGCCAGCGGGAGCTCCGGCTCGGCGGCCTCGCGCAGCCCGGTCCGGCGCGTGCTCTCGGCGGCGGTGAGCACGGCGTCGGGGAAGCCGTTGACGTTCTGCCACGCCCACATCCACGTGCCCGGCCCGGGCGCGGCCGTGCCGAGGAACTGAAGGCGGCACGTCGCGGTCCCGCCGTCGGGCGCGGTGAAGGTGAAGACCCCGGTGGTCAGGTCGGCGGCCCAGGCGTCGTCGCCGTGGAGGTCCGTCAGGTGGAGCTGGTGCTCGTGGGAGAGGAACGCGGCGTCGTCGACGAGGTCCTGGAGGGCCGGGACGTCCTGGGCTGCCGTGCCGTGCGCGGTCTGCGGCTCCGTCATGGACCGACGGTAGCGGCGCGCACCGCGCCCGGCCCCCGCACGACACGCGGTGCGACGGGGACCGTCGCTCAGGCCGCGAGGAGCAGGACGTCGCCGGCGCGCGCGGTCGGACGTCGGAGCGTCTCGGCGACGGGGAGGTCCCGCACGGGCTCGCCCGCCGGGGCGACGTGCCGTGGCGCGGAGAGGGCACCGCGCTCTCGCGCGGAGGACAGCACGCGGACGGGCGCGAGCGGCCGCAGCTCCTCGCCCGTGCGGGCGACGAGATCGACGAGGCGCAGGCCGAGGGCGCCGCACACGGCGGCGAGGACCTCGGACGACGCCTCCTTGCGCCCGCGCTCCACCTCGGACAGGTAGGCGGTGGAGACGCGCGCGGCGGCCGCGACGTCGACGAGCGTGCGCCCCTGCGCGAGCCGCGCCCGCCGCAGGATCCCCCCGATGACGTGGCGCAGGAGGGGCTCCGCCCGCCCGCCCGCCCGGGAGCGGGGGCTCGGCGTCGCCCCGTCCGGCACCACGTCCGGCAGCGTGCCCGGCACCGCGCTCGTCGCGTCCATGCGTTCACGCTACCCGCGGCCCACCCGGGTGCCGAGGCACCCGGGTGGGTATCTGCTGCTGGCGTAAGGCCGGGCGCACGACGCGAGCCGGCCGCGCGCCCGGCCGGACGGGTCACCAGCGCTCGAGCGACCAGGCCATCTGCCAGAAGCGGATCTCGTGGCGGCAGCTCAGCTCGAACGCGCGCTCCATGCGCGCGCGCTCCGCCTCGCCCGCGTCCGCGGCGAGCGCGTCGAGGCGTGCGCGCAGGTCCGTGAGGACGTCCTCGGTGCGCTCGGCCGCGTAGAACTGCCACCAGCCCGCGAGCGGGTGGTCGTCGCCGAGGGCGCCGGGCGTCGTCTCGCGCTCGCCGAGCCAGAAGCGCCGCGCGGACCAGATGTAGGTCCACGGGCACGGGAGCAGCGCGGCGAGCAGCACGCCGAGCGAGTCGCGGCCGGCCGCCGTCATGTGGTCCACGTAGGCCTGCGCGCTCGGCGCGAGGCGGTGCGTCTGCGCCTCCTCGTACGTCACGCCGAGGAAGTCGCACATCGCGTGGTGCGCGTGCGACTCGTCGTCGAGGAGGAAGCCGGCCTTGTCGTGGAAGTAGGCCGCCCACGACCGGTCGGGCGCGAGGGCCATGCCGAGGCCGTAGCAGCGCAGGTAGGCCGTGAGGTACTGGTGGTCCTGGCCCACGTAGTGGCGGACCGCGGCGGGCTCGACGGAGCCGTCGCGCAGCCCGGCCAGGAAGGGGTGGTCGTAGAACGTCTCGAAGAGGTCCGCGTACCGGCGGGCGAGGTCGGCGGTGAAGCCGGTCTCCTCCTGCCGGACGAGCGCGGTCGGGTCGTGCGCGAGGACAGGGTTCAGGGTGATGGCAGCAGGCGTCGTCATGCCCACGTTCCTCCGCTCGTGCTAGCGAGATCAGGTTCGACGGGTCCGGGCGGCCGTACCGCTCGTCTCAGTCCCTCGGCCCGGGCCGTGGCCCGGGCGGGACGCCCCGCGTGGTTCGCGCCGACCCTAGCAAGGACGGCGCCGGTGCGGGAGCCCTCGCCACGGTGTGGGAATATAGTTGTAGCGACAACAAGTTGGAGTAGACATGACCACGAGCACGCCGGGCGCGCCGACCGACCGCCTCCTGTCCCCGTCCACGAGCATGGACGCCGTCACGCTGCGCGTGGGCGACCTCGAGCTCATGACCTCGTACTACACAGGCGCGTTCGCCCTCGCCCCGCTCGAGGAGCGGTCGCGCGGCGCGGAGGTGCACCGTGTGCTGGGCCGCGGCCGCACACCCATGCTGCGCCTCGTGCACACGCCCGGGCTCCCGCCCGTCGACCCGCGCCAGGCCGGCCTGTTCCACACGGCCTTCCTGTTCGACGACGGCCCGAGCCTCGCCGCGACCGTCTACCGCGCCGCGCAGGACCGCCGCGGCACGTTCGTCGGGTCGAGCGACCACCTCGTCAGCGAGGCGTTCTACTTCACCGACCCCGAGGGCAACGGCGTCGAGCTCTACACCGACCGCCCCCGCGAGACCTGGGTGCGCGAGCACGGCCAGATCCTCATGACGACGACGTTCCTCGACCCGAACGCCTACCTGCGCACGCACCTCGACCAGGAGACGTTCGACGCCGGCCCCTCGCTCGCGGGCCGCGTCGGCCACGTGCACCTCCAGGTGGGCGACGTCGCGACCGCCCACGCCTTCTACGTCGACGCCGTCGGCTTCGAGGCGACGCTCACCGGGTACAGCGGGGCGCTCTTCGCGTCCGCCGGCGGGTACCACCACCACGTCGCGATGAACGTGTGGAACAGCGCGGGTGCCGGGCCCCGCGCCGCGAGCCTCGGGCTCGGCGACGTCGCCGTCACGGTGCCGGGCCGCGAGGACCTCGACGCGCTCGTCGCGCGCCTCCGCGCCCGCGGGCTGGAGCACGCGGACGACGGCCGCTCCGTCGTCGTGCACGACCCGTGGGGCACGCGCGTGACGCTGTCCGTCCCCGGCACCACGACCGAGGAGCTGCTCGCGCGCTGAGGCGCGGCGCCCCGGGCACGGGGCGCGCGCCCGGGGCACGAGGCGCACGATGGGAGGACCCGCCGAGCGCACCGAGGAGCGACCGTGTTCCGCAGCCTCTTCCCCGTCCTCACCGTGGCCGACCTCGACCGGTCCCTCGGCTTCTACCGCGACCTGCTGCGCGGGACGGTCGAGTACGCGTTCCCCGACGACGGCCCACCCGTCTACGTGAGCGTGCGCGTGGGCGGGTCGCCGCTCGGCCTCGGGCAGGGCGACCCGCCTCCGGCGGACACTCGCGTCGTGCTGTGGGTGTACGTCGACGACTGCGACCGCGCCGTCGAGCACCTCGCGGCCGCGGGCGTGCCCGTCCTGGAGCCGCCCGCGGACCAGCCGTGGGGCGAGCGCGTCGCGCGCGTGCAGGACCCGGACGGCACCGTCGTGATCCTCGGCCAGGAGGCCGCTCCCCCGGCCGAGCCGGAGGGGCCGACGGGGCTGTCCTAGCCCGGGGAGCCCTGGCGCCTCGGAGCCGACCGCCCGTCGGCATGGTGCCCCCACCGGGACTCGAACCCGGAACACGCCGGGTTTAAGCCGGCCGCCTCTGCCAGTTGGGCCATGGGGGCGCGGGCCGAATCTACCGCGCGCGCGGGGCTCCCCGGGCCCGTCGCCACGACGGCCGCCCGCTCGGACCCGGACGCGACGAGGGGCGAGCCGCACGCGCGGCTCGCCCCTCGTCGTCGGGCACGACGGCCGGGCCGGGGGCCCGGCCGCGGCCTCAGGAGGCCTTCGCCGCCGGCGTCCGGTCGTCGGCGTCGACGGTGCCCGCACCGGACTCCGCCGCGGCCGCCGAGCCCTGCGCGGTCTGCTTGACCGGGTCGCCGTCCTTCTTGGGCGGGACGGACGCGGCGCGGAACTCCGCGCGCGGGTCGTGCAGCGAGCCGAGCGACACGAGCTCGCGGCCCATGAGGAACTGGCCGATCCAGCCGATGAAGATGCGGATCTTGCGGTTCCCCGTCGGCATCGCCATGACGTGGTAGCTGCGGTGCATGAGCCACGCGAGCGTCCCGCGGAGCTTGAACACGCCGAACAGCTCCGCGACGCCCTTGTACAGGCCGAGCGACGCGACCGTACCGACGCTCTTGTGGCGGTACTCGACCGGCGGCTCGCTGTGCAGCTCGAGCGCGAGGTTGTCGGCGAGGCGCGTGGCCTCACGGATGGCGTGCTGCGCGTTCGGCGGGCAGAACTTGCCCGGGTTCAGCACGTCCGGGACGGCGGCGCAGTCGCCCGCGGCCCACGCGTTCGGCACGACGTTGCCGTCGGCGTCCGCGACCTGGAGCGTCGGCAGCACGGTGATGCGGCCCAGCTTGTCGACCGGGAGGTCGGACGACTCCTTGAGGACCGGGTTCGCCTTGACGCCCGCGGTCCACACGATCGTGTCGGAGTCGAACTCGACCCCGGTCGAGGTGACGACGTGGCCGTCCACGCACGACGACAGGAACGTGCTGAGGTGGAACTCGATGCCGCGCTTCTTCAGCTCGTCGAGCGCGTACTGCGCCATGGGCTCGCTGAGCTCGGGCAGGATGCGGCCCGCGCCCTCGATCATGACGAAGCGGAGGTCCTTCTCCTCGATCGTCGCGTAGTTGCGCGTCGCGTAGCGGGCCATGTCCTCGATCTCGGCCAGCGCCTCGATGCCCGCGAACCCGCCGCCGACGAACGTGAACGTGAGCATGCGGCGACGCAGCTTCTCGTCCCACGTGGACGACGCGACGTCCATCCGGTTGAGCACGTGGTTGCGGACCGCGATGGCCTCCTCCACGTTCTTGAAGCCGATCGCGTTCTCCGCAAGGCCCGGGATGGGCAGCGTGCGCGACACCGAGCCGAGGCCGACGATCAGGTGGTCGTACGTGACCGAGTAGTCGTCGCCCTCCTCCGGGTGGATCGTCACGCGGCGGTCCGTGTGGTCGATCGAGACGACCTTGCCCTGGAGCACGTCGACGCCCTTGAGCGCACGGCGGTGCGGCGCGACGACGTCGCGGCCGTCGATCGAGCCCGCGGCCGCCTCGGGGAGGAACGGCGCGTACGTCATGTACGGGCGCGGGTCGACGACGACGATCGCCGCCTCGCGGCGACCGAGCTTCTTGCGCAGCCGGCGGGCGGCGTACAGACCCACGGAGCCGCCGCCGAGGACGACGACGCGGGGCACCTTGCGGGGCCGCGGCGAAGCGGTCTGGGCACGGCTGACCGAGGTCAGGTCATTCTGAGGCATGGTTCCAGAGTATTACCGGTTGCGGCACAGGCGAGCCGGAGCGTCCGCCTGACGAGCGTGACGCGCCCCACGCCGCGCGGACGGACGGGGGCAGAGGCGGGCACACGCGGGCACAGGCGACATTCCGCAGGGGCCGGGACCGGGGTGGTGCGCCGCCGTCCGCCGTGGGCGCACCACCCCGGGCCCGCCGGTCAGCCGATCGCGCCGACGACGGGCGTCGGGCCGGTCGGTGCGGGCGCCACCCCGCCCGCGGGCGGGGTCGCGGGCGCCTCCTGCGACGGCGCCGGGTCGCCCTCGGCCGGCTCGTCGGCCGGCGCCTCGCCCGCACCGCCCGTGCCCGACGACGTCTCCCCCGTCCCCACGCTCGACGGCACCGCGGTCGGCGCCTGGAGGAACGGCCACGGCATGTCGCGCGTGCGCGTCCCCGTCGCCGGGACGGGGCGGCCGTCGCCCTCGGGGTACTCGACGTCCTCCTCGGCGACCGCGCGCAGCGGGTAGACGTTCCACCGCTCGCGCCCGTCCGTCGAGACGGCGGGCTGGAAGTACCACGTGCCCTCGACGTCGGGCACCGCCCACGCCCCGGAGGCACCCTCCTCGGTGACCGTGCGGACCTGGCGGCCGCGGTCGTCGAAGACCTGGACGTCGCGGAGCGGCTCGCCCGCCGCGTCGTACACGAAGAGGTTGGACACCTGCGCGCCGTCGACCCACACGCCCGCCGTGCCCGGGGAGTCCCCGCTCCCGAACGACACGCTGCTCACGAGGCCGCTGCTCGCGTCGCTGCGGCCCTGCTCGTAGCCGCGGTCCCACGCGTACGGGCTCGACGCGCTCGCCGAGGCGGCGACGAGGACGGCGGGCACGGCCGCGACGGCCGCGGCGACCGACAGCGGACGGCCGACCTTCCGCAGCCCGCGGGTGGGCAGCCACCGGCCCCGGCCCCACTGCACGCTCACGACGACCGCGATCAGCACGACGACGCGCGCGGACAGGTCCGGCGGGAGCACGGCCACCTGGTACCCCGCGACCAGGGCGAGCAGGAGCGTCACCACGACCCAGCCGCGCAGGATCCACCACGCGGGCGTGAGGGCGCGCAGGAACTCGGCCGTCGAGGCCCACTGCGGCGACGAGGTGACGGGCTGCCAGCCCGCGCGCCAGTCCGCCGCGAGCATCTCGCCGAGCCCGGTCAGCCGACGGCGCGGGCCCCGCGCGGCGCCCGGGGCGACGGGAGGCAGGCCGGCCGCGGTGCGCAGCTCGGCGGCGTACTCGGCGGGCGGACCGAAGAACGCGACGAGGTCGAGGCCCGTGTCGTCGAGCACCTCCGCGCCGTCCGTGCCGTCTGTGCCGTCTGTGCCGGCCGGAGCGCCGTCGGACGACGCCGGAGCGGGGGCGCGGCGCGGGAGCGCGCCGGGCGCGTCGACGACCGCCTCGGCGAGGTCGGCCTCCAGCCCGTCGGCGAGCTCCTCGACCTGGTCGGGGCGCAGGTCGGCGAGGTGCGCGCGCACCTCCTGGGCGTAGGCGTGGACGTGCCCGTAGAAGGCCCGTCCGACGGGCGCGCCGGCGGGCGGCTGCGCGGGGGTCGTCGTGCTCATCAGGCGGCCACCTCTCCGGTCCGCAGCAGCGCGGACACGGTGCCCGCGAACGTCTGCCACTCCTTGCGGTGCAGGTCGAGCATGGCCCGGCCCTGCGGATTGATCCCGTAGTACTTGCGGTGCGGCCCGGCGTCGGACGGCACGACGTAGGTGGTCAGCGCCCCGCCCGCGTACAGGCGCCGCAGCGTCCCGTACACGGACGCGTCCCCCACGTCCTCGAGCCCCGCCGCGCGCAGGCGCCGCACGACGTCGTACCCGTACCCGTCCTCGGCCTCGACCGCGGCGAGCACCGCCGCGTCGAGCACCCCCTTGAGCAGCTGCGTGGTGTCCATCCGTCCCTCCGTCGGGCGTGGCCCCGGTCCGTCCCGGTGCTCGGCCACCGGGATCACGGGATGCACACTACCGTGCGATGCGCAGTACCGTGCACACGACACGCCCCTCGCCCGAAGACGCCGGAGCCCGGGCCGCGGGCACCGGGCGGCCGGTGCCACGCGACGCCGGGCTCGGCGGTCGGGCAGGAGGGGCCGCCGGGGCGACCCCGGGTCAGGCGAGCGACCAGGCGATGCCGTCGAGGATGTCGTGCTCGCTCGTCACGACCTCGGTGAGCGACCCGCCCGCGGCGGCGACGTCGTCGCGTACACGGCGCACGACCTCCGACCACACGAGCGCGCCCGCGCCGATGACGTCGACGCGCCCGGGGTGCATGAACCCCAGGGCGGTGCGCTCGGCGCGCGTGCGGTGCAGCAGGTCGTCGCAGGCGGCGAGCACGGTGTCGACCGGCAGCACGGACCCGTTGATCCGGTCGCGGTCGTACCGGGCGAGGCCGAGCGCGTGGGCCGTGACCGTCGTGACGGACCCGGCGAGCCCGACGAGCGTCGCGGCCCGCCCGAGCGGCACCACGCGGGCCGCGTCGTCGAGCGTGGCCCGCACGTCGGCGCGGGCCGCCGCCTCCTCCTCGGGGGTCGGCGGGTCGGAGCGCAGGTGCCGCTCCGTCATGCGCACGCACCCCACGTCCATCGAGTACGCGGCGTCGGGCGTCGTCGTGCCGAGCACGAGCTCCGTCGAGCCGCCGCCGAGGTCCACCACGACGTAGGGGCCGGGGCGCACGGCCGCGACGGTCGACGTCGCCCCGCGGAACGACAGCGCCGCCTCCTCCTCGCCCGAGACGACCTCGGGCTCGACGCCGAGCGCGTCGAGGACGCCCGCGACGAACTCGTCGCGGTTCTCGGCGTCCCGCGTGGCCGACGTCGCGACGAAGCGCGTCCGCGTCGCGCCCAGGTCGTCGATCACCTGCGCGTAGCGGCGCGCGGCGTCGAGCGTGCGCGCGAGCGCCTCGGGGGCGAGCCGACCCGTGCGGTCGACGCCCTGGCCGAGCCGGACGACCTCCATGCGGCGGTCGAGGTCGACGAGCGTCCCGGCCTGCGGGTCGACGTCGGCGACGAGGAGGCGGATCGAGTTGGTGCCGCAGTCGATCGCCGCCACGCGCGAGGCGCCGGGCGGGACGGGGGCGGGCGAGGCGGCCGACGCGGCGGTCGCGCCCGGGTCCCGGGTGAGCGGAGAGGTGGAGCCAGAGGTCATGCGTCCAAGCGTGCCACGCGGTCAGCAGGTGCAGCGGTCGGGGCGCCACACGTCGCGCACGCGCTCGAGCGCCTCGTCGCCCAGCGGGTTGACGCCCGGCCCGGCCGCGAGCGCGTGGCCCACGAGGACGTGCAGGCACTTCACGCGCGTGGGCATCCCGCCCGCCGAGATGCCGTCGATCTCCTCGACGTGGCCGAGCGCCTCACGCTGCGCGAGGTAGTGCTCGTGCGCGCGCCGGTAGGCGGCGGCGAGCTCCTCGTCCTCGGTGAGCCGCTCCGACATCTCCTTCATGACGCCGTTCGCCTCGAGCGTCGACGCGGCCGCGACCGCGCCCGGGCTCGTGAGGTAGTAGGTCGTGGGGAACGGCGTGCCGTTCTCGAGCCTCGGCGCCGTGCGGACGACGAGCGGGCGCCCGCACGCGCACCGCGCGGCGATGCCGACGACGCCGCGCGGGGTGCGCCCGAGCTGCTCCGCGAGCGTCTCGAGGTCGCGCTCGGTGACGACGGCGTCCGGGTCGTCGGCGGGGATGGCCAGGCGGGCGTCGGGCACGGGACTTCCTTCGGGTCGGTCGGCGGCGTCGGGACGACGCCTCACCCATTCTCCCCGCTCTGCGGAGCGCCCTCGTCGCCGGCCGGTTCCTCGCCCGCGGGCGCGGTCCCGTCGGACGTCCCTGCGTCGTCGCCGCCGGACGTGCGCGGACCGCCCGCGACCTGCACCGACTCCCAGATGGCCTCGTACCAGGGCGTGCCCTCCTCGTACCCCCGGACGGGCCCGTCCGTGATCGTCCGCCCGGTCTGCGGGTCGGTGTCGTCGACGACCGTCTCCGGGTCGAGCACGCGCCACGGCCGCTCCCCCGGCATGACGAAGTTGAGCCGGTCCCGCGCCTCGCGCTCGACGTACGCCTGGTCGTCCCAGCGGGCGAGCTCGGCCTCGAGCTCGGTGTGCTCGGCCTGCGCCTGCTCGAGGCCGGCGCGCAGCTCGCGCAGCTCCCCCGTCTGGTTGACGTACGCGCGCAGCGTCGGCAGCAGGAGCACCGCGGCGAGGAGCACGACGACGGACAGGACCAGGGTCCGGACGGTCACCACCTCGGGCAGGAGGAAGCCGTAGCGGCTCCGACGCCGGTCCTCGGGCGCGGGGCCGGCGGCACGTCGCGTCGACGTCGCGCCGCTCGGTCGCGCGGCAGGGCGGCGCAGGCCGGACGACGACGGGGTCCGGGCGGTCGAACCGCCGCCCGGGGACTTCGCCGAGGAGCCCGACGCCGTCCGCGGGGCGCTCGTGGCCGACGTGCGCGGGCTCGCGGACCCCGAGGACGCGGAGCGCTTCGTGGGCTTCGTCCCGGACGTGCCGCGCGCGGGCCCGGAGCCCGGCCGCGCGGGGGCACCGGGGCGCGGGGGACGACGCGAGGACGGCATGCCCCGATTGTGCTGCCGCGAGACGCGGCGCGCCGGGAGCACGCGCGGTGCGCCCGCGAACGTGAGGCGATCGACACGACTTCTTCACCCGTCCGGACGCGCCGGAGCCCGGCGGGCCGACGAGCGGCCCTCCGGGCTCCGGGTGCCGGGTCGTCCCGGCGGGGTCGTGCGCGACCGACAGTCAGCCGCAGGTCAGCCCTGCACCGTCCAGCGCGGGAACGCGCCACGGCCGGCGTAGCGGGCGGCGTCGTCCAGCGCCTCCTCGATGCGCAGGAGCTGGTTGTACTTGTTGATGCGCTCGCCGCGGGCGGGGGCGCCCGTCTTGATCTGCCCGGCGTTCGTCGCGACGGACAGGTCCGCGATCGTCGTGTCCTCGGTCTCGCCCGAGCGGTGCGACACCATCGCGGTGAAGCCGTTGCGCTGCGCGAGCTCGACGGCGTCGAGCGTCTCGGTGAGCGTGCCGATCTGGTTGAGCTTCACGAGGAGCGAGTTCGCCGCCTTGAGCTCGATGCCCTTCGCGAGACGCTCCGGGTTGGTGACGAACAGGTCGTCGCCGACGATCTGCACCTTGTCGCCGACCTCGGCGACGAGCTGCGACCAGCTGTCCCACTCGTCCTCGGACAGCGGGTCCTCGATGGAGACCAGCGGGTAGTCGCGCACGAGCTGCTCGTAGTAGGCGATCATCTCGGCCGGCGTCTTCGCGCCGCCCTCGAACTGGTACGCGCCGTCCTTGAAGAACTCGGTGGACGCGACGTCGAGCGCGAGCGTCACGTCGGTGCCCGGCGCGAAGCCGGCCTTCTCGATCGCGACGAGGATGAGGTCGAGCGCCTCGCGGTTGCTCGCGAGGTTCGGCGCGAAGCCGCCCTCGTCGCCGAGGCCGGTGGCCAGGCCCTTCTCCTTGAGCACGGACTTCAGCGCGTGGTAGACCTCGGCGCCGGTGCGCAGCGCCTCGCGGAACGAGGAGGCGCCGATCGGGGCGACCATGAACTCCTGGATGTCCACGTTCGAGTCCGCGTGCGACCCGCCGTTGAGGATGTTCATCATCGGCACGGGCAGGACGTGCGCGTTCGGGCCGCCGACGTAGCGGTACAGGTCGAGGCCCGCGCTCTTCGCGGCGGCCTTCGCGACGGCGAGCGAGACGCCGAGGATGGCGTTCGCGCCGAGCTTGCCCTTGTTCGGGGTGCCGTCGAGGTCGATGAGGGCGGCGTCGATGAGGCGCTGGTCCTCGGCCTCGAAGCCGATGAGCTCCGGGGCGATGTCGTCGATCACGGAGTTCACCGCGCCCTCGACACCCTTGCCCAGGTAGCGGGACTTGTCGCCGTCACGACGCTCGACGGCCTCGAACGCACCGGTCGACGCGCCCGAGGGCACTCCGGCGCGGGCGAACGTCCCGTCGTCCAGGACGACCTCGACCTCGACGGTCGGGTTTCCGCGGGAGTCGAGGATCTCGCGCGCTCCAACGGCTTCGATGCTGGCCACAGGTGCTCCTTCGGGGCAGGGCTGCGGGCGCTTCGAACGGTGGTGGCGGACCCGGGCAGGGAAACCCGGGACGCCGCGTGCGCGCCCGCGACGATGGTGGGTTTACGACCACAGCCTAGTGCCCGGTTGTGACCTGCGCCGCTGCGTCCGGTCCGTGGGCCCCGGGTCGGGGACCTGCGCGTCGACGATCGGGACGAACGTCCCGCCTCAGCCCTGCACCGCCGGGCCGGGCTCCGCGGGCGCCCCTGCCGACGTCTCGGCCGCGACGATCCGCGCCTCGACGCGCCGCAGCTCGCCCCGCAGCGCGGCCTCCGCGTCGAGCCCGTCGGCCTCCGCGCGGGCCACGAGCGCGAGCAGCTCGCGCCCGAGCCGCTCGTCCGGCGTCGGGCCGGCGCCGTCCTCGCCGACCGCACCCGCCCCGGTGCCCGACGGCGCCGCGAGCGCCGCGCCGACGACGTCGCCGAGGCCGCCGCGACCGGCCCGGGACAGGACCTTCTGCGCGCGGGCGAGCGCCCCTTGCGTGTGCGAGATGCCCTCGAGCACCGACGAGCGCTGCTTCTCCGCCTTCTTGATCGCGTCCCACTGCCCGTGCAGGTCGGTCGCGTCGGCGTCCGCGAACACGTGCGGGTGGCGCCGCACCAGCTTCGCCGCGAGGTCGGCGGCGACGTCGTCGACGGTGAACGGGTCCGGCTCCTCGCTCGCGATGCGCGCGTGGAACAGCACCTGCAGGAGCAGGTCGCCGAGCTCCTCGCGCATCCCGGCGCGGTCGTCGGTCTCGATGGCGTCGGCGAGCTCGTGCGCCTCCTCGAGGAGGTACCGCACGAGCGAGACGTGCGTCTGCTCGCGGTCCCACGGGCACCCGCCCGGGGAGTAGAGGCGGTCCATGACGGCGACGACGTCGCGCAGCGGGTCGGTCGCGGCGCCGGGCGCGCGGTCGTGCGCGGGCTCGTGCGGGTGCGGGGCTGCCGAGGGCTCGGAGGCGGTCACCGCCTCATCGTAGGTTCGCCGGGCACGCGGTCGCCGTCGGTCGATCCTGCCGTCGCTGCCTGGCCCCAGCACGCGGTCGTGGCCCGGGCCGGGCCACGACCGCGTGCTGGGATGGCGGAAGCGCTACGACCGCCAGGTGTCCGACAGCGTCACGGAGCCGTCGGCGCCGACCGTCGCCGTGCGGTTGCCGCCGCTCTCCCAGACGACGTTCCCGCCGCCGTCGCGCTTGACGTACTTGTACTGGAAGGTCGTGCCGGCCGGGAGGTCGACGCGCGCGGTCCACACCGGGTAGGCCGACGACGACAGCGGGACGCCGTTCGCGGGCGCCCAGGATCCGAGCGCCGGGATGCTGCCGACGACGTGGACCGTCTGGCCCCACGTGGTGGTGGCGGCGACGGAGAACGACGCGTCGCCCTGCCCCTCGGCCGGCCCGCCCGGCGACCCGCCGCCGTCGCACGGGTCGCCCGCCGTGACCGTCCCGCCGGAGACGGCGACCGCGGCGCCGGACAGGGAGTAGTCCTTGCCGCCGTTGCTGTCCCAGGCGCCCGAGCCGTTCGTGAAGGCGGCGGTGACGGTCGCGGCCGCGCCCGTCGCCCCGCTGGGCAGGGTGATCTGCCGCGAGACCCAGCCTGTGCAGGCCGCCGTCATCGGGACCCCGGGGACGGCGGTCCAGGCGCCCGTGCCGACCTTGTAGTGGACGTTGTACGCGTTCCAGCCCTTGTCGGTCGCGTAGTAGACGGTCGTCGTGCCGGCCGGGTCGACGGGCCCGGGGCCCCCGGTGCCGCCGTCGCCGCGCGCCCCGACGTGGAGCGCGAGCGCCCCGTACGCGGGCACCGTCGCCGTGAAGGTGCCCGAGCCGGAGACGGAGACGGTCTTCGAGCAGTCCATCGACGCCACGACGTCGCAGTACGTCCCGGCGGGGAGCGAGGTCTGGTAGGTGCGCGTCACGGCGTTCGCGGAGTTGTTGATCGTCACGTAGCCCTTGGCGCCTCGCCCGTAGGCGATGTGGTTGTTCCCGTCGTCCCACCAGCCCGTCACCGGGGTCCCGGCGACCGCGTTGTGGAAGCCGACCATGCCCGCGATCTCGGTCCAGCGCTGCGTGCAGACCCAGGCGCTGTCGGCACAGTTCGCGTCGGGCACGGAGGTGGCCGAGGCGCCGGGCGCACCCGCGTCCTTGTCGCTCCACGTGTAGCCCGAGTAGACGCTCGGTGCGCCGTAGGGCCACGAGAGCATGAACGCGTTGGCGAGCCGGTACTTGGCGCCCCACTTGTAGTTCATCGTCTCGCCGTTGCGCTCGGTGTCGTGGTTGTCGACGAAGACGCCCGCGCGGTCGGAGGGGAGCTTGTTGTCGCCGATGGTGCGCAGGTCCTTGATCTGGGCGTCGAACCGGGACTTCAGCTCGCGCGCGTAGAAGAACTCGTGCGAGTCGCCGGAACCGAGGTACTCCGAGGGCTGGATCGGCTCGCCGCTCGCGCCGATGACCTCGTGCACCCAGAAGACGTTCGGGTTCGTGAGCCGCGCCTTGATCGCCGCGAGGTCAGCGGCCGGGATGTGCTTCGCGGCGTCGATGCGGAAGCCCGAGACGCCGAGCGACAGGAGGTCGTTGAGGTAGCCCGCGATCTTGCCGCGCACGTAGTCGGAGCCCGTCCGCAGGTCCTGGAGCGAGACGAGGCGGCAGTTCTGGACGTTGTACCGGTCGCCGTAGTTGCTGATGTTCGACCGGCAGTCGTTGAAGTCGTTCGGCCCGTACGGGACGCCCGGGAAGCTGTCCACGGAGTAGCTCGTCCCGCCGGTCCCGGTGCCGGACCCGGTGTCGGCGCCCGCCGTGTGGTTGACGACCGCGTCGACGATCACGCCCACGCCTGCCGCCTTGCAGGCGCTCACCATGCGCTGGAACTCGGCGCGGGTGCCGAGCTTCGACTCGAGCTCGTAGCTGACGGGCTGGTAGGAGGTCCACCAGGCCGTGCCCTGGATGTGCTCCTGCGGCGGCGAGACCTGGACGTAGCCGAACCCGGCCGGGCCGATGGTGCTCGTGCACTCGGCGGCTACGGAGTCCCACGTCCACTGGAAGAGGTTGAGGATCACGTCGCCCCGGCCGTTCGGGGAGTCGACGACGGGCGTCGGCACGGGCGGCGCGGCCGCGGCGGGTCCGGCGACCGGGACCGCGGCCAGCGCCGCGGTCAGCGCGAGGGCCGCCGAGGCGCCGGCCGCGAGGACGCGGCGCAGGCGCCCGCGGTGCGGGCTGGCGGGGCGGCCTGCGGGGACGAGGGTGGGCGCCGGGGGTCCGGCGAGGTCGGTGGTGCGCGTCATTGCAGCTCCTTCGAGGATGCGGCCGCCCCTCGCTCGGCGTCGAGCACGGGCGGGCCACGCGGTGATGACGAGCGCCCCGGGGTGGCGGGCGCGACCGGCACCTGCGGCGTTGCAGGATGTTTCCGGATGTTGCTGCAACCTTACAGAGACCGGCGCGGGCTGTCACGACCTGTGTCCACGGGTCGTGCGGACGGGTCGTGCCGGTGCGGCGGCGGCCCGGACGGCATAGCGTCGGAGGACACATCGAGAGGAGACGCCATGGGAACCAAGCGCCGGTGGAAGGACCTGACGAAGGGTCAGCGGATCGCCGTCGGGGTGGTGGGAGCCGCCCAGGTCACGCTCACCGCCGCGGCGTACCGGGACCTCGTGCGTCGGCCGGCCGACCAGGTGAACGGGACCAAGCTCGCGTGGGGCCTCGCGCTCCTCGTCAACTGGGTCGGGCCCATCGCCTACTTCCTCGACGGCCGCAAGAGCTGACCGCGGGAGGGCTCAGCCCTCGACCGTGAGCCCCGCCGTCGGCTCGAGCAGCGTCAGCGCGCGCCGCAGCGCCGTGCTCGACGTGTGCACGGTGTAGGGGAAGTAGACGACCTCGACGCCCACCTCGGCGAAGCGACGCTCCAGCTCCGCGCCCTTCGGGGTGCCGCGCCAGTCGTCGCCCTTGAAGAACACGTCGAACGGGCGCTGGCGCCAGGTCTCGAGCTTGTCGGGCTGGGTCTCGACGAACACCTCGTCGACGAACCGGACGTGGCGGACGATCTCCGCGCGCTCCGTGACGGGGACGACCGGGCGCCGGCCCTTGGCGAGCTCGAGCATGTCGTCGTCCACGACACCCGCGACGAGGTAGTCGCACTCGCTGCGGGCGTGCCGGAGGACGTTGAGGTGCCCGACGTGGAACAGGTCCCACGCACCGGGGGCGTACCCGACCTTCATGCCCGTCCTCCCGTCCTCGGCCGCGCGCCCCGCACGGCGAGGGGGCCGCGTCCAGGCTAGGACCGGGAGGAGACCCGAAACCACGCCCTCCGAGGGTGAAGAGTGCGGCCCACCGGGTGAATTGTGGGCCCCACGAGCGCGTGGGAGCGCACCCGCCCGCCCGCCCGGCAGGGGCCCGATCGCTGCGTGCTACCTTCGGTCGGTCGCCTTTCCGGACGACGTCCCCGCGCACCGGAGGGAGTGCCGACCTCAGTCATGCCGTCCCAGGTCCTCACCGTGTGCACCGGGAACGTCTGCCGCTCCCCCACCGCCGAGAGGCTGCTGAGCATCCGCAGCGACACGAGCGTCACGGTGTCGAGCGCCGGGACGCACGCGCTCGAAGGAGCACCGCTCGACGAGCCGATGGCGCGGCTGCTCACGGCACGCGGCCTGGAGGCGTCGACGCACACCGGGCGGCAGCTCACGGCGGCGATGATCGAGCAGGCGGACCTCGTCCTCACGATGTCCCGGGCCCAGCGGGCCGCCGTCGTCACCCTCGTCCCGCAGGCCGTCCGACGCACCTACACGCTCCTGGAGCTCGCCGCGCTGCTCTCGGCGATCGACCTGCCCGTCGACCCGGACGAGACCGACGCCGACCGGATCGCCCGCCTCCCGGAGATCGCGAGCGCGCAGCGCGTCCGGACGATCACCCCGCGCACACCCCTCGACATCCCGGACCCGCACGGTCGCTCCGAGCGGGCCTACCGGCAGGCGTTCACGACGATCGACACCGCCGTCGCGGCGGTCGCCCGCGTCGTGCACCCGCCCGCCGCCCGGCGCCTCGAGTGGTCCCCCACCCTCACCGAGCGCGGCGCGCGCACGCCGCCGTTCCCCGGCGGCGGGGACGGCACCGACCCTACCGGGCGCGGCGGCAGCAGCTCGCCCCGGCACGGCGGCCGGCGGAGCTGGCGCCTGCGCTGACCGCGCGTCAGCGGGCCGACGACGTCCCCACCGTCGCGGCCGCGCTCACCTCGCCGAGCACCACGGCGTCGATGAGCTGGCGCGCCCACCCGAGGACCTCCGCGCCACGCAGCGGGCGGCCGCCGATGCGCGCCGTCGTCGGGTACGGCACGAGGATCGCCCGGATCGCGGGCTTGAGCAGCGTGCCCGGGTAGAGGCGCTTGAGCCGCAGCTGCGCCGACTCGGGGAGGTCGACCGGCGCGAACCGGATGAACTTGCCCTGCGCGGTGACGTCCGTGAGCCCCGCCCGGCGGGCGTGGTTGCGGAAGTCGGCGACGTCGAACAGCGCGGACGCGACGTCCGGGAGGGCGCCGTAGCGGTCGACGAGCTCGGCCCGCACCTCGGCGAGCTCCGGCGCGTCGGCCGCGGCGGCGATCTTCTTGTACGCCTCGAGCCGCAGACGCTCGGTCGCGATGTAGGACTCCGGCAGGTGCGCGTCGACCGGGAGCTCGATCGAGACCTCCGGCTGCTCCTCGGGCCCGTCGCCCCGGTAGTTGGCGACGGCCTCCCCCACCATGCGCACGTACAGGTCGAACCCGACGCCCGCGATGTGGCCGGACTGCTCCCCGCCGAGCAGGTTGCCCGCGCCGCGGATCTCGAGGTCCTTCATCGCGACCTGCATGCCCGCGCCGAGGTCGGTGTGGGCCGCGATCGTGGCGAGGCGATCGTGCGCGGTCTCGGTGAGGGGTCGCTCGGGCGGGTACAGGAAGTACGCGTACGCGCGCTCGCGCCCGCGGCCCACGCGGCCGCGGAGCTGGTGGAGCTGGGAGAGGCCGAGCATGTCCGCGCGCTCGAGGATGAGCGTGTTCGCGTTGGAGATGTCGAGGCCCGTCTCGATGATCGTCGTGCAGACGAGGACGTCGAGCTCCTTCTCCCAGAACGCCCGGATCACCTGGTCGAGCTGGTGCTCGTTCATCTTGCCGTGCGCGACGCCCACGCGGGCCTCGGGGACGAGCTCGCGCAGCCGCGCCGCGGTGCGCTCGATCGTCTCGACCTTGTTGTGCACGTAGAACACCTGACCCTCGCGCAGGAGCTCGCGGCGCAGCGCCGCGGCGATCTGCTTCTCCTCGTACGCCCCGACGTACGTGAGGACGGGGTGGCGCTCCTCCGGCGGGGTCGCGAGGGTCGACATCTCGCGGATGCCCGTGACGGCCATCTCGAGCGTGCGCGGGATCGGGGTCGCGGACATGGCGAGCACGTCCACGTTGGTCCGCAGCTGCTTGAGCGTCTCCTTGTGCTCGACGCCGAACCGCTGCTCCTCGTCGATGATGACGAGGCCCAGGTCCTTGAACCGCACGCTGCCCGTGATGAGGCGGTGGGTGCCGATGACGACGTCCACCGTCCCCTTGGCCAGCCCGTCCACGACCTCCTCGGACTCCTTGGGGGTCTGGAAGCGCGACAGCGCCTTGACCGTCACGGGGAAGCCCGCGTACCGCTCGGAGAACGTCTCGAGGTGCTGCTGCACGAGCAGCGTCGTGGGCACCAGCACCGCGACCTGCTTGCCGTCCTGGACCGCCTTGAACGCCGCGCGGATCGCGATCTCCGTCTTGCCGTAGCCGACGTCGCCGCACACGAGCCGGTCCATCGGGACCGTCTTCTCCATGTCGGCCTTGACCTCGTCGATCGTCGCGAGCTGGTCGGGCGTCTCGACGTACGCGAACGCGTCCTCCAGCTCGCGCTGCCACGGCGTGTCCGGGCCGAACGCATGGCCCTGCGTCGCCATGCGCGCCGAGTACAGGCGGATGAGCTCGCCCGCGATCTCCTTGACGTGCTTGCGCGCGCGGGACTTCGTCTTGGCCCAGTCAGACCCGCCCATCTTGTTGAGGCTCGGTGCCTCGCCGCCCGTGTACTTCGTGACCTGGTCGAGCTGGTCCATGGGCACGAACAGGCGGTCGCCCGGCTGGCCACGCTTGCTCGACGCGTACTCGATCACGAGGTACTCGCGCGTCGCGGCGTTGCCGCCCGTGCCGAGCGTGCGCTGCACGAGCTCGACGAAGCGGCCCACGCCGTGCTGCTCGTGCACCACGAAGTCGCCCGCCTTGAGCTGGAGCGGGTCGACGACGTTGCGACGCCGGCTGGGCATCTTGCGCATGTCGCGCGTGCTCGTGCCGGCCCGGCCCGTGAGGTCGGCCTCGGAGAAGACGGCGAGCCGCAGCCCCGGCGCGACGAAGCCCTTGCCGACCATCGCCGGCGTGACGAGGACGATGCCGCCCTCGGGCTCGTCGTCGAGCCGCGGCACGAGCCGCGCGGGCGTGTCCGCCGCGCCGAGCTGCTCGACCATGCGCTTGGCCGGCCCGTGGCCCTCCGTCGTGAGCACGAGCCGCCAGCCCGCGTGCTGCAGTCCCCGCACGTCGTCGAGCGCGCGCGCCACGTCGCCGCGGTAGGACTCGACGTCGCGCGCACCGAGCGTGAAGGTCGGCACGCCGTCGGCGCTCTCGCCGACGTGGGCGGCCGTCGTGCCCGAGCCGCCGCCCGCCGCGTCGGCGCTCCCGTCGGCGCCCCCGTCGGCGTCCGGCGGGACGTCGAGGTCGGGGTTGTCGAGCGCGAACGACGACAGCGTCCACCAGCCCAGACCGCGGCGCTGCGCGACCGCGCGCACCTCGGAGAACGTCTCGAACGACGCCGCGGACAGGTCGACCGGCGCCTTGCCCCCCGCCACCGCGCCCGTCCAGGCCGCGGCGAGGAACTCCTCCGTGGTCGCCACCAGGTCGTGCGCGCGACGGCGCACGCGCTCGGCGTCGTCCACGACGAGGAGCGCGTCGTCGGGCACGAGCTCGAGCACCGGGACCATGCGGTCCACGAGCACCGGCGCGAGGGACTCCATGCCCTCCACCGCGACGCCCGCCGCGAGCCGGTCCAGCATCTCCGTCGCGCCCGGCAGGTCCTCCACCAGCGCGGCGGCCCGCGCCCGCACCGAGTCCGTGAGCAGGATCTCGCGGCACGGCGGCGCCCACAGGCCGTGCTCGGCGATCTCCAGGCTGCGCTGGTCGGCGACCGCGAACCAGCGGATCTCCGACACCTCGTCGCCCCAGAACTCCACGCGCAGCGGGTGGTCCTCCGTGGGCGGGAAGATGTCGAGGATGCCGCCGCGGACCGCGAACTCGCCGCGCCGCTCGACCATGTCCACGCGCGTGTACGCCGCCGCGACGAGCCGCTCCGCGACGTCGGTGAGGTCCGCCGTCGTGCCCGCGTGCAGCTCGACCGGCTCGAGGTCCCCCAGCCCGTCCACGACGGGCTGCAGGAGCGCCCGGACCGGCATGACGAGCACCCGGACGGGACCGGACGGGCCGACCTCCGGGTCCGGGTGCGCGAGGCGCCGGAACACCGCGATGCGCTTGGCGACCGTGTCCGCGCGCGGGCTCAGGCGCTCGTGCGGCAGCGTCTCCCAGCTCGGCAGCACCGCGACGACGTCGCCCAGCTCGTCCGGCAGGTAGGCGCGCACGCTCGCGGCCAGCTCGTCCGCGTCGCGCCCCGTCGCGGTCACCACCACGAGCGGGCGCGAGCCCGCGGCCCACGCCGGGCCGCCCCGACCGCCCGACGCCGGGGCGTCGCCGTCCGGCACCGGCCCCGTCGCGCGCGCCCCCGCCATCGCCGCGAGGAGCGGCGGGCGGACGCCGGCCGGGCCGACGACGTCGGCCTCGCCGCGGGCGCGCACGTGCTCGACCGCGGCCGTCGCGGCCTGGTCGGCGAGCAGCGCGGGCAGGATGCCGGTGAGGTTCATGGGGGTCCTTCGAGGAGAGGGCACGACGACGGTCCCGACCGGGGCGGGCGATCGGGTCCGGCGTCCACACTACGCGCGTGGACCCACATCGTTCCGCGCGCGGGCGTGCGTCAGGCCCCCGCCACCGGGGCCTCCTCCGAGCTGCCCGCCGCCGCGGCCCGCCGCCGGGCGCGCAGGTCCCGGGCGACCCAGATCGAGTTCGGCACCACCTGGAAGACGAGGATCGCGACCGCCGACCCGACGACCGGCCCGGCCGCGCCCAGCGGCTCGATGAGCACCCACGAGAGCGCCACGTTGCTCACGGTCATGAGCAGGACAGGGACGACCTGGAACCGCAGGCCGCGCTCGTCGGTCATGTACATGCCCGGCGGGTAGTTGAGCGCCTGGACCGCGACGAGCGCGCAGTAGCCGAGGACGAGCGCGAGCGGCACGGTGATCTTGCCGTCGGCGACCACGTCCTGGAGGAACGGCAGGCACAGCGCGAGCACCGTGGACAGCAGCACGCCCCCGGCGAGGAACGCGAGCGAGATCCGGAACGGGCTCATCACCTCGTCGCGCGCCCGCGCCTGCGCGAAGTAGGGCCACATGCTGACCCCCGCCGCGATGATCGCCTGCATGACGAGCCCGAAGAGCTGGGTCGCGAACGTGTACTGCGCGAGCGCCTGCGTCGTCGACAGGTGGGACAGGAGCAGCCGGTCGCTCTGCATCGCGACCGGCATCGCGACGGACTGCACGAGCATCGGCACCGCGACCGCTGCCACCGGCACCCCGGGCACGGCCCGGCGCCGCGGGACGTCGCGGAACGCCCGGCCGACCTGGGGCGCGAGCAGGCGCGCCGCGACGCTCACCGTGATCGCCGACGCGAGCCCGGCCGCGACGTAGGAGACGAGCGCGACGTAGTTGCCGCCCTGCCCCTTGCCGACGAGGACGAGCACGACGACGCCGACGAAGAAGAGCGGCGACACGATGCCCTGGAGGAACGTCTGGAGCACGTTCTGCTTGAGCCCGATGAGGACCCGGATGCCGATCCCCAGCGGGAGCGACAGCCCGAACACCACGAGGCACAGCGTCGCGACGACGTCCCCGCCCGCGACGAGGCCGTCGCCCAGCAGGAGGGGCCACCACCCGAGGAGCTGGATCGCCACGCACACGGCGGCGATGGTCAGGCCCGAGACGGTGAGGACGCGCAGCGCCGTCGTCAGCGTCCGGTGGACCCGCTCCGACTCGCGCGGGGACGACGCCTCCGCGATGGCGTTGATGACGACCGCGCCGATGCCGAGGTCGGCGAACGGCAGGAGGTTGCGCAGCCCGTTGAGCAGCCCGTACTGGGCGTAGGACGCGACGCCGAAGTGCTCGATGATGAGGCGGCTGGTGACGATCCCGAGGAGCCCCGCCAGGCCCATCACGGCGACCTTGGCGCCGGCCGTCCCGGTCACCGAACGCCAGAGGCCCACTCGTCCTCCTCGTGCTCCCGGTGCGTCGCCCGCAGGCCCGAGCGCCGGCCCGCTGCCCGGAATTCACGATCTTAGGACCTTCTCCACGAGATCCGACCGTCGCGGGAGGGTGAATCCCGCCCGACCTGCGGCGACCGTCCGGTGCGCCCGACTACGGTGGACGGCAGGGCCCGTCGCCGACGGTGCCGACCGGCCGCGGAGGGCGAGAGATGACGCTGCGCGAGTACGTGACCGCGGTGCTGCGCCACTGGGTCGTGGTCGCCGTGTGCGCCGTCCTGGGGGCGGTCGCCGGGTTCGGCTACGCGCGCTCGGAACCGAAGGTGTACCAGTCGTCGGCGTCGGTGATGGTCGTCCCCGAGCAGGGCGAGAACGCCGCCGAGCTCGTGCAGGGCTCGAACTACGTGCAGAACCTCGTGGCGTCGTACGCGGTGCTCGCGCAGTCGCCGTACGTGCTGGAGCCCGTGATCGAGGACCTGGGCCTCGACACCACGCCCGCCCGCCTGGCCCGCAGCGTCAGCGTGAACACGCCGCTCAACACGGTGGTCATCGAGATCGCGGTGAGCGACACCTCGCCGGACCGCGCGCGCGAGATCGCCGACGGCATCAGCGACCAGCTCGCGCTGGCCGTCCCCGAGCTGTCGCCGCAGCTCGCCGACAGCTCGTCGGCCGTGCGGATCACGACGATCGCCCCCGCGCGCCAGCCCGTGAACCCCATCGCGCCCAACACGCGCCTGCTCACGATGGTCGGCCTCGCCGCGGGCCTCGCCGTCGGCGTGACGTACGCCGTCCTGCGCGAGCTGCTCGCGCGCCGCGTCGTCAGCTCGTCGTCGATCCAGTCGATGCTCGGCGTGCCGTTCCTCGGCGAGGTCGTCAAGGTGCCGTCGCGCACGTCGCTGCCCGCCGTCGTCGCCGCCGGGCCGGGCAGCCGCCCGTCCGAGAGCGTGCGCACGCTCGTCGCCAACGTGCGCTTCGCCGACGTCGACCACGGCCGCCGTGTGCTCATGGTCTCCTCCGGCGACGCGGGCGAGGGGAAGAGCTCGATCGCGATCAGCCTCGCGCTCTCGCTCGCCGAGGACGGGAGCAGCGTGCTCCTCGTCGACGCCGACCTGCGCCGGCCCTCGATCGCGCGCGTCACCGGGCTGGAGGGGTCGGTCGGCCTGACGAACCTGCTCGTCGGCGACGTGGCCCAGGAGGACATCGTGCTCCCCTGGACGCGCCCCAACCTCTTCGTGCTGCCGAGCGGCGTCCTGCCCGCGAACCCCGGCGTGCTGCTGTCCTCCGAGCGGCTCGTCGCCGTCATCGGCGACCTGCGGACGCACTACGACTACGTCGTGATCGACACCGCGCCGATCCTCCCGCTGAGCGACCCGCTGTGGCTCTCACGCGCCGTGGACGGCGTGCTCGTCGTCGCGCGGGCCCGCAAGACCCGCATCTCGCGGCTGCGCCAGACGGTCGACAAGTTCGAGCGGGGCGAGGCGGACGTCATCGGCATCGTGCTCAACGACGTCAAGCCGCGCGGGCGCAGCGCCTACTACGTCGACGACCCCCGGGTCGGCATCCCCGGCGCGTTCTCTCGCGAGACCGGATCCGCGGACGTCCGCCCCGTCGCGACGGCCGACGACGCGGCGGCGCCGCGCGCCGTCGAGGACGCGGACCGCCGCACGACGCCGTGACGACCGGATGACGACGCGATGACGGCGCGCGCCGGGGCCGAGCCCGGCACCGGGCCCCGGACGACCGTCCCGGCGCCGCAGCCCCTCCCGGGGGCGTCCGACGTCGCGACGCGGATCGCGGCCGGCGCAGCCGCCCTCGCGTGCGGCGCCTGGGTCCCGACCGTCGCGGGGATCACCCCGGCGATCGTCGTCGGGCTCGTGCTGCTCCCCGTGTGGCTCCCCGTCGTGCGCCGGTCCCGGCCCGGCCGGTGGTTCGTAGGGCTCGGCGTCCTCGCCCTGCTCAGCGGCGTCCTGCTCACCGAGCTCTCCGCCCCGGACCGCGTGCTGTCGTCGCTGGCGCTGCGTGACGGCCTCATCACGCTCTCGGCGCTCGTCCTCGGCGCCGGGGTGCTCCTGTGGTGCCGCGCCGTCCTCGAGACCTCGACCGTCGCCGTCCTCTTCGGGGTCGGCGCGCTCGCCGCGGCCGTGCTCCGGACGGGGGGCGCCGACAACCCCTGGAAGTACACGTTCGGCATGCCCGTGACCGTGCTCGTGCTCGCGCTGTGCCTCAGCACGCGGTCGCGCGGGCTCCAGGTCGTCGCCGCCCTCGCGCTCGCCGGGGTCTCCGCGGTCAACGACTCCCGGTCGGCGGCGACGACGATGCTCATGGTCGCTCTCCTCGTCGCCTGGCAGGCGATGCGCACCGGCCTGCGCGTGCGGTCCGGCGGGGTGCGCGTCGCGACGCAGCTCGGCGTGCTCGCGCTCGTCGTCTTCCTCGGGATGCAGACCCTCGTGCTCGACGGCTACCTCGGCGCGGACGCGCAGCAGCGCACGGAGATGCAGATCCAGACGTCGGGCTCCGTCTTCACGGGCGGGCGGCCCGAGATGGGGGCCGCGACCGCGCTCGTCGCGGCCCGACCCTGGGGGTACGGAGCAGGCGCTGTGCCCAACCTCGAGGACCTGCTCACCGCCAAGACCGGGATGGCGCGGCTCAACTACGACCCGAACAACGGCTACGTGGAGAAGTACCTCTTCGGGTCGGGCTTCGAGGTGCACTCCGTGCTCGGCGACCAGTGGATCCGGTTCGGGCTCGTCGGCATGCTGTTCGCCGTCGCGTGCGTCGTCGTCGTCTGGCGCGGCACGCTGGCCGACCTCGGCCGCAACGCGGCGTCGGCACTCCTGCTCTACCTCGCGCTCTCGTGCGCGTGGGACCTGCTCTTCAGCCCGTTCTACTCGGTGTCCGCCACCGTCCTCATGCTCGGTGTGGCGATCGCGACGCCGTACACGCTGCCCGACCGCGGCAGCGCCACCCCGCTCGGTAGTCCCTGAGCCCCCCGGGAAGCCCCCGGGACGCGCCGGTGCCCCCGGGTCGAGGACCCGGGGGCACCGGCGGACGTGCGGGGGCGGCGGGCCTACGGCTCGCGCACCACCTTGACGTCGTCGAACGACACGCGCGTCGTCGGGTTGGTGGACGCCGAGCTCACCGCCACCTTGATGCTCACCGTGCCGGGCGACTGGAGCGCCGCCGTCGTGTCGGTCGCCTCGAGGTGCCACGCCTGCGCCGGGCCGGCCGCCGTGGGCCACACCTTGGCGGAGAGCGTCGTCGGGGACGTCCCGACCGCCGAGATCGACACCGTGTACCGCGTGCCGGGTGCGTACGTCGCGGGGAGCAGCTGGTTCCCGAGGAGCGTCTCGTCCCGGAGCAGGTACAGCCGCATGAGCCCGTTGGGCTCGAGGCGGACGCGCGCGGAGTACGTGCTCGTCCCGACCTGCCGGCCGACGAGCGTGACCGACGTCGTCCCGCCCACCGACGCGACGTCCGACCAGAACGTCGTCTCGGTGCGGGCCCGCGACTCCGAGACCCCCGCCAGGCGCGCCTCGCGCGTCCAGGAGGGCGACATCGTCAGCGTGCCGGCCGAGTCCGCGACCGAGAAGGCCGCGGCCCCGCCGAGCGCGGACCACGCCGCGCCCGACGTCGTCGTGCCCCAGCCGGAGGTCACCGCACGGTCGAACGTGTCGCGCACGACGACGTTCTCCGCCGGCGCGGTCGCCACGACGTCGTGCGACACGGAGGACGTGCCCCCGCGGTCGTCCGTCACCGTGAGCGTCACCGCGTACGTCCCGGCCTGCGCGTAGGTGTGCGAGGCCGTGGCGCCCTCCGCGGTCGCGCCGTCCCCGAAGCTCCACGCGTACGACGCGATCGTGCCGTCCGGGTCGCTCGACGACGAGCCGTCCACCGCGACGGTGAGGTCCGTCGCGGACGCCGTGAACGCCGCCTGCGGCTTCACGTTCGGCGCGAGCACCTGCACCGACGTCGTCGCCGTGGCCGTCGCCCCGCGGTCGTCGGTCACGTCGAGCGTGATCGTGTACGTCCCCGGCGCGTCGTAGGTGTGGGTCGCCGTCGCCCCGGTGCCGGTCGCGCCGTCACCGAAGTCCCACGCGTACCCGGTCAGGGTGCCGTCCGGGTCGCTCGAGCCCGAGCCGTCGACCGACACCGTGAGCCCGTCGGCCTGCGCCGTCACGACCGCCTGCGGCGGGACGTTCGGCGTGGTGCCGGAGCCCAGCTGGAAGTGCTGCTTCACCTGGGCCGGCGTGAGCGCGACCGGGTAGACGGCCGCCTCGTCGAGGTAGCCCTTCCAGTAGGTGTCGCCCTCCCAGCCGTTGTCGCCGCCGAGCCGCCAGTAGCCGGTGTTGTTCTCGGGCACGGCCTTGTCGTTCGACCCGACGAGCTCGCCGTCGAGGTAGAGCCGCATGCCCGCGCTCGACTGCGTCGCCACGACGTGGTGCCAGGCGTTGTCCCGGTACGACCCCGTGGTGCTGAGCACCTGCTGCGCGCCGTCGTACGTGCCGAACTTCACCTTGCCGTCGGCCGACATGTAGACGTGGCGGTCGTAGTTGGAGCTGGTGCCCGTGCGGCTGCTGCCGAACCCGATGAGCTTGCCACCGGTCGTGGTGTCGGTCTTGAACCACGTCTCGACCGAGTAGACGGTCGGGTTGGCGTAGCTGCGCTGGCTCGCGACGAGCCCGCCGTTCCAGGTGCCGAAGACGTTCTTCGTCGGCTGGAAGCGCACCGCCGTGTCCGTGACGCCCGTGAGCGCGCCGGTCTGCGACTTCGTCACGGGCCCGGAGTACGAGCCGTCGGACGCGTCGGGCCCGGAGTCCTTCGCGACCGAGCCCGAGGACTCCCCGAGCCGCCAGTACAGCGTCGGCTCGAGCGAGTAGACCGCCTGGCCGTACGCGTCCTGCGGCGCGGTGGCTCCGGCCGCGGGACGGCCGCTCGCCGTCCAGTGGTCGGAGACCTCGCCACGGGTGAGCGCACGGTCGTACACGGCGACGTCGGAGATGGTGCCGTTGAAGAAGTTCGAGCTCCCGCTGCTCGGCCAGCCTGACTGGCTGTCACCACCGACGCGCCAGTAGCCCGAGTAGGACTGGGCCGACGTCGTGTCGCTGCGCTGGCCCGCCTTGATGCCGTCGACCCAGAAGGTCATGCCGGAGCCGTCGAGCGTGCCCACCACGTGGTGCCACGCGCCGTCGTTGTACGAGCCGGCCGTCGTGATCTCGCGGACGGTCCCCGGGTAGACACCGAACGTGAGGCGTCCGGAGTTGTTCATGTAGATGTGCCGGTCGTAGCTCGACGACGTGCCGGTCTTGGAGCTGCCGAAGCCGACGATCTTGCCGCCCGACGTCGAGGTCGTGCGGAACCAGGCCTCGACGGAGAACCGCTGCGGTCCGGTGGTCGCGGTCGGGGTGCTCCCGGAGACGCCGTTGGCGCCCGAGAATCGCGTCGCCTTCGCGGTCGGCGGCACGTCCTTGCCGTCGACGCCCCGCGTCGTGCCGTTCGTGAGCGCGAGGTCGGACAGCGACGCCCAGTCGGTCGCGCTGCTCCCGCTCGCCTCGCCCATCGGCCAGTAGCTCACCGGCGAGTCGCCGAGCACCGAGTCGTTGTAGGCCGTGCTCGACCCCTGCGCCGCGATCGTGACCGGCGTCCAGTTGGAGACCGTGGAGTTGCCGTCGCCGTCGATCACCTTGACGCGGTACTCGACCGTGCTGCCCGGCGCGAGGCCGGAGTCGGTGTAGCCCATGGTCGGGCGCACCCAGTACGTGGACGACGCCTTCTGCGTGGAGATCGGGGCGGTCGTGCCGCGGCGGTACAGCTCGTAGGTCAGCTCGGCGTTGTCCTGGTCGATGTTCGCCGGCCAGGAGATACGGGCGCTCCCGCTGACGAGGGACCGCGTCGAGATGGTGTACTGCCCGCCCTGGATCGTCGGGCCGATCTTCGTCGGGGCGACGTCGCGCCGCGCGAACCGGACCAGGCCCTGCTGCCGGGCCCCGGCGACGCGCGTGAACTCGCCGCCGTACACGACGTACTTGTCGTTGGCCGTGATGTCCCAGCCCGCCTGCGAGATCCCGGACGCGCTGCCTGTGCTCCACGTCGGGTACCAGTGCAGCAGCTTGCCCGCCGTCTGGCCCGTGAAGCTGCGGTAGCCCCAGACGTCCGGCGTGATCTTGCGGTCCGACGGCTCCTTGGCGAAGGCCAGCGAGTGGTTCACCGTCCAAGGGTCCGTCTGCGGGAACTCGCCGATGTTGCCGCAGTAGTGCGCGTGCGTCGCGACGTAGACGGAGTCGCCCGCCGGGTACACCGAGTACGTGTCGCCGTGGCAGTCCTCCATCCAGACGAGCGACCCGTCGGACCAGCTCGCGCGGAACGAGCCCTCGAAGTCGTCGTCCGTCTTGCTGCCGCCGTAGTCGTAGCCCGACCCGTAGACGCTGTCGCCGTCGGACGCGAGCGAGTAGATCGCGGCGTTGTCGCCGCCGTTGCGGATCACGGAGTTGACGGCCCACGGGAGCACGGCCCCCGTCGTCGCGTCGAGCGCCGCCATGCCACGGCCGGGGTTCGTCGACCCGTTGGTGCTCGTGAAGGAGCCCGCGACGACCACCTTGGCGCCGTCGGGCGAGATCTCGATCGCGCGGCCGCCGTACCCGCCGGCGAGCTCCGGCGCGAAGCCGAGCAGGGCGCCCGTGGACGCGTCCAGCGCGGCGATGCGGGCGCGCGCGGTGTTGTTGACGTTGGAGAACTCCCCGGTGATGTAGACCGTGGAGTTCGTCGCCTTGATGTCGTAGACCGTGGAGTTCGTGCCCGGGCTCCAGCTCGAGACGAGCGCGCCGGTCGCGGTGTCGAACGCCGCGAGGCGGTAGCGCGCCTGACCGGCGATCTCGGTGAACGTGCCGGCGACGTAGAGGCGCTTGCCGTCCGGCGACGACGAGATCGCGAGGACGCGGCCGTTCGTGCCCGGGTTCCAGGACGCGTCGAGCACGCCGGTCTCGACGTCGTACCGCAGGATGTTCGCGCGCGGGGTCTCGCCCGTCCCGGCCGCCGCACCTGCGGGGCGTGCCGAGGTGAACTGGCCGCCGGCGTACGCCCGCCCGCCGACGATGGTCTGCGCCCAGACGATCCCGTCGATCTGGGTCGTGGGCAGGGGGTCGGCCGTGACCGGGACGGTCGCGTCGGCCGGGGTGGCGGCAGCGGCCGCCGGCGCGTCGGGCGCGACGGCGGCGGGCGCCGCGCTCTCGACCGCGCCGGCCGCCGGCGCGACGAGGGCCGTCGCGACGAGGGCGGCGACGGTCAGCCCGGCGACCCGGCCGACGACGCGTCGCCGTCCCGGCGGCGCGCCACGAAGAGAGCCCTGGACGACCGTCCGACTCGCATCATTGTTTTTCATGGGTCACTCTCTTCGTCGCGGACCCGCGGAAATGCCGGTCCATCAGCCGGACGTTGTGACTGTAGCGCCGGAGAACCGGCCGCAGAACGGCGCGAGCGGGCGAAATTTACCGCCCCTTCCCGCGCGGGTCAGGACAGATCGCCGCGAAATACCACGGTCGACGTGCCCGGCGCGTACTCCACCGCGACGGTGACGTCGTCGCGGTCGGCCTCAGGGATGGAGAACAGGACGACGCCCGTCCCGCTCTCGCCCGGGGCGAGCTCGCCCTCGAAGGGCCGGCCGCCGGGCTGCACGAGGCGCCCGGCCGGCGCGCGGTCCTCGCCCGTGTAGGCGTTGACGACGGCGTAGGAGAGGTCGAGCGGGGCGTCGGTCCCGTTCGTGACCTCGACGGTGAGCCGGACGGCCGGACCTGACGTCTCGCCCGCGGCCACGGCCTCGCCCTCGACGTGCTCGACCTGCGCGAGCCGCACGGTGACGCCGTCGGGCGCCTGGACCGTCTGGTCGGGCGCGGCCGGCTCGAGCTCGGGGGCCACGGGCACGACGACCGGGTTCCCCCCGTCGCCCTCGCCCGTCCCGGCGGCCGCGTCGCCGCCCGCCGCTGCGGCCCCGTCCCCGCCGCTCGCGTCGTCCGACGGCGTCGCGTCGGCCGAGGCGGCGCCGCTCTCCTCCGGGGAGGCGACCGGCGCGGGCGTGACCGTCCCGCCCGGGGACTCGTCGCCGTCGGACCGCCACGGCTGCAGCACGACGAGGGTGACGGCGACCGCGAGCGCGACCGCCGCCCCGATCACCGCGACGGCACGGCGGGAGGGCCGCCGCGTCCGGGTGGCGCCCTCGGGGGCGCCGTCGTTCTCCGCGTTCATCGTCCGCCTCCGGTCGTGCTCCGTGCCGGCTCGCGCCGGTCCGCCGTCGCGGCGCCCTGCCGGGCCGCCCGTCGGCCGTCGCGCAGCCCGCGCCAGGCCGCCCGCAGCGGGACGACCGGCCGCAGGAACTGGCGCCGGCCGCCGCGCCGCAGGACCGCGCGGGCGTTGCCCGGCGCGCTGCGCCGCCAGCGCCGCACGGACACCTCGTCGAGGTGCTGCGCGGCGAACAGCATCCGGTTGCGGATGTTGTAGTAGTAGTACGTCTCCGACTTGGCCTCCGGCCGCTGCCGGCCGTCGCGGTGGGTCCCGCCCTCGTCGTGGACCGCGACGGCGTCCTCGACGACGGCGACCCGGCCGCCCGCGCGCTGCAGGCGGTAGGACAGGTCGACGTCCTCCCAGTAGAGGAAGTAGGCGTCGTCGAACCCGCCCGTGCGCTCCCAGACCTCCCGGGTGACGAGCAGGCACGCGCCGCTGAGCCACTCCACGCGCGCGGCGCCCGGGTGCTCGTCGCGGCGCGACGGCGCGCGGAACGTGCCGTCGTCGAGGTAGACGTCGAGGCCCCCGAACCAGCGGCGCCCGGCGGGCGTGAGGACGACCGGGGACACGAGGAGCAGGCGGTCGTCCTGGACGGCCGCCCGCAGGGTCCGGACGTCGGCCGCGGCGATCGTCGCGTCGGGGTTGAGCAGGAGCACCTCGGCGGCGCCCGCGCCGAACGCCGCGCGCATCCCCAGGTTGGCACCGCCGCCGAAACCCAGGTTCTCCGCCGGGGTCAGCAGGTCCCAGCCGCGCTCGTCCGCCAGGCGGGAGACCCGCTCGCGCTCCGGCGTCGTCGACCGGTTGTCGACGACGACCACGCGGGCCTCCCCGACCGCGCCGCGCGCGCCGAGGTTGCGCTCGAGGAGCGCGGCGGAGCCGTAGCTCACGACCACGATCGCGAGGTCGCCGGAGGCGTCCGAGACGTCGTCCACGGTCGTCACCTCCAGGTCCTGGCACGTCGGCCGTCGCGGCGATCCTAAGCCCGTCGTCGGGCCGTGACGCCGGAATTCACCCGGGCGAGATACAACCTCACCCGCTGTTCACCCGCGCCCGCCTGGATACGATTCTCGGCACGGTCGGGGGCGGGCAGACAATCCGTCGCCGCCGCTTCCCGGAAGCTCCCCCCGTCTCTTTCGCGAGGTGCCCATGTCCGAGTTCGGCGCGGCGATGACGCGACTGCACGACGCGCAGAAGTCCTCGAGCGGCGCGGCCGCGTACTCGCGCTTCGTCAACCGCCCGCTCGGCCGCCCGCTCGCCGCGGGCGCGTACGTGCTCGGCCTGACGCCCGACGCGGTGACGCTCGTCAGCGCGGTCACCACGCTCGCCGGGATCGCGACGATCGCGCTCGCCGAGCCGACGCTCGCGTCGTCGCTCGCGGCCGTCGTGCTCCTCGTCCTCGGGTACGCCCTCGACTCGGCGGACGGCCAGCTCGCGCGGCTCTCGCGGTCGGGCAGCGCGGCGGGCGAGTGGCTCGACCACTTCTTCGACGCCCTCAAGACGGTGGCCCTGCACCTCGCGGTGCTCGTCTGCTGGTTCCGGTACTACGACGTCGACGCCGCCTGGCTCGTCGTGCCCCTCGCGTTCTGCGTCGTGAGCAGCACGTTCTTCTTCGGGATCGTCGCGGTCGACCTGGTGCGCCGCGCCAAGGGCTCGCCGGGCGGGGCCGCGCACGGGACGGGGGGCCGGCTCCGCGAGCACCCGCTCTACACGCTCGCGGTGCTCCCGACCGACTACGGCTTCCTGTGCCTCTCGTTCGCGCTGCTGTGGCTCCCCTCCGCGTTCCTCGTCGTGTACACCGCGCTCGCCGTCGTGAACGCGCTCGTCCTGCCTCTCGCGGCCGTGCGGTGGTACCGGTCGCTCCAGGCCCTCGAACGCGGCGCGGCGACGACGGCAGGGGTCCGCTCGTGAGGCCGGTGCGGGTGATGCAGTCGTTCCGCGCGCCGCGGCCGACGACGAACCCGTACATCACCCAGCTCGACGCGGCCCTCGCGGCGGAGCCGTCCGTGGAGCACCTGCGCTTCGACTGGCGCACGGCGATCGTGGGCCGCTACGACGTCTTCCACTGGCACTGGCCCGAGGGCAAGCTCGAGGGCACCACGTGGTGGAAGGCCGCCGCGAAGCACGCGCTCGTCGCCGCGATCCTCGTGCGGCACCGCCTGAGCCGCGTGGTCGTCGTGCGGACGGTCCACAACGTCGAGCTGCCCGACGTCCCGCGCGTCTCACGCTGGCTCCTGGTCCGCGTCGACCGCTCGACGGACCACCGCATCGTCCTCAACGAGACGACCGAGCTGCCCCCGGAGCAGCCGCGCACCACGATCCTCCACGGCCACTACCGCGACTGGTTCGCCCGGTACGCCCGGGACGAGCGGGTCCCCGGACGGGCGGGCTACTTCGGAGGCGTGCGGCGCTACAAGAGCGTGAGCGACCTCGTGCGCGCCTACCGCGAGGCGCGCGCCCTGCGCGACGACCTGAGCCTGGAGATCGGCGGGCGCCCGTCGTCGGCCGAGCTCGAGACCTCGCTGCGCGCGGAGACCGCGGACCTGCCCGGCGTCGAGCTGACCCTGCGCTTCCTCCAGGACGACGAGCTCGTCGCCCTCGCCTCGCGCTCCCAGCTCGTGGTGCTGGCCTACCGGTTCATGCACAACTCCGGGAGCGTGCTCGCCGCCCTGTCGCTCGACCGCCCGGTCCTCGTGCCGCGCAACGCGGTGAACGAGGCCCTCGCGAAGGAGGTGGGCGACGAGTGGGTGCTCATGTTCGACGACCGGCTCACGGGCGAGCGCCTCGTCGGGGCGCTCGCCGAGGCGGCCGCGATCCCGGAGGGCGCGCGCCCGGACCTGTCGCGCCGCGAGTGGACGGACGCGGGGGCGGCGCACGCCCGCGCCTACCGCACCGCGCTCGCAGGCCGCCGGTCGCGCCGCCGCGCCGGGCGGGAGGGAGCCGCGTGATCGCCGAGGCCGCGTTCCGCGCCAAGACCGCCGTCGTGGGCCGGGACAGCACGGCCCAGCTCGACGCGTTCGTGCGGCACGATGCCCTCCCGGCGGCGGCGCTGGAGCAGCTCTCGCGCGAGCGCGCCCTGCGGCACGCCCGGTTCGCGTCCGAGCACAGCCCGTTCTACCGGGACCTCTACCGCGACGCCGGGATCACCGCGGCCGACCTCCGGGACGACGCGGTGCTCGACGCGCTCCCGCTGGTCGACAAGCCCGCCCTGCGCGAGCACTTCGACACGATCCGCACCGACGAGGCGACGGACCGCACGTCGGCGACGTCGCGCACGGGCGGCAGCACGGGCCTCCCCCTGCACGTGCTGCGCGACCTGCGCTTCCCGGCGCGCGCGCTCGAGTGGCGGCTGTTCCGGTGGTGGGGCGTCGAGCCGTGGGAGGACCGCGGGATCATCACCCGGCACATGCTGGAGGGCCTCGCGCGCGTCCGCCACGACCTGCAGTGGCTCCCGAGCCGCCGCGTGCAGCTCGACGCGTTCCGCATCACCGACGAGACGGTCACCGAGTTCGCGCGCCGCTGGAACCGGCTGCGGCCGCCCTTCCTGCTGGGCTACGGCGGGGGCGTGCTGGAGCTGGTCCGGCGCACGGGACGGCTCGGCATCGAGCTCGCGCCGCCGCGCGCGGTCGCGGTGACGGCCGCGCCGCTCGCCCCGGGCGTCCGCGCGGAGATCGCGACGGCGCTCCGGGCGCCCGTCTACGACCACTACCGCAGCGCCGAGGTGCCGTGGATCGCCGGCGAGTGCGCCGAGCAGTCCGGGATGCACGTGTTCTGGGACGTGCGCCGCGTCGAGGTCCTCGACGACGACGACCGTCCGGTCCCCGACGGGCAGGAGGGCAACGTCGTCGTCACCGACCTGACGAACCGCGTGTTCCCCGTGGTGCGATACCGCCTCGGCGACGTGAGCAGCATCCACCGGGAGACGTGCGCGTGCGGGCGCTCCCTGCCCCGGCTCGGCGCGGTCTCGGGGCGGGCCTCCGACGCCGTCCGCCTCCCGGACGGGACGACCATCGCCGGGGCGCTCGGCCACATCTTCGACCACGCACCGCTCTCGGTGCGGCAGTTCGAGATCGTGCAGGGCCGCGACTACGCCGTGACGCTGCGCTGCATCCCGGCGAGCGACGAGCGCGCCGACATCGAGCGGGCCCTCGCGACGCTGCGCCGCGCGACGCGCGGGCTCGTGCCGGTGACGCTCGAGCTCGTCGACCACATCCCGCAGGTGGGCGGGAAGATGAGGTTCATCCGCAGTGACGCCCCCTCCTGAGCTCCGGCTGGTCGTCGCGGTCCCGACGTTCCGGCGCCCCGCCACGCTCGCCGGGCTGCTCGCGCGGCTGCCCGAGCGGGTGGCCGAGGTGGAGGGTGCCCGGGTGGAGGTGCTCGTCCTGGACAACGACCCCGCCGGGTCGGCGCGGGAGGTCGTGCGGGACGCCCCGCTGCCCGTGCGCTACGTCGTCGAGCCGCGCCCGGGCATCGCCGCCGTGCGCGACCGCGCGCTCGACGAGACGGCCGACGCCGACCTGCTCGCGTTCCTCGACGACGACGAGCGCCCGCGCGAGCGGTGGCTCGCGGCCCTCGTCGACACGTGGCGCGACACGGGCCGGCCGGCGGCCGTCATGGGTCGGGTGATCTCCGTGTTCGCGCACGAGCCCGACCCGTGGCTCCTCGCGACGGGCGTGTTCCGCCGTCGTCCGCGCCCGACCGGGATCGAGATCCCGGTCGCGGCGAGCGGCAACCTCCTGCTGGACCTGCGGCAGGTGCGGTCGCTCGGGACCCGGTTCGACGTCACGCTGGGCCTCGCCGGGGGCGAGGACACGCTCTTCTCGCGCGCGCTCGTCGCCGCGGGCGGCCGGATCGTGTGGTGCAACGAGTCCGAGGCGGAGGACCTCGTCCCGGCCGAGCGCATGACCCGGGCGTGGGCCATGCGGCGCGCGTTCAACGGCGGCAACAGCGCCGTGCAGGTCGAGCTCCGCCTCGCCCGAGGCCCCGCGCGCCGGGTGCTCGTGCGCGCGCGCGCCCTCGTCGGGGGCGCGGGACGCACCGTCGCGGGCGCGGCCCGGCACGTCTGGGGCCGCTGGACGGGCGACCTGGAGAGCGACGCGCGCGGTCTGCGCACGAGCCACCGGGGCCGGGGCATGGTCGCCGGCGCGTTCGGGCACCTGCACCGGCAGTACGCCCGCGACGCCGCGACGCCTCAGGGGGCGAGCCCCGCCTCCTCGGCGACCGGCTCGAACGACGAGACCGCGGCGGGGATCTCCGCCTGAGCGACGAGCGCGCGCGTGAGCAGCACGTACCGCGCGACGTAGTCCTCCTGCCGCAGACCCCGCGCCCGGACGTCCGCGGCGCTCGTCGCCTCCCCCGGGCCGAGCGCGCGCCGCACCGCCTCGGCGAGCGCGGCGGCGTCGTGCGGGGCGACGAGCCGGGCCCGCGTCCCCGCGACGTAGTCCCGCACCCCGCCCGCGTCGGTCACGACGAGCGCGCGGCCCGCCGCCATCGCCTCGACGCACGCCGTCGCGCCGGACGCGTGCCGGTTCTCGCGCAGCGGCACGACGACGACCCGGCAGCCCGCGTAGAGCCGCGCGAGCTCGGCGCGGCCCGTCGCCGGCGCGACGTCGACCCGGCCCGGGACCGCGACCCGGGCCGCGGCCGCCGACCGCGACGCGACGCGCGCGGTCGCCCCGGGCAGCAGGTCGAGCGCGGCGCGCAGCACGGCCCAGTCCCGGTCCCGGTCGTTGCCCACGGCCAGCACCTCGGGCGCGGTCCCGAGGCCGTCGGTCCCGGCGGCACCCCCCTCCCGCGTGGCGGGCGCCGTCCCGAACGGGACGAGGACGACCCGCCGACCGGGCACCCGGTCGAGCGCCACGCGCCGGTTGACGTCGCTGTGCACCGCCTCGACCGCGTGCCCGCGCAGCACGGCCGCGAAGAGACGGCGGCGGGCGCGACCGAGGTCGTCCCACCGGTCCCAGAGCCACACGGACTGCGCGAGGACAGCGGGCCTGCGGCGTCGGGGCAGCGTCGCGCGCACGAGGCCGACCGCGAGGTGCTCGCGCTCGGTGTGCGTCCACACGACGTCGGCGCTCCCCAGGAGCGCGCGGTTGCGCCACGCGTGCACGACGTCGGTCCCGAGCCGTGCCGCGAGCGCGCGCCGCACGCGCGCCACGGACGGCCGCTCGCGGTGGGACACGCTCCACGCGAGGTCGACCGCGCCCGCGGCGAGGTCGTAGCCGTAGGGCGTGCGGTCCAGGGTCTCCCCCGCCGCGTACCGCGCCCGCCACGCCACCGGGTCCTGCTCGTGCGCGAGGTGCACGACGACGCGCGGCCGCGTCACGGGACGAGCCCGCGCAACCGCTCCACCACGCGGTCCCACTCGTACCGGGCGAGCAGCCGCTCGCGCAGCGCGGCGTCCGGGATCGTCCCCCAGGCGGCGTCCAGCGCGGCCGCGACGTCGCGCGACGGCGCGTCGAGCGGGACGAAGCGCGCGAGGCCGTCGGCGAGCTCGCGGAAGACGGGGGTGTCGGCCAGCACGAGCGGCGAGCCGAAGTGCGTCGCCTCCAGCACCGGCAGCCCGAAGCCCTCGTCGCGCGACAGGAACGCCGTGACGGCGGCGCGGGAGTAGAGCCACGCGAGCTCGGCGTCGTCGATCGCGCCGAGCAGCCGCACCGCACCGCTCGCGAGGAGCGCGTCCGTGCCCGGCGGGAGGTCCGGGGCGACGCCGGAGTGCTCGGCTCCCCCGACGACCAGGAGGGGCGCCTCGGGCCCCAGCCGCGCGGACAGCGGGACGGCGCGCAGCACGGCCTCGAGGTTCTTGCGGACGTTGAGGCGCCCGACGCACAGCGCGAACGGGAGCCCCGGGTCGACCCCCGCGGGCGGGCGCGGGACGGCGTCGGTCAGGGTGCGCGGCACGCCCAGCCCCACGGGCGTGACCGGGCGGCCGGAGCGGCCCTCGATGCGGTCCGCCTCCGTGCGCGACGACGTCGCGACCGCGTCCGCCGCACGCAGGAGCGGGATCATCGGCGCGAAGTACGCGCGCTCCGTCCGCGAGAACCACTCGGGGTGGTCGCGGAACATCACGTCGTGGACGAACGACACCGTCGGGACGCGCCCGACCGGCGTGTAGTTGTGGGCGACGACGACGTCGGCGTGGACCGTCCGCGCGAGCCGGCCGAGCTCGACCGCGTTCGACAGCGCGTGCGGGTACAGGCGCGTCCCGATCGTCCGCGCGCCGGGCGGCAGGTCCGACGGCGCGGCGCCCTCCCCGCCGCGGACGGCGAGCACGAGCTCGTCCTGCGGGAACCGCTCGTGCCAGTGGTGGATGAGCGCACGCTGGACCGACCGGTTCGAGAACGGCCCCCGGTCCCACCAGTAGGCGTCGAACAGGACTCGGCGGGGAGAGTCGTCGCGGGCGGGGTCGTCGGCGGCTGCGGCGGGGCGAGGCGCGTCCCGCCGGTCCCCGGCCGCGGTGCGACGGCGCGCGGTCCGCCAGGGCCCGGGCGTCCGCCGGGCCGCGAGGTCGTGTGCGAGCCGCTCGTACCCGTCGGCGACGTCGTCCCACGAGTAGTCCTCGGCGCGCTTGCGGTTCGCGCGTCCGCGCTCGAGCGTCCCGAGCTCGTCGCGCTCGGCGTCCTCGAGGATCCCGGCGAGGTCGTGCGGGCCGCGGAAGTAGAGGCCGGGGTCGCGCACGACCTCGCGGTTGAAGTCCACGTCGAACGCGACGACGGGTGCGCCGGCGCCGATCGCGCGCAGGAGCGACGGGTTGGTCCCCCCGACGGAGTGGCCGTGGACGTAGGTGAACGCGGACGCGTAGAGGTCGTCGAGCAGCTCCTGGTCCCACACCGCGCCGAGCAGCCGGACCCGCGCGTCCCCCTGCGCGAGCCGGTCGATCCGGTCGGTGTACTCCGCGGAGTACGGCGCGGAGCCGACGACCACGAGGGGCTTCGTCGCGGCGGACCGCGCGTAGCCCTCGACGATCTCCTGCACGTGGTTCTCGGGCTCGAACCGCGCGACCACGAGGTGGTAGCCCTCGGGCTCCAGCCCGAGCTCGGCGACGCGCGCGCCGCGGTCGTCGTCGAGCAGCGGGGCGCCGTACGCGATGAGCGACGACGGGACGCCGTACTCGCGCGCGTAGTAGTCCTGGATGCCCCGGGCGTCGGCGACGATCGCGTCGGAGCACCGGACGGCCGTCGTCTCGGCCGCGCGGTAGTAGCGGCGGCCCGTGGGACCCCACTTCGCGCGCCGCCACTCGAGCCCGTCGACGTGGGTCGCGACGGGGATGCGCGCCGCGCGCAGCAGCGGCAGGAAGGGGGCGTTGGCCGCGTTGAAGACGAAGGCCGCGTCGGTGCGGTGCGCGACGAGGTGGGCGACCGACACGGCCGTGTGGCTCAGCGTCTCGAGCGAGCGGCTGCGCAGCGCGCCCGCGGTGACGACCTCCATGCCGAGGTGCTCGCGGACGACGTCCTCGGTGTTCCCCGTGCGCGTGTAGACGCGCACGCGGTGCCCGCGCGCCGCGAGGCGCGAGCCGACCTCCTCGACCGCCGTCTCGAAGCCGCCGTACCGTGCCGGGACGCCGCGCGTGCCCACCATCGCGATGCTCAGCGTCGCCGCCACCGTCACTCCCGCCCTGCCGCCCTGTGCCTTCCTGCGAGGCTAGTGGTGCGCGGGGCCCGTGGGGCCGGGTTCCCGGCGCCTCACCCGGGTGATTTCCCCGGCGGGGACGGGGTGGAGAGGCCTCGGCGGGACGGGTCAGGCGCGGGCGTGGTACTTGCCCTGCGCCGCGAGCAGCCCCTCGGTGAGCACCATCTCGACCGCGTCGGCCGCGTCGTCGAGGAGGAAGGGCAGCTCCTTAGCCTCCGTGCCCTTGAAGTCCTTGAGCACGTAGTCGGCGGTGTCCATGCGGCCGGGCGGGCGCCCGACGCCGCCCCGGACGCGCACGTAGTCCTTCGTGCCGAGCGCCTTGGTGATGTCGCGCAGCCCGTTGTGGCCGCCCTCGCCGCCGCCGATCTTCAGCTTGACGGCGCCGAAGGGGATGTCCACCTCGTCGTGGACCACGACCACGTGCTCGGGGTCGATCCCGTAGTACTTCGCGAGCCCCGCCACGGGCCCGCCCGAGACGTTCATGTACGTCGTGGGCTTCGCGAGCACGACGCGCGGCCCGGGGCGCCCGCCGGGCAGCATGCCGAGGCGCGCCTCCGCGACGGCGGCCTGCGCGCGCGGGTGCCGCGCGAACCGGGCGCCGGCCCGGCCCGCGAGGACGTCCAGGACCATGTGGCCGAGGTTGTGGCGGTTGCCGGCGTAGCCGGGGCCCGGGTTCCCGAGCCCGACGACGAGCCACGGCTGGTCGCTCATGTGCACCGTTCCTTCGCTGACGTCCTGCACGGTCCCGGCTCCCGACGCGCACGAGGCGTCCGGCACCAGGGTGCCGGACGCCTCGACGAGAGCATGGCGCGGACGACGTCCGCGCGGGGGTCACTCGCCCGCGGTCGCCTCGGCGGCGGCCTCGGAGCCGGCGGCCTGCTCGGCGGCCTCGGCCTCGG
This sequence comes from Cellulosimicrobium sp. SL-1, assembly GCF_011033075.1. Classification (NCBI taxonomy): domain Bacteria; kingdom Bacillati; phylum Actinomycetota; class Actinomycetes; order Micrococcales; family Promicromonosporaceae; genus Cellulosimicrobium; species Cellulosimicrobium sp. SL-1. The sequence continues at coordinate 211,565 of NZ_JAACJC010000008.1, read as the reverse complement.
CGGCCTCGATGTCCGCCGAGTTGTCCTGCGGCACGGAGATCGTCACGACGACGAGCTCGGGGTCCGTCGTGAGCGTCGCGCCGGAGGGGAGCTTCACCTCGCCCGCCGTGACGGTCGTGCCGGCCTCGAGGCCCTCGATGGAGACCTCGACGGACTCGGGCAGGTGCGTCGCCTCGGCCTCGATGGCGAGGGTCTGCAGGTCGACGAGGTGGATGGTGCCGGGGGCGGACTCGCCGGTGACGGCGACCGGGACCTCGACGGCGACCTTCTCGCCCTTCTTCACGATGAGCAGGTCGACGTGCTCGATGACGTTGCGGACCGGGTCGCGCTGGACGTCCTTGGCGATGGCGAGCTGGCCCTTGCCCTCGAGCTCGATGGAGAAGAGCGCGTTCGAGTGCTTGAGCGCCAGCATCGTCTGGTGGCCCGGCAGGGTGACGTGCACCGGAGCGCTGCCGTGGCCGTAGAGGACGGCGGGGATCTTGTCGGCGCGGCGGATGCGGCGCGCGGCGCCCTTGCCGAACTCGGTGCGGGCCTCGGCGGCGAGCTTGATCTCGGACACGTGGATCACTCCTGGAAGATGCGTTGCGGGCCGGCCGCCAGTGGGGGACGGTCGGCTGTCCGGACGGTGAGAGGGCCTCCCGGACGGGCGGTTGCGTCGGCGCGGGACGTGTGACGGGCGCGCAGGAGGACGACCGCCCAGTCGATAACGGAGATCCAACAGGTCTGGCTGACACGTGCGGTCCCGCGCCGCCGGTGTGCTCACCGGTCCAGCGCTGCCGGCCGTCAGACGTCCCTCGCCGAGGCAACCTGATAACTGTACCCGGGCGCGGCGCGAGTCGGAAACCCGCTCCCCGCCGCCGGACCCGGAGCCGCGGCCGCGAGGCCTGCGGCCGTCGTCGGGAAGGGCGTCAGGGCGTCGCGTCGGCCCGGGCGGTCTCGGGACGGGGCGCGGGCCGGCCGGCGAGGCGGCGCGCGAGGCTCCGGGGCAGCTCGTACAGCCAGTAGACCGGGGTCCGGGAGACGACGGCGTGCACGCCGACCGAGGCCAGGGTCGCGACGAGCGCCAGCACGGGCGGCGCGAGCGCGGCCACCGGGGCGGGCACGGCGTCGAGCGCGTCGCCGCCGACGAGCAGGATCGCGTGGATGACGAGCATGTGCGTGAGGTAGACGGGCAGCGTCCGCGTCCCGAGCGCGCGCAGCGGCCGCAGGCCGCTCGTCGCGACGCCGAGCACGATGCCCGCGGCCACCCCGAGCACGCACACGACCCACAGCAGGACGCCCGACGCCACGTGCGCCGCGAGCACGCAGCCCGCGACCCAGAGCGCGACGACCCCCGCGCCGGTCCACAGCGTCAGGCGCTCGGCCAGCCCCAGGACGCGGTCGCGCAGGAGGAGGCCGCCCAGGAAGAAGACGAAGTACTTCGGCGCGCTGTCCCAGGCGTTGTTCGGCAGCTCGAGCGCGAACGCGAACGCCGCGAGCGACACGGCCGCCGCGCCGACGAGCTGTACGCGCGGGGACAGCCCCGAGAGCAGCTTCGCGACGACGAAGAACACCGCGAGCGCCCAGAGGAACCAGCGGATCCCCGACGGCCACACCCACGCCGAGAGCGCGGCCGTGCCGACCTGCAGGGCGGGTCCGCCGTCGTCGGCCAGGCCGGGCGGGAGCTCGAGCCCGACGAGCGCCTCGTGCACCGGGTCGGGGTCGCCCGCGACGACGGCCCCGAGGAGGTAGCCGAGCGCCCGGACGAACGGCCACAGGAGCAGGAGCCAGGCGAAGAGCGCGACCTTCGAGGCGAGCAGCGCACGCCAGGGCCCGCGGACCCACTTCCCGGCGAACAGGCCCGCGACGGCGAAGAAGAGCGGCATGCGCATCGTGCCGAGCGCCGCGTTCACCCGGTCCCACCCGGCCAGGACCGTGCCCCAGGCGCCGGAGAGGTCGAGGTCGCCGAGCGCGCGCGTCGCGTGCAGCACGACGACGAGCAGGATCGCGAGGCCGCGCGCGGCGTCGGGCCAGCGCAGGCGCACTCGCTCGGCGGTCTGCTGCCGGGGCACGTCGTCACCTCCGGACGCTGCGGGCGGGACCGCGCGGGCGCTGCCACGACCGGACCGGGAGACCCCCGGCCGTCGGGACCGACGCGGACCGTGCGAACCTACCCTCGCGACGGCGACGGCCACGAGGGCCCCGCCGTCATTTCACCCGGGCGAGATCGTGCGCTCAGCCCGTCGCGGTGGTCGTCGCGACGGTCGTGGCCACGGTCGCGCCGACGAGGATCACCGCGGTCACCTCCTCGACGTACGCGCGCACGGCCTCGCTCGCCCAGCTCTCGCGCGCGATCTCGCGCGCCCGGGCGTCGACGTCGCGACGCCCCGCGGCGGTGCGTCCGGGCCCGCCGTCGGCGTCCGTGCCGCCGGCCGCGAGCACCCGGCCGGCCTGGCCCGTCGCGGCGAGCAGCGCGACGATCGCCGCCGCGCGCGCGTCCGGCACCTGCCCCTCGACGAGGACGCGTTGCAGGTCGGCCCGCACCGCGTCCTCGTGGCGGGAGTCCGCCGCGGGGAAGCGCGTCGTCGGGAAGATGCCGAGCACGCGGCCCTCCTCGCGCCGCAGGACGCCGCGCTCCGCGAGCGCCGCGACCGCGCGGGCGGCGGGCCGGAGCCTGGCGATCGGCGCCACGAGCGCCTTCGGCGTGGAGCCCTCGCGCGCCCGCACGACGTCGAGCGCCTCGTCGAGGAGCGCGTTGCCCGTCGGGGACGCGTCCCGGACGACGATGCGGCCCACCCGGCCGCCGTCGCCGTCGCCCGCGAGGTCGGCCCGGCCGAGGAGCGCGAGCTCGACGAGCAGGGCGCCCGCGGCGACCTGCTCGCGGTACGAGGCGTCGACGACGGCCTTCCCGGTCACGTCGTCGAGCGTGAGCAGCAGGTAGTCCTCGAGGATGAGCATGCGTCCACGCTAGGGCCGGGCGACGGGGCCGGGCACCTGCCGTTTGTCACCGGTGCCCGGTGCAGGTCTCACGCCGTCGGCGACGCCGGGCCCCGCTCCGCCGGGTCGGCGAGCTCCCACCGGACGGTGACGGTCGCGCGGACCTCCTGGCTGCCGGGCTCCACGACGAGCGCGTCGCTCGTCGCCTTCGCCGCGATGACGCGTGCCACCGGGGCGGGTGCGCCGTCGTCCTCGCGGACCTCGACGACCGGGCCGAGCGAGCGTCCGGCGAGGCGGGCGTACTGCTCGGCGCGGGCGCGGGCGTCGGCGAACGCGGCCTCGCGCGCCGCGGCCGCGAGCGGGCCGGGGTCCCCCACGGCGAGGCTGGTCGAGTCGAGCCGGCCCACCGGGCCGGCGGCGTCGAGCGCGGCGCGCACGACCTCGCCGCTCGCCCCCACGTCGCGCAGCGTCGCGCGCAGCGTGAGGCGGGCGGTCGTGCGGGGGCCGTCCTCGCGCTGCTCGGTCCACGTGGACGTCTGCGACGTGCGCAGGTCGGACGGCGCGACGCCGTGCGCGACGAGCGCGTCCCGCGCCGCGGCGAGCCCGGCGTTGGCGCGGTCGAGCGCGTCCTGGACGCCGGGCGCGCTCGCCTCGGCGCCGAGCTCGACGACGGCGACGTCCGGCGTGGCCGTCACCGCTCCCTGACCGGTGGTCGTCACCCCAGAGCCGTTCATGGCCGTCATGCTCGCACGGACCGCCCGGGGTCGCCCCCGTTTCACCCGGGTGAGCGCGGCACGGACGGCCCGCGGCCTGCCACTCTCGTGTCAGAGGGGCACGACGTCGTGCCCGTCCCGCACCCGGGAGGTCCGCGTGAGACGTCTCCTCGCGCTCGCCGCGCTGCTCGTCGCGCTCGCCCCCGCCCCGGGGGTGGCCGCCGCGGACGCCGCGGGCACCGACCCGGCCGCCACGACGCCGCGCGCGTGCGCCGACGCGCTCGCGCTGCTCGACGACTCCCGCCCCCGGGACGCGGTCGCGCTGGTCGACGCCTACCGCGCGACGGCCACGTCCCCCGCGGACCCGGCGGCGCGGGCCACGGCGTGCGCCGACGTGCAGGACGCGGCGGTCGCCGCGCGGGACACCGCCGCGACGCTCGCCGCCGAGGCGGAGGCCCTCGAGCCCGGCGGGGCGCGGCCGACGTCCGGGGAGGCCGAGTCCTGGGCCGCCGCGCAGGCCCGCGCGGAGCAGGCGCTCGCGCTCGACGCGCAGGACGCGCGGGCCGCCGCCGTGGTCCGCGCGGCGCAGGAGGAGGAGACGACGGTCCCGGACCGCGCGGCGTCCGCCTGGGACGGGTTCGTCGAGGCGGTCTCCCCCCTGGGTCCGCTCCTGCTCGCGATCCTCGTCGGCGTCCTCGTGCTCGCCGTCGTCGCGCGGCTCGTCGTCCCCGTCACGCTGCGCTGGCCCGTCCTGTCCGCGGGAGAGCGCGTGCGCGCGGGCGCCGCCGGGTGGGGCGCCCTCGTCGCCGGCGCGGCGCTCCTCGTGTGGGGTCCCGCCGCGGGCGCGAGCACATGGACGGGCTCCGGCGTCGCGGGCGCGACCCTCGCGGTGGTGGTCCTCGTGCTCGGGTTCGTCGCCGGTGTCGTGGCGGTGGCGCTCGCCCTCGGGCGGCTCGTCGCGCCGGGTGCCCGCCACGACCGCACGCGCTGGTGGGCGTGGGCGACCGCCGTGGCCGGCGTCGCCGCGGTCGCGGTCGTCGTGCTGTCGGCCCGCGCCCTCGGGAGCCCGGGCACTGTCGCGGCAGGGCCCGTCGCGGCGGGGTCCCTCGTGGCGGGGGCCGTCCTGGCGGCGCTCGGCGTGCTCCTCGTCGCCACGGTCCTCGCGACCCGGCTGCGGCTGACGATCGAGGTGACGTCGGGCCGCTCGGGCGACCGGACGACGTCGCACGAGGGGACGGGCGGGGCGCGCCTCGTCGCGCTCCTGGGCGAGCTGGGCGCCGAGCCGCCGCGCGGCCTGGAGGTGCCCCGCGGCACGGACATCAGCGCCCTCAGCGGGTCCGCGCTGTCCGAGCTGCCCCAGGGCGCGTTCGTCAAGGCGGTCGTCAGCCTGGCCCAGGGCGTCGTCGGTTCGGTCCCCTGGCGGGTCACGGTCGAGGAGCGGGACGCCGACCACCTGGCCGTCGTCGTCACCAGGAACGGACGGGCCGCGGGCTCCGCCGCGCTCGACCGGGCGGGGCTCCTGCGGTTCGACCCCGACGACCCGACGTCGGCCGCCGCCGCGGCGCAGGTCGACCTCTACCGCGCCGCGGCGGCCGTCGTGCTGCTGACGCTGGCACGCCACCACGCGGGCTTCGAGGGGCTGTGCGGGGCGACGTCGTGGCGCAGCCTCGCCCTCCAGTACGTCGCCCAGAGCGACCTCACCGACGCGCCGGACCGGGAGCGGGAGCTCCTCGCGCGCGCCGTCGACGTCGACCCGCGCAACGACCTGGCCCAGGTCGCCCTCGCGCACGCCGAGGGCCGGCACCACACCCTGCGCGAGGACCTCGACGCGTACGGCCGCTGGCTCGACCGGTTCGTCACGCGGAGCGAGGGCCGCAGCGGGTACCGCTCGCTGCGGCTGCGGGCCCAGTACTCGCGCGCCGCGACGACGGTCAACGCATGCTTCGCCCCGGGCCGCGACGGGGACGACCCGGCGGGCAGGCTCGACGCGACCGCCGTCGACGCGGTCCGCGCGCTGCTGGAGGCGCTCGCGGTGGAGCGTGCCGCGGGGCGGGAGGACGCGCTCGTCGTCCGGCTCCAGGACGCCGTCGACAGCCTCTACCTCCAGGCGGAGGTCGCGGCCCGGGCGCTGGAGCCCGTGGCACCGCAACGGGTGTCGACGGCACCGGGGACGGAGCCGGGCGAGCGGGCCGAGCCGAGCGAGACGGCCGAGACGCCCCGGGAGCGCCTGCGGCGCGCCTACCGGGCCGCCCTGGCCCGCGACCCCGAGGGCGCGGACGCGCCGTCCCCCACGACGCCGACCGGCGAGTACAACCTGGCGTGCACGTACGCCGTCCGCACGACGCCGCTCGGTGCCGCGGACGCGCTCCGCACGACCGACCACCTGCGGCGTGCGGTCGTGCTCGCCGACCTGCGCACGTGGCTCCACGACGACCCGATGCTGGCCGCGTACCGCGAGCGGCCGGAGTACGCCGCGGAGTTCGGCCAGGACCCGCTCGACCTGCTCGCCGTCGCGCCGTTCGCCCGGTACGCGCCGGCCCTGCGCGCGTGGGGCCTGACGACGGAGCAGCGGATCGTGGCGGTCTCCCCGCCCGACCTCGCGGCACTCCTCGGGACGACGCCCGAGGAGGCCGCGAGGGTGCGCGCCGCCGCGCACCTCGCGGCGGACCTCCCGGCGCTCCCGGGCCGCTGCGACGTGCTCGACGTGCTGCTCGCGCACGACGTGGGCGCCCTGCCCCAGGAGGGGCTTCCCGACGACGTCGCCCGCGCCGTGCGGTCGCGCGTCGTGCGCCTGCGGCTCACCCCGTCGGAGCGCGACCGGCTGCGCGCCGCGCTGGCCGGGTGGCTGGGCTGAGCCTCAGCTGTTGCCGTCGAACAGCGAGGTGACCGAGCCGTCGTCGAACACCTCGCGGATCGCGCGCGCGATGAGCGGCGCGATGGAGAGCACCGTCAGCTGCGGGAACTGCTTCTCGGCGGCGATGGGCAGGGTGTCCGTGATGACGACCTCGCTCGCCCCGCACTCGGACAGGCGCTGGGCCGCCGGGTCGGACAGCACGCCGTGCGTCGCGGCCACGATGACCGACCGCGCGCCCGCGGCGAGGATGACGCGCACGGCCTCGGCGATCGTGCCGCCGGTGTCGATGAGGTCGTCGACGAGCACGCAGTCGCGGCCCTCGACGTCGCCGACGACGCGGTTCGCGACCGCCTGGTTCGGGCGCGTGACGTCGCGCGTCTTGTGGACGAACGCGAGCGGCCCGCCGCCGAGCTTCGCGGCCCACTGCTCGGCGACGCGGATGCGGCCCGCGTCGGGCGAGACGACCGTGACGTTCGACGTGTCGACGCGCGAGCGCACGTAGTCGGTGAGGATCGGCATCGCCCACAGGTGGTCGACCGGCCCGTCGAAGAAGCCCTGCGTCTGCGCGGCGTGCAGGTCGACGCTCATGAGACGGTCGGCGCCCGCGGCGGTGAACAGGTCGGACATGAGGCGCGCCGAGATCGGCTCGCGACCACGGTGCTTCTTGTCCTGGCGGGCGTACCCGTAGAACGGCTGCACGACCGTGATCGTGCGGGCCGAGGCGCGCTTCGCGGCGTCGACCATGAGCAGCTGCTCCATGATCCACTGGTTGATCGGCGCGGTGTGGCTCTGGAGGATGAAGACGTCCGAGCCGCGCACCGACTCGCCGAACCGGACGTAGATCTCGCCGTTCGCGAAGTCGTACGCGGTCGTGGGCAGCAGGTCGATGCCCAGCTCCCGCGCGACGTCGTTGGCCAGCTCGGGGTGCGCGCGCCCCGAGGCGAGGACGAGGGACTTCTCCCCGTTGCCGGCGATCGTGCTGCTCATACCAGTGGGTTCCTTCGGTGGGGTTTCCGGGTGCGGGGTAGGTCTGAGGTCGGCTGGCCGGTCGCGGTCAGTCTGTCGTGGTGGCGGGACGACCGCCACGCAGCGCCTCGAGCGTGTGCTCGAGCTCGGGCGCGGGCGGCGGCGGGGTGGGGCGGTCGGCCGTCGCGGCGGCGCTCTGGTCCGCGAGCTGGGCCTGCGCCTGTGCGCCGAGCGGGGGCGCCTCCGGGTCCGCGGCGCGCGCGGCGGCCGCGGCCTCGGCGGCGGGCGTGCCGGCGCGACGCCGCTCGACCCAGCCCTCGATGTTGCGCTGCTGGCCCCCGCTCACGCCGAGCGCGCCCGCGGGCACGTCGCGGCGGATGACGGACCCGGCGGCGGTGTACGCGCCGTCGCCGACGCTCACGGGCGCGACGAACATGTTGTCCGCGCCGGTGCGGGCGTGCGAGCCGATGACGGTGCGGTGCTTGTGCACGCCGTCGTAGTTGACCGTGACCGACGCGGCGCCGATGTTCGTGTGGTCGCCGATGGTCGCGTCGCCGACGTAGGACAGGTGCGGGATCTTCGACCCCTCGCCGATCTCCGCGTTCTTCGTCTCGACGAACGTGCCGATCTTGCCCTGCGCACCGAGCACGGTGCCGGGCCGCAGGTACGCGAACGGTCCGACGGACGTCCCCGCGCCCAGGACCGCGAGCGAGCCGTGCGTGCGGGTCACGGTCGCACCGGCGCCGACCTCGGTGTCGGTGAGCGTGGTGTCCGGGCCGACCGTCGCGCCCTCGGCGACGACCGTCGCGCCGTGGAGCTGCGTCCCCGGGAGCAGCGTCACGTCGCGCGCGAGCTCGACGTCGACGTCGACCCACGTCGTGGCCGGGTCGACGACCGTCACGCCCGCGCGCATCCAGTCCTCGAGGATCCGGCGGTTGAGCTCGGCGCGCAGCGTCGCGAGCTGCACGCGGTCGTTGACGCCCTCGACGACCGTCGGGTCGTCCGAGACGAGCGCCCGCACGACGCCGCCCTCGGCGCGCGCCGCGGCGACGACGTCCGTCAGGTAGACCTCGCCCTGCGCGTTGTCGCGGCCGAGCGTGCCGAGCCCGCGTCGCAGGACGGCGGCGTCGAAGACGTAGACCGACGCGTTGATCTCGCGGATCGCGAGCTCGTCGGCCGACGCGTCCTTGTGCTCGACGATGCGCAGGACGTCGCCGGTCGTGTCGTCGCGCACGACGCGGCCGTAGCCCGTCGCGTCGTCGAGCTGCGTCGTCAGCATCGTCACGGCGTTGCCGTCGGCGACGTGCGCCGCGAGGAGCTGGGCGAGGGTGCCGCCGTCGAGCAGCGGGGTGTCGCCCGCGGTGACGACCACGGGGCCCTCGAGGCCGTCGCCGACGCCGCGCCCCTCCTCGCCGTCGGGCACGCCGTGGACGAGCGCCTGCGCGTGCGCCTTCGCGTCGAGCGCGACGAGCGCGCACTGCACGGCGCGGCCCGTCCCCGGGATCTCGTCCTGGTCCACGACGACCGCGTCCGGGTCGACCGACACCGCGTGCTCGGCGACGCGGTCGCGCTCGTGCCGCACGACGACGGCGAGCAGGGCCGGGTCGAGCGAGCGCGCCGCGACGAGCACGTGCCCGAGCAGGCTGCGGCCCGCGAGCGTGTGCAGCATCTTGGGGGTGGACGACTTCATCCGCGTGCCCTCGCCTGCGGCGAGGACGATCACGGCAGCGGGGGCGACGGTGGTGTCGGTGCCCTGCTGAGCTTCCATGGGTGTTCCCCTCGGGATCGGTGGCACGAGCTCCGCCCCCAGGACTCGAACCTGGACCAAGGGCACCAAAAACCCTTGTGCTGCCGATTACACCAAGGCGGACCGGACCCGGCGACGCCGTGCTCTCACGTGCTCGGCACGTGAGCGTCACCTGCCCGTCGCCGCGCCCCCGGTTCGACCCGGGCCGCGGCGGGCGGGCCGGGTCCGGGAACAGTCTGCCAGGTCGGTCCCCGTGCCCGACGCCGCGCGTGCCCGTCTCGCCCCATCCGCACCGGACGCGGGGCGTGGCCCGCACCACACCCGCGCGCGCCCGCCCGACGACGCCCGCGCCGGCGGGCGCGGACCCTCCGGCTGCGGCGACCGCCCGCACGGCATGATGGACCCGTGGCAGACTCCAGGCGCACCCCCCGATCCCGCATGACCGCGAGCCAGCGGCGCGAGCAGCTGCTCGCCGTCAGCCGCAGGCTGTTCGCCGAGAAGGGGTTCGAGGGGACGAGCGTCGAGGAGATCGCCGCGCGGGCCGAGGTGTCCAAGCCCGTCGTGTACGAGCACTTCGGCGGCAAGGAGGGCATCTACGCGGTCGTCGTGGACCGCGAGGTGCAGGCGCTCACCGCGGCGCTGTCGGGCGCGCTCGACGAGGGCGGTCACCCGAAGGTGCTGCTGGAGCGCACCGCGCTCGCCCTCCTGTCCTACATCGAGGCGTCGGAGGACGGCTTCCGGATCCTCGTGCGCGACTCCCCCGTCGCGCAGGCCACGGGCACCTTCTCGAGCCTCATCGGCGACGTCGCGACGCAGGTCGAGCACCTCCTGGCGCACCAGTTCCGCACGCGCGGCCTCGACCCGAAGGTCGCGCCCATCTACGCGCAGATGCTCGTCGGCATGGTCGCCCTCACCGGTCAGTACTGGCTCGACGCGCGCTCCCCCAAGAAGACGGAGGTCGCGGCGCACCTCGTCAACCTCGCCTGGAACGGCCTCGCGGACATGGAGAAGCGGCCGCACCTCATCACCACGAGGTCCTGACGCAGATCCGCTCCCCGAACCCGCGTCATGACAGCGGGGTCAGCCCGTCTCTCTGGCGGCAGAGCAGAACGACGAAGCGGGGCAGCGGATGCACGGGCACGACCGGTCGGCCGACCAGGGGTACGGCGACTCACGGGACGAGATCCGTCCCACGGTCTGGGGGTACGTGACCTGGACGACCGCACGGTGTCTGCAGGGCGACGTCCCGGGCGCGCCCGCGCGCGTCGTCCAGCGCACCGACGTGCTCGTCCCGGGCCTCACGCCCTACGAGCTCGACCGGGTGCGTCGGCACGCCGAGTGGCGCGCGTCGGTCGACGTGGTGCGGGTCGGTCTCGTCGCAGGCGTGACCACCGCGCTCGCCGCGCTGGTCGCCGGGCGGAACCTCGCGACGCCCGAGACCCTGCTCCTCGCCGCCGTCCTCGGCCTCGTGGCCGCGCTCCTCACCGTCGTGCTCCTGCACGTGACGGGCCCGCGCCTCACGCGGGTCGAGCGTCGCGCGCTGCGCCGGGCCGTGGAGATCCGGCGCGTGCGCGTCGCGCCCCCGACGTCGGCCGTGATGCGCGTGCTCGTCGCGATGAGCGCCGTCGAGTCGGTGTCCGGTCGGCTCGACGAGCAGGACGCCGCGCTCGCCCGCGAGCTGCTCTGGGTCTCGCTCGACGCCGTCCGGCGCGACGACGCCGCAGCCGTCGACGAGGCGACCGGGACGATGCTGCGCCTCGCCGTGCGGGCCGCCCGGACGCTGCCCACGGTGCGCGACGAGCACCTCGGCTGACCGGCGGGCCCGACGTCGGCAGGGGCACACCCCCTGCTCCCGCACGGCCAGGACGTGACATCTGTCCCGTGCCGCGCGCGTTCGCGCGTGGTTGTGTGGAGCGCATGGCGACACTCGAGATCGACTCGCTGACCAAGTCCTACGGCGACGTGCGCGCCCTGCGCGGCACGTCGTTCGACGTCCGCGCCGGGGAGATCTTCGGCTTCGTCGGCTCCAACGGCGCCGGCAAGACGACGACGATGCGCATCGTCCTCGGCGTCCTCGCCGCCGACGGCGGCGAGGTCCGGTGGGAGGGCCGGCCCCTCGACCTGGCCGCCCGCCGCCGCATCGGCTACATGCCGGAGGAGCGCGGCCTCTACCCGCGCATGAAGGTCGGCGAGCAGCTCGTCTACCTCGCCCGGCTGCACGGGCTGTCCGCCGCGGCGGCGAAGGACGCGATGGAGCGCTGGACCACGACGCTCGGCGTCGAGGCGCGCCGCGGCGACGAGGTGCAGAAGCTCTCGCTCGGCAACCAGCAGCGCGTCCAGCTCGCCGCCGCGCTCACCCACGACCCCGAGCTGCTCGTGCTCGACGAGCCGTTCAGCGGGCTCGACCCCGTCGCCGTCGACGTCATGAGCGGAGTCCTGCGCGACCGCGCCCAGGCAGGCGTGCCCGTCGTGTTCTCGTCGCACCAGCTCGACCTCGTGGAACGGCTGTGCGACCGCGTCGGCATCATCAAGGACGGCGCGATGGTGGAGGTCGGCACGATCGACGAGCTCCGTCGCACCGAGCAGGAGCGCTGGGTCGTGGACGGCCCGCCCGGCGCCACGTGGATCGGCGCCGTGCCCGACGCGCGGGCCGTCAGCCTGGAGGGGTCGCGCACCGTCGTCGAGCTCGTGCCGGGTGGGTCGACCGGCGACGAGACCGGAGGGCGCGAGCAGGCCGTGCTGCGCGCGGCGCTCGCCGCCGGGCCCGTGCACGAGTTCGCGCTCGTCCGGCCGTCGCTCACCGAGCTGTACCGCGACGTCGTGAGCGCCGAGGAGAAGCCGGCCGCGACGGCCGCCGAGACCGTGGAGGTGGGGGCATGAGCACGGGGACCTCGTTGACGTCCTGGGGCGCGATCCGCCTCGTCGCGGGCCGCGAGATCATGACGCGGCTGCGCTCCAAGTCGTTCGTGTGGCTGACCGTGATCCTCGTCGGCGCCGTCGTGCTCGGCGGGGTCGTGCTCAACCTCGCGAACGGGTCGGGACCGAGCGCCGAGCGTGTGGGGGTCACGCCGCAGACCGCGGCGCTCGCCGAGACGATCGAGACCACGGGGAGCACGCTCGGGACCGACGTCGAGACCGTCGACGTCGCGGACGACGCCGCGGGCGAGGCCCAGGTGCGCGACGGCGACCTCGACGCCCTGGTCACCGGGAGCGTCGGCTCCCCCACGGTCGTCGTCGACACCGAGCTGTCGTCGGGCCTCACGGCCGTCTTCACCACGCTCGCCCAGCAGACCGCGCTGTCCGACGCCGTCGCGAGCCTCGGGGGCGACCCCGCCCAGGTCGCGGGCGACGTCGCGACCGCCGCGCCGGACGTGCGCACCATCGGCGAGCCGAGCGAGTTCGACCCGGCGCGCTACGTCACCGGCCTGGTCACCGGCATCCTGCTCTTCATGGCCATCATGATCAGCGGCCAGCTCATCGCGCAGGGCGTCGTCGAGGAGAAGACGAGCCGCGTCGTCGAGCTCCTGCTCTCGACCGTGCGCCCGTGGCAGCTCATGGCCGGCAAGGTCCTCGGCATCGGCCTCGTCGGGCTGGGGCAGGTCGCGCTCGTCGTGCTCGCGGGCGTCGGGACCGCGCTCGGCCTCGGCCTCGTCGACACCTCGACGATCGACCTCGGGACCGCCGCCGCCTGGGCGCTCGTGTGGTTCGTCGTCGGCTTCGTCAGCTACGCGCTGCTCATGGCCGGCCTCGGCGCGCTGGTGTCGCGCCAGGAGGACGTCGGCGCGGTCACCACGCCCGTCACGTTCCTCATGATCGTGCCGTACATCGTGGGCGTCTCCGTCGCGCCGTGGGCGCCGGACAACCCGCTCGTCGTCTGGCTGTCGTACGTGCCGCTGTGCTCGCCGCTGCTCATGCCGGTCCGCATCGCGCTCGGCAGCGCCGAGACGTGGGAGGCCCTCGTCGCGCTGGGCCTCTCCGTGGCGGTCATCCCCCTCCTCGTGTGGCTCGCGGCGAAGATCTACTCCAACGCCGTCCTGCGCACCGGCGCCCGCGTCAAGCTCACGGACGCCCTGCGCACGTCCTGACGGGGGGCCGCCCCGCCCGCCGAGGTAGAGGCGCGGTTCGTCGAGGTAGAGGCCTGGTCCGCCGAGGTAGAGCCTCGGTTCGGCGAGGTGGAGCCCGGGTTCGGCGAGGTCGAGGCCAGGTCCGGTGGTCGACGACGGTGGGTCGCCCCACCCCGTGCTCGTGTCGCCCTGGTAGGTGCGCGCCCAGGCACGGCCCGCGCGACCACGCCTCTACCTCGGCGGACAGCGGCTCTACCTCGCGGGACCACGGCTCTACCTCGCGGGACCACGGCTCTACCTCGACGAACCGCGCCTCTACCTCGCGGGGCCAGGGCTCTACCTCGCGGCGGCGGGTCTTGCGACGCGCCGCGACGACCGGCGAGCCGTCAAGAGTCTTGACGTCGAGACACGTCGAGTACCCTCGCGTCATGGACCAGCAGCACGAGGACGAGGTCGACCGCATCGTCGCGGCGTGGCAGCGCGAGCGGCCGGACCTCGACGTCGAGCCGCTCACCGTGTTCTCCCGGGTCGACCGGCTCGCCCGGCACCTGGACCGGGCGCGGCGCACGGCGTTCGCGCGCGGGCACCTGGAGACGTGGGAGTTCGACGTCCTGTCCGCGCTGCGCCGCGCCGGCGAGCCGTACCGCCTCTCCCCCGGGGCGCTCGTCACCCAGACGCTCGTGACGAGCGGGACCATGACGAACCGCATCGACCGGCTCGAGGAGCGCGGGCTGGTCGTGCGCCGCCGCTCGCCCGACGACCGGCGCGGCGTGCTCGTCGAGCTCACGCCCGAGGGCCTGGAGCGCGTGGACACGGCGATGACCGACCTCCTCGCCGTCGAGGCCCGCATCCTCGACGCGCTCGAGCCGGGCGAGCGACCTGCGCTCGCGGCGCTCCTGCGTACAGTCGGAGGACAGTTCGACGACTGACCGACGGCCCGGACGACCGGGCGGGCGTCGCCGCACGCGCCCGCACCCGGAGGTCCCCGCCCGATGCCGTCGTCACGGCCGCCCCGCCCGAGCACGTTCCGCGGCGGGATCGACGGGGTCCTGCTGGTCGCCGTGCTGCTCGTGGCCGTCAACCTGCGGGCACCGCTCACGGCGCTCCCGCCCGTCGTCGCGGACGTCGCGGCCGACCTCGACCTCACCGCCGCCGCGGCGGGCCTGCTCACCGGCATCCCGGTGCTGTGCTTCGCGCTCGCGACGCCCGCCGTCGCGGGCCTGCTCGGGCGGTCGTCGCTGCGGACGGCGATCGCCGTCGCGCTCGCGCTGATCGTCGCGGGGACGGTCCTGCGCTCGGCGGACCTCGCGGCGCTCGGCGCGGCCGGGACGTTCGCGGGCACGGTGCTCCTCGGGCTCGGCATCACGACGGCGAACCTCGCGGTGCCGATGATCGCCCAGCGCGACTTCCCCGGCCACGTCGCGACGGTGACGGGCCTGTACACGGCGGCGATCAACGTCGGGACCGTCGCGACGACGGCGCTCACCGCCCCGCTCGCGGACGCCGTCGGCTGGCGCTGGGCGCTCGCGTCGTGGTCGGTGCTCGCGGTCGTCGCGCTCGTGTGGTGGCTGCGCGCGGTGCCGCGCGAGGCGCGCGAGCCCCGGGGCGTGTCGGCGGAGACCGTGCCCGGCCCGGCGGCATCGGAGACGAAGGCCGGGGCGGCCGGGGATGCGGCCGAGGCGGACGCGCTGGCGGCGGCTGCGGCGGAGGGCGTCACGGGCACCGACCCGACGACGGCCCGCGAGCGCCACGTGCTCGCGACGCCGTTCACGTGGTGGCTGTGCGCGATGTTCGCGCTCCAGTCGTCGAGCTTCTACGCGCTCACGGCGTGGCTGCCGCTGATCCTCGAGGACCTCGCGGGCATCCCGCGCTCGGCGTCGGGCGGCGCGGCGTCGCTGTTCCAGGGCTTCGCGATCGTCGGCGGTCTCGCGGTGCCGCTCGCCGCGCGCCGCCTCAGCCTGCGGCAGACGTTCGTCGGGATCGCGGTGCTGTGGCTGACGCTGCCCGTGGGGCTGCTCGTCGCGCCGGGGCTCTGGGCGGTGTGGGCGTCCGCCGCGGGCGTCGCCCAGGCGGCGAACTTCGTCGTGATCTTCACGCTCGTCGCCCAGCGGTACCCGACGGTCCGGCGCGGCCGGCAGGCGTCGGCGACGGTGCAGTCCGTCGGGTACTGCCTGGCCGCCGTCGCGCCCACCGCGGCCGGGGCGCTGCAGACGGCGACGGGGACGTGGACGGTGCCGGTCGCCGTCGCGCTGGGTGCGCTCGTGGTGATGACCGGGATCGGGCTGGTCCTCACCGGCGCTCCCCGTCGTCGCGCGGGCTGAGCGCGAGGCCCCTCTCCCCCGAAGCGCCTCCTCGACCCTTGACCCCCACTCGCGCCGGTGTTTATGGTGTACACACAGTTTACGGCGCACACAAACAGTGTGCGCCGCATACGAACGGCCGACGGAGAAGGAGAAGGCGATGACCGGACCGATGATCGCCGCGCAGGGGTTGGAGAAGTCCTACGGCGACCACGCCGTGCTGCGCGGCGTCGACCTGACCGTGCGCCGCGGCGAGATCTTCGCGCTGCTGGGGCCCAACGGCGCGGGCAAGACGACGACCGTCAACATCCTCACGACCCTCGTCCGGCCCGACCGCGGCACGGCCCGCGTCGCGGGCGCCGACGTCGTGCACGACGCCGCCCGGGTGCGCGAGACCATCGCGCTCACGGGCCAGTACGCGTCGGTGGACGAGTTCCAGACGGGCCGCGAGAACCTCGTGATGATGGGCGAGCTCGCGCACCTCCCCCGCCGGGCGGTGCGCCCGCGCGCCGCCGCGCTGCTCGAGCGCTTCGACCTCACCGACGCCGCGGACCGGCGGGTCGGGACCTACTCGGGCGGCATGCGCCGCCGCCTCGACCTCGCGATCAGCCTCGTGGCCGACCCGTCGGTGCTCGTGCTCGACGAGCCGACGACGGGCCTCGACCCGGCGTCGCGCGCGCAGCTCTGGGAGGTCGTGCGGGGCCTCGCCGCCGACGGGACGACCGTCCTGCTGACGACCCAGTACCTGGAGGAGGCCGACCGCCTGGCCGACACGATCGCCGTCCTGCACGACGGCCGCGTCGCGGCGCGGGGCACGGCCGCCGAGCTCAAGGCGCTCGTCGCGGGCGACCACGTGCGCGTGGCGTTCGACGACCGGGAGAGCCTGGCCGCCGCCGTCGGGCTCGCGCCCTCGATCGGCCTGGCCCGCCCCACGGCCGACGCGAAGGACCTCTCGCTCACCGCACCGAGCGACGACCCCGTCCGCACCATCCGCGACGTGCTCGCGGCCGCCGACGCCCACGCGCTCGCGGTCGTGGGGGTCAGCGTCGTGCGGCCCACGCTCGACGACGTGTTCCTCGCCCTGACCCGGAAGGAGGGCGCCCGATGAGCGCCGCACCCACGACCACGCTGCCCCGGCCGTCCCGCACCACGCGGCCGCGCGCGCGGCAGACCCCGGCCACCGCGGCGCGCGACGTCCGCACGATGGTCGGCCGCGAGACCCGCCGCCAGCTGCGCAGCGTCGACGGGCTCGTCACGGCCTTCGCGCTGCCGGTGATGATCATGCTCGTCTTCGTCGTCATCTTCGGCGGGGCGATCGGCGGGGACGACTACATCGACTACGTCGTGCCCGGCGTGCTCGTGATGTGCCTGGGGTTCGGCTCCGCGACGGCCGCGGTCGGCGTCGCGCAGGACATGACGTCCGGCACGATCGACCGGTTCAAGACCCTGCCGATCTTCGGGCCGTCCGCGCTGTGGGGGCACGTCGTGGCGAGCGTCGTGCGCAACCTCGCGTCCGCCGTCGTGGTCGTCGGTGTCGCGCTCGCGCTCGGCTTCCGGCCCGACGCCGGGCCGGCCGACTGGGCGGGGCTCGTCGCGTTCGCGGTCCTCGCCGTGCTGACGTTCACGTGGCTGAGCGTGGCGCTCGGCCTCGTGCTGAGCGTCGAGGCGTCGCAGTCCGTGAACTTCCTCTTCCTGTTCGTGCCCTACCTCAGCTCGGGGTTCGTCCAGATCGACACCATGCCGTCGTGGCTGCACGGGTTCGCCGAGAACCAGCCGTTCACGCCGGTCATCGAGACGTTCCGCGGGCTGCTCGCGGGCGCGCCCGACGCGTCGACGGCCCTCACGGCCGTCGCGTGGCTCGCCGGCTTCCTCGTCGCGAGCTGCACCGCCGGCTCCCTGCTCTACCGCCGGCGGACCGCCCGCTGACCCCCCTCCGCCCCTCTCTCCCACCCACCCCCGCCCCCACCCCCGCGCGGCCGAGCAGGTGGTCCTGGTGCGTCCGGTCGACAAGACGCCCCACGACCACCTGCTCGCGCCACCGGGAGGGCCTGCTCGGCAGGGCTGCGACCCACGTCCGGGCGCCGTCGGGGAGGATGAAGCCATGACGGACGCACCCGACCTCCCGCCCCGGCTCGCGCTCGCGTGGGGCGTGGCCGAACGCCCCGAGCGCGCGCCGAAGCGCGAGCTGAGCATCGAGCGGATCGTCGACGCGGCCATCGAGCTCGCCGACGCCGACGGGCTCGGGGCCGTGTCCATGGCGAAGGTCGCGCAGAGCCTCGGCTTCACGACGATGTCGCTCTACCGGTACGTCACGAGCAAGGACGACCTGCTGCTCCTCATGCAGGAGGCCGCGCTCGACGTCGAGTACCCGCCCGCGCACGAGCCCGCCGACTGGCGCACCGAGCTGCGCGAGTGGGCGCAGTTCACGATGGCGGTGTTCGCGTCGCACCCGTGGTTCCTCGACATCCCCGTGACCGGCGCGCCGCTCACGCCGAACAACCTGCGCGGCGCGGACGCCGGGCTGCGCGCGCTGCGGTCCACGCCGCTCGACGACGAGGAGAAGATGTCCGTCATCCTCCTCGTCAGCGGGTACGCCCGGAACGCGGCGCGGCTGCAGACCGACCTCGCGCGCGCCGTCGCGGCGGCCGGGGGCGACGAGGCGGTCCAGGGCGGCGCGTGGGCCGACGCGCTGCGCGGGCTCGTGGACGAGGTGCGGTTCCCCTACCTGCGCCCGCTCGTCGAGGCCGGCACGTACGCGGGCGAGGGCGAGATCGACGACACCGCGTGGGGCCTGGAGCGGGTGCTCGACGGGATCGCCGTCTACGTCGACGCGCGGGCCGCCGGGGCGCCCGGCGCGGGCCGCGCGCCCGGGCGGCAGCCCACCACGGTCACGGAACCCGCACCGGCGCCGGACCCGCGCGACGCCGTCGCGCCCGTCGAGGTCGCGGTGCACGTCAAGGACGCGCGGGTCAAGAAGGCGACGCTCCGGCGGCGCGACGCGGAGCGGCGCGTGCGCGAGGCCCAGAAGAAGGTGCGCGAGCTCGAGAAGGCCCTGCGGGACGCCCAGAAGGCGGAGCACGAGGCGGCCCGCGCGGCCGTCGAGAAGGCGCGCGGCTGACGCACCACGCACGACGGCGGCCGGCCCCCCCCAGGGGTGGCCGGCCGCCGTCGTGCGTGAGCGGGCTGGGTCACTCGGCGAGCGCGAAGCCCGTCGTCCAGGAGGTCTTCTCCCCCGCCGCGAGCGTGAGCTGCAGGAAACCGAGAGCCTCGAGCTCGTGCGCGCGCTTCAGCGAGCCGGCGTCGACGACGCGGACCCCGGACACGGCGCCCGCGAGGGCGGCCTTCGCGTCCGCGTCGTCGCCCGCGACGAGGACCGTCGTCGCGAGCGGCCCGACCTGGCCGGTGGCGAGCGTCGCCGCGAAGTTCGTGTTGAACGCCTTGAGGACGCGCGCGCCCGGGACGCGCTCCTGGATCTGCGCCGCGGCCGACGAGCCGTCGGGCACGACGAGGGAGTCGAACGTCGCGAAGTCGAGCGGGTTGGTGATGTCGACGAGGACCTTGCCGTCGAGGCGGCCCTCGTAGGCGCCGAGGACGTCGTCGAGCGCCCCGTACGGGAGCGCGAGCACGACGACGTCGCCGGTGATCTCGTCGCCGACGGTGCCCGCCGTGACGCGCGGGTCGACCTCGGTGGCCTCACGGGTCAGGACCTGCACCTGGCTGCCCGCGGCGAGCGCGAGACCGGCGATGGCCGAGCCCATGTTCCCGGCGCCGATGATGGTGATGCTGCTCATGGTGGCTTCCCTTCCTCCGCCGGCCCGACGGTCGGCTATTAGTTGTTGCTACAACTAACACCGTACGCCGCTAAAGTTGTACCGTCAACTATGCGGATCGCCGCACCGGAGGAGGCACGATGACGACGGAACCCCGCTGGCTCGACGACCAGCAGCTCGACGCGTGGAAGCGGCTCGTGGCGGTCGTGGAGCTGCTGCCGGGCGTCCTCGACTCCCAGCTCCGGCGCGACGCCGACCTCAGCCACTTCGAGTACTACGTGCTCGCGATGCTCTCCGAGGCGCCGCGGCGCACGCTGCGCATGACCGACCTCGCGGGCGCCACCAACGCCACGCTCCCCCGGCTCTCCCACGTCGTCGCACGCCTCGAGAAGCGTGGTCTCGTCGAGCGCGTGCCGTGCCCCGAGGACCGCCGCGCGACGAACGCGCACCTCACCGACGCCGGCTGGGAGAAGGTCGTCGCGACCGCGCCCGGGCACGTCGGGACGGTGCGCGACCACGTGATCGACGCGCTCACCGACGAGCAGGTCGAGCAGCTGGACGCCATCGCGGGCGCCATCCTCGAGCGCGTCGACCCCGACGACCGCATGGGCTTCCTGCGGCGCTGAGCCGCACACCCGCGCCCGGCTGGGCCCCGGCGACACGCCCCGGGCGTCCGGACCCGGGTCCCCGCGGGGTCAGCGGGTCCGCACGGGCCCCGCGAGGACGAGCCGCTCGCCCGGCGCGAGCGCGCCGAGCGCGACGAGCGGGTCGTCGACCGCGAGCTCGACCCGCCCGGGCAGGGCGGCGAGCACGTCGTCCCACTCCGGGGCGGCGTCGTCCACCTCGACGCTGTGCCCGTTCACGAGGTCGAACGACACGTACCGGGCGGTGCCGCCCGGGGCACCGAGCGCGAACGCGGTGACGCGGCGCACGTCCGCCCACGGCGCGAGGACGCCGCCCTGCCCGTCGTCGACCTCGACGCCGCGCGCGGACACCGCGACGCGCATCCGGTCGGCCGTCACCCGGCGACCTCGGCAGCCTCGAGCCACGCCGCCTCGAGCTCGTCCTTCTCCGCCGCGAGGGTGCGCAGCTCGGCGTCGAGCTCCGCGACCGCCGCGAAGTCGGTCGCGTTCGCCGCGATCTTCTCGTGCAGCCGGCCCTCGGCCTCCGCGATCTTGCTCAGGCGCCGCTCGATGCGGTTGATCTCCTTCTTCGCCGCCCGCACCTCGGCCGCGCTCGGGCCCGGGGCCGCCACGGCCGGCCCCGCGTCCGGTGTCGCGTCGGCGCCGCCCGTGGGCGCGAACCCGGTCGACGCCGCGCCCGCGCCCGCGAGCGCCGCGCGCCGCAGCTCGAGGTACTGCTCGACGCCGCCCGGCAGGTCGCGCACCTGGCCGTCGCCGAGCAGCGCGACCTGGCGGTCCGCGACGCGCTCCAGCAGGTAGCGGTCGTGCGAGACGACGATGAGCGTGCCGGGCCAGCCGTCGAGCAGGTCCTCGAGCGCGGCGAGCGTGTCGGTGTCGAGGTCGTTCGTCGGCTCGTCGAGCAGGAGCACGTTGGGCTCGGCGACGAGCAGGCGCAGGAGCTGCAGGCGCCGCCGCTCGCCGCCGGAGAGGTCGCGCACGAGCGTCTGCGACCGCTCGCGCGTGAAGCCGAGCCGCTCGACGAGCTGGGACGCGGAGAGCTCCTTGCCGTCGACGACGACCGAGCGCTTCTCGTCCTCGATCACCTGGATCACGCGCGCGCCGGCGATGTCGTCGAGCTCGCCGACGTCCTGCGACAGCTCCGCGACGTGGACGGTCTTGCCGCGCTTGACCCGCCCGGAGTCGGGCTCGCGCCGCCCGGCGAGGAGCGCGAGGAGCGTCGTCTTGCCGGCACCGTTGACCCCGACGACCCCGTACCGGTCGCCGGGCCCCAGGCGCCACGTGACGTCGTCGAGCAGCACGCGCTCGCCCTGGCCGTCCTGGCGCGGCACCGCGACCGTCACGTCCTCGAGGTCGAGCACGTCCTTGCCGAGGCGCTTCGTCGCGGTGCGCGTGAGCTCGAGCGTGTCGCGCGGCGGCGGGACGTCGGCGATGAGCGCGGCGGCGGCGTCGAGCCGGAACTTGGGCTTGGACGTGCGCGCGGGCGCGCCCCGCCGGAGCCACGCGAGCTCCTTGCGCAGCAGGTTGTCGCGCTTCTCCGCCGCGACGGCCGCGGTGCGCTGGCGCTCGGCGCGCGCGAGCACGTACGCCGCGTACCCGCCCTCGTAGCCCTCGACCTGGCCCGAGCCGTCGCCGCGCACCTCCCACATGCGCGAGCACACGGCGTCGAGGAACCAGCGGTCGTGCGTGACGACCACGAGGGCGCCCTTCGCGCCCGGGCGGGCGAAGCGGTCGCCCAGGTGCGCGGCGAGCCACGCGACGCCCTCGACGTCGAGGTGGTTCGTGGGCTCGTCGAGGAACAGCACGTCGTGGTCGGCGACGAGGAGGGCCGCGAGCGCGACGCGGCGACGCTGCCCGCCGGACAGCGTGTCCGCCGGGGCGTCGAGGTCGAGGTCGCCCAGCAGCCCCGCGTGGACGGTGCGGATGCTCGCGTCCGACGCCCAGGCGTGGGTCGCGGCGTCGCCGTGCACGAGGTCGCGGATCGTCGCGCCGGTGCCGACGTCGTCGCGCTGGTCGAGCAGGCCCACCCGCAGGCCGCCCACGCGGGTGACACGGCCGCCGTCGGGCTGCTGCGTGCCCGCGAGGAGGCGCAGGAGCGTCGTCTTGCCGGCCCCGTTGGGGCCGACGATGCCGACGCGGTCGCCGTCGTCGAGGCCGAGCGAGACGTCGTCGAGCAGGGTGCGGGTGCCGACGGTCAGCGAGATGCCGTCGGCGCCGAGAAGGTGAGCCACGCCGTCGAGCCTAGGCCGCACCCCGTGAGTGCGGGAAATAGCCGCCGATCCGCGACGGGACCACGACTGTCCCCCGCACCCACGGGAGGGGCGGTCAGCCCTTGAGGCCGGTGTGCGCGAGGCCCTGGACGAACTGCTTCTGGGCGACGAGGAACACCGCGAGGACCGGCAGCACGGTGAGCGTCGTCGCGGCGAGCTGGACGTTCCACATCGGGCCGCCGTAGGCGTCGACGTACTGCGTGAGCGCCTGCGGGAGCGTGAACCGGTCCTTGCTGGACAGGTACACGATCGGCTCGAGGTAAAGGTTCCACGACTTGAGGAACGTGAAGATCGCGACGGCCGAGATCGCCGAGCGCGACAGCGGGAACGCGATCCGCCAGAAGATCCCCCACCGCCCGAGGCCGTCCATGCGCCCCGCCTCCTCGAGCTCGCCGGGGAGCCCGAGGAAGAACTGGCGCATGATGAACGTCGCGAGGACGCTCGGCGCCCCGAGGATCGGGATGACCACGAGCGGCCAGTGCGTGTCGATGAGCCCGAGCGAGTTGACCATCCGGAACAGCGGGACGATCGTCACCTCCGACGGCACGAGCAGCCCGACGAGCACGAGCAGGAACAGCGCGTTCGCCCCGGGGAACCGGATGCGCGCGAAGGCGTACCCGGCCATCGAGGCCACGAGGATCGTCCCGACCGTCACGACCACGGCGATGTAGAGGCTGTTCCAGTACTGCTGCGCGAACGGCTGCAGCCGGAACACCTCGCCGTAGGCCGCGAACGACGGGTCCTGGGGCCAGAGCGTCGGCACGGCCCGCAGGATCTCGCTCATCGGCTTGAGGCTCGACGTCGCCATCCACCACGTCGGGAAGACGAACGGCACGCTGAGCACCACGAGGAGCGCCACGAGCGCCGCGCGCCCCCAGCGGCGGCGCGTGCGCGCGCTCCCCGTGCGGCGCGCGGGCCGTCCGCCGCGGGTCGCCGCGCCGTCGGCGCCGCCCGTGCCCGACGCCGCAGGCCGGGCCGGGCCGTCGTCCGCGCCCGGGAGCGTGGCCGGGCCGGGCATCACGTCAGACTTCATGGAAGACCCACCTCTTGCGCGTCTGCCACTGCACGAGTGTCAGGACGAGGACGATGACGAACAGCAGGACGGAGATCGCGCTCGCGTAGCCGAAGTCGTTGAACCGGAACGCCTGCTGGTACAGGTAGTAGACGAGCACGGTGGTCGAGTTCCCCGGCCCCCCGCCCGTGAGCACGGCGATCTGCGCGAACACCTCGAGCGAGCCCACGATCGTGAGGATCGAGACCAGCAGGACGGTCGGGCTGATGAGCGGGAGCGTGATCGACCGGAACCGGCGCCACGCGCCCGCGCCGTCGATGCGCGCGGCCTCCTGGATCTCCTCGGGCACCCCCTGCAGGGCCGCGAGGAACAGGATCATGTTGAGGCCCACGTTCTTGAAGACCTGCACGACGATCACCGAGAGCATCGCCGTCGTCTCCCCGCGCAGCCAGTTCGGGCCGCCGACGCCGAGCAGCGACAGGAACCCGTTGATGCCGCCGTCCGCCTGGAGCAGGAAGCTCCACACGATCGTCCACGCCACGAGGGACACGACGACGGGCGAGAAGAAGAACGTGCGGAACGTCGTCGTGCCGGGGAGCCGCTGGTTGAGCAGCACCGCGAGGACGAGCGCGAGCGAGATGTTGAGCACGACGAGCCCGACCGAGAACCACAGGCTCGCGAGGAGCGAGTCCCGCAGACCGGGGTCGGCGAGCATCCGCTCGTAGTTGTCGGCGCCCGCGAACGTGAACGTGTTCGCGAGGACGTTCCACTCGTGCAGCGAGTACCAGACGACGGCGACCAGCGGCGCGACGACGAACGCGAGCGCGCCGAGCACGGCGGGCGCGACCATGGTGTAGCCCACGGCCGCGTCCCGTCGTGCGAGTGCGGAGGACGCCACGCTCAGTCCCCGAGCAGGGGCTGGATCGCCGCGCACGTGTCGGCGAGGACGCCCTCGATGTCCGCGTCGGCGGTCCACAGCGCGTCGAGCTGGGCGCGCACCGTGTCCTGCAGCTTGGCGAAGTTCTGGTGCGACGGCTTCGTCACGGCGCCCTGGATGCCGTCGACGACGACCGCCTGGAGCTGCTCCTCGCTGAGCTTCGGGTTGGCGGCCCCGAGCGTCTCGGCGGTGAGCAGCGACTCGCGCGGCGGCGGGAAGTACGCGGCGAGCGTCTCGGCGTTCTCCGGGTTGGTGAACCACGCGAGGAAGTCGGCCGCGACGTCGGGGTGCTCCCCGGCCGCGAAGACGCCGATGCCGGCCTGGCCGATGACGTTCTGCTGGCCCGCCGGGCCCGCCGGGAGCGGCACGACGTCCCACCCGAACGAGTCGTCGAGCGACGACGCGCGGCTGATCTGCGTGATCGTCATGGCGGAGTCGCCCGCGAAGAAGTCGGCCGTCGTGCCGGGACCGGGCAGCGCCTTGTCGACGAACGTCGCGTCGTGGATCCACGTGAGCGCGTCGACCATCTCGGGGTCGGTGAACGTGCACTGCGTGCCGTCCTCGCTCCACGGCGTCGCGTCCCAGCCGTCCCAGATCGTCGACAGGTTCTCCCAGACCTTGTAGTCGAAGTCGCGCACCACGAGGCCCTGCTTGCCCGACGTCGCGGCGGCCGCCGCCGCGATCTCGCGGACCTGGTCGTAGGTCCAGTCGCCCGACGCGACGAGGTCGGCCGGGTTCGGCTGGCCCGCCGCGGCGACCTGGTCGGTGTTGACGAACAGCGCGAACGGCGAGTTGGAGAACGGGTAGGCGTAGAGGCCGCCGTCCTTCTCCCACAGCGCGAGCGACGAGTCGAGCAGGTCGTCGTACGCGTACCCCTCGGTCTCCTGCAGCTTCGGGCCGACGTCGACGAGCGCGCCGCTCGCCACGAACTCGGGCGCGTAGCTCTCGAGGATCCACGCGAGGTCCGGCGCGTTGCCGCCCGCGAGCTGCGTCGTGAGGGACGTCGTGTAGTCCTCGAACGGGATGGTCTCGAACGTCACGCCGGACACGAGGTCGGGGTTCTCCGCGACGTACGCGTCGGCGATCTCCTGGAACTGCGCGAGCTGCGTCTCGTCGGCCGTCCAGACGGTCATGCGCAGCTCGACCGGCTCGCTCGGGGTGCTCGGCTCGCCCGCGACGTCGTCGCCGCCGCCGGAGCACGCGGTGAGGACGAGGGCGAGCGCGACGCCGCCGGCGGCCAGGGGTGCGCCGACGAGGCGGCGGCGGCGCGGGGCGGACCGAGGGGCCGACCGTGGGGTGAGGGGGTTCATCAGTTCTCCTTCGGACTGAGGGTGGGCGGGGGTGCCGGGCGCGGGGAGCCCGGGTCAGTAGGGGTGGGCCTCGGCGGGCCAGCGCAGCTCGACGCCCGCCCGGACGAGCTCGTCCTGGTAGTCGGCGAGGAGGTCGGCCTTCGACTGGACGGCGTGCGGCGTGCGGCCGGTCGCGAGGCAGTGGGCCGCGAGGTGGCCGGCGGCCTCGCCGACGTTCCACTCGACCGGGTGCAGGCGGTAGCAGCCGTTGGTGATGTGCGTCGTGCCGATGTTCTTGTTGGCGGCGAGCAGGTTGGTCACGCGCTGCGGCA
Source organism: Cellulosimicrobium sp. SL-1 (assembly GCF_011033075.1). NCBI lineage: Bacteria > Bacillati > Actinomycetota > Actinomycetes > Micrococcales > Promicromonosporaceae > Cellulosimicrobium > Cellulosimicrobium sp. SL-1. The sequence goes on along the minus strand of NZ_JAACJC010000008.1, from coordinate 185,754 downwards.
GCAGGGCCCCGAGCGGGATCTCGAACGGCGTCGACGCCACGTCGATGTACGTGTCGCCGCCCGTCGAGGGGTGCAGGTCGATCCGGTACATGCCGACGCCGACCGAGTCGTCGTAGCGCGTCGCGCCGCGGTCGCCGCGCACGGCGTACGAGACGTCGTTCTCCGTCACCGTCGTCACGGCGCGCAGGCGGCGGGACTCGCGGTGGTAGGCCGCCTGGGCGAGCCCGTCGGGCGAGCCCATGACGTCGGGTCGCAGACGCAGGCCGGGGAAGCCGGTCCCGCCGTCGGCGCGCGGCGCCTCGGTCTGCATCCAGTAGAGCATCGAGAGGCTGAGCTGCCGGGCGTCGGCGATCCGGGCCTCCTCCACGTCGCGCGGCACGTCGAGCACGGGCTCGAGGAAGTAGTCGATGCTCGGCCAGTTCACGAGGCACAGGTCGCTCGCGTAGTGGCCCGGCGCGAAGAGGTCGCGGGCCGCGATGCGCCGGAACGTCCAGAGGTTGCCGTCGCCGGGGTTCTTCGACTGGTCGGCGTCGACGGCGCGCGGGTCGTCGCCCGGGTTCGGGGTGAACGACCGCACGTCCATCGCGAGCGTGCGCGGGTTGGGCGCCTCCCACGACAGCATCCGGCGCCCGTTCCACGGGCCGGGGGTGTACGTACTCCAGAAGTCGTAGCGCTCGGGGCGGTCGATCGTGTGGTCGCCGTCCACGTGCTCGACGGCGAAGCACACGCTGAGGGCCTGCACGTTGTCGGGCTGCGCCTCGTCCGGCGCGCTCGGCTCCCCGGTCTCGCGGTTCGACTCGAACCCGGTGACGTACTCGGTGCCGGTCAGCGGCAGGAGCTCGCCCGTCTCGGTCGCGTCGACGACGAACGCCGCGTGGACCGTCACGGCCGCGCCCGCGCCGTCGGCGGTGACCGGGGTGAGCGTCACGGAGGTGACGCGGTCGCCGTCGGTGGTGGCCGCCGTCGGGCGCACGCGCTCGAGCAGGCGGATGCGGCCCGCGGACCGCCACGGGGCGAGCATCTCCTCGAGCACGCCCACCGCGACGCGCGGCTCGTGGCACAGCTTGGAGACCCAGCCCGCGCCGGGGTTGAGGGCGTCCCACGTGCGGGCGGCGTCGGTGAGCGGGTAGGAGCGGCGGTACACGTCGCGGATGCCGTCGCGCAGCGCGCGGTAGCGCGCGGTCACGCCGAACCGCTCGACCCACGGGCTCTCGTCCGGCGGTACCGCCTGGGACGTGAGCTGGCCGCCGATCCACGGGTGCTCCTCGGTGAGGACGACGCGGGCGCCGCGCTCCGCCGCCGCGAGCGCGGCGGCCACGCCGCCGAGCCCGCCGCCGACGACGAGGACGTCTGCCTGGAGGTCTGCATGGGTCACGCTGGGGTTTCCGTTTCTCTGGTGCTCGGTGGTGCGGTCTGAGGTCGGTCAGGCGGGCGCGACGACGCCCGACGGCGCGGCGACGGTCTCGCCGTCGACGTCCACGCACTCGAGGAGCTGGTGGAGCTCGTCCTCCGGGACGGCGACGGCGCGCGACGACCGGCGGTCCGAGCGGCCCGAGCCGGACTCGGCCGCGACGAGGCGGGACAGCAGCACGAGGGCGCGCGCGCCCATCTCCTCGCGCGGGATGGAGAAGCCCGACCAGCGGCGCCCGCCCGGGCGCCCGTGGTGCGGCTGGCCGAGCAGGAGCACGGAGACGTCCGCCGGCACGCGCACGCCCCGGTCCTCGAGCTCGTCGACGAGCTCCTCCGGGGAGTTCTCGGGTGCCACGACGACGGCGGTGAGCCGCTGGTCCACGATCTCGGCCGCCGTCGCGGGCACGTCGTCCAGCTCGACGAACCGGACGGTCAGGCCGTGCGCCTTCATCGTCGCGCGGTAGGCGTCGACGCGGTCGAGCGTCGGCTGGTCGGTGCCGCGGGGCCCGACGTACCCGATGCGCTCGTGCCCGAGCTCGACGAGCCGCTCGACCTGGCGCGCGGTCGCCGCGACGTAGTCGGCGCCGACGTAGGGCAGGCGTCCGCCGTCGCTGCCGCGCTTGCCGATGAAGACGAAGGGGTAGTTGGTGTCGAGCAGGTGCTGGAGCTCGCCGCGGTCCTCGTGCTGGCCGAGCAGCAGGCAGCCGTCGGCGATCCCGAGGCGCTGCCAGCCGTCGCGCGTGAGGCGGCGGCGCCCGTCGACGACGCGCGCGCTCGTGAACAGCAGGATGTCGATGCCGAGCTTCTCGGCCGCGTGCTCGATCCCGACGAGGAACGGCCCGTAGAAGTCGCGACCGGAGCGCGGGAACGTCGCCTCGTAGGTGAAGACGCCGAGGATCTGGTTGCGCCCGCCCGCGAGACGCTGCGCGACGGGGTTCGCCGAGTAGCCCGTGATCCGGATCGCGTCGAGCACGCGCTGGCGCGTCTCCTCGCTGATCCGCACCCCCGCGGGCGTGGAGTCGTTCAGCACGAACGAGACCGTCGCCTGGCTGACGCCCGCCATGGCGGCGACGTCGGCCTGGGTGATGCGGTGCCTCGGCATGGATCCTCCTCGATCACGTCGTCGATGACGTGGAAGGAGTCTCGCCAGGCCGGGCCCGGCCGGTCAACGAGGTAATACGCATTATTACGCCGGGACCCGCGCGGCTCCGCGGGTGGGCGGGCGCCGGGTGATCCGCATAATGCCCCGGTCGTCGCCGTGGCCGGGCGTGCGGCGCGGGACGCACGACGGGCCCGGGGCCGCACCGTGGTGCGTCCCCGGGCCCGTCGCCCCCCTGCTCGCGCGGCGCGCTATCCGCAGGTCAGCGCGCCGTACGGCGCGGTCGTCGTGCCCCGCCCGACGCCGTCCGCCCCCACGACCTCGACCGTCGCCTCCCCCGCCGCGACCGTCGTGGCCCGCGTCGCGAACGACTGGTACGCGCTGCGCCCGGGCGCGACGTCGGCCACGGTGCGCTCGCCGAACGGCGTCGCGAGCCGGACCGCCACCGCGTCGTCGCCCGCCGGGCGCGCCGTCACGGCCACGTACGCGCGGCCCGCGAGGCACCGCGTGACGGCCTCGACCTCGACCGCGGGCTCGTCGTCGCACGCCGCCGCCTCCTGGGCGGTCGGCGTCCAGCGGAACCAGTCGAACGACGCGACGATCTCCGGCGGCGTCGCCGAGCCGCGCATCGCGAACGGGCCGACGCCGGTCGCCCGGAGCGCCTCCACGTCCACCGTGCGGCCCCACGGCGCGAACTCGACGCCGTCGACCGACACCGACGCCTGCACGGCGGTCCCGTCGCTCGTCAGGCGCAGCCAGAAGGTGTCGCCGAGGCCCGCCGGCGGGACGACCGAGTCGAAGCCCGTGTTGCGGTCCGTGCCGTTCTGGCGCCAGATGAACTCGACCCGCGGGCCGAGCGACCCGTGCACCAGGTCGAGCTTCGCGTAGTTCGCGTCGTCGCGGTACAGCAGGAGTCCGCCCTGCTGGAACCGCTCGGTCGGGGACACGGAGACGGCCGTCGTGACCTCCCACGACCCGGCGGGCACGGCCTGGAGCGGCAGCGCGGCGCCCGCGACGCCGGTCGGGTACGCCGGGACGCGCAGCGCGCCGTCCACGAGCTCGTGCCGGGCCGTCCCCGGCCGGACCACGGTCCAGCGCGCCGGGTCGAGCGTCGTGCCGTCGAACTCGTCGGACGCCGCGCCGCTGCACCGCTCGCGCAGCGGGTCGGGGTCCTGGCCCGGCTCGGGGGGCCGCACGGCGTCGGGGTCGCGCTGCGCCCACGCGATCGTCGCGCCCAGGCGGTCGCCGGACTCGTAGAAGAGGTACGTCTCGTCGCCGTCGGTGACGATCTCCGGGGCTGCGACCCGACCCGTGTCGTCGCCCACGCCGCTCGCGCGGTGCAGCTCCCAGCGCGGGCCGACCTGCGTCATCGTCGGGTCGAGCGTGCGGGCGAACGTGATGCCCGTGGAGCCGTGGTAGATCACGTAGAGCTGACCGTCCCACTCCCACAGGTTGCCGCCGGACACGTTGGTGCCGGTCGCGGCGTCGGGCACGACGAGCGGGTCCGGCCGCACGACCCAGGTCTTGCCGTCGACCGACTCGGCCACCTTGATCCGCCGGATGTTGTCGGTCCGGTTCTGCATGTACGTCATGGCGAACCGGTAGCCGGACGACGGGTCCGGGTGCTCGACGACGCGCGCGTACGACGTCTCCGTGGTCCCCGCGCCGCCGTCGGCGTTCGTCAGGGCGACGCCGGAGTCGTCGAACGCGAGCCCGTCGGGCGACGTCGCCCAGCGCGTCGTGGAGTTCTCGCCGTGGAAGTACAGGAGCACCTGGTCCGTCGCGTCGTCCCACAGGACGTCGGGCGACGAGACGTGCGAGACGCGCTCGTAGAACGGCAGCCACTCGTCCGCGACGATCGGGTTGTGCGCGTACTCCGTCCATGGGCCCTCGAGCGAGTCGGCGTACATGACCGAGATGCCGCCCGGGGAGTCGTGCGGGGCGTAGTAGAGGTACCACTCCCCCAGCGGGTCGTCGAGGTACGCGCCCGCGTGGAAGACGCTCGGGAAGATGAACTCGTCCGTCGGGTTGTAGAGCATCGACTCCTTGTCGGTGACCACGCCGCGGTACTCGAACACGGGCAGGTCGGACGCGGACGGGCCGTCGGTCGTCGCTCCGGTCGTCGCCCCGGTCGAGGTGGCGGCCGTGGCCGCGGGCGGCGGTCCCGCGGCGAGGGCTGTCGCGGGGACGACCGCCCCGGCGGCGAGGACCGCCGTCAGGGTGGCGACCGCCGTCGCCACGGCGCGCGGTCTGCGGCGTGGTGCTGCTGCTCGGGTTCTCACAGGGGACCTCCGTCGGTTCCTCGCCGGCGGCGTCGTCGCCGCCGGGCGCCACGTCGAGACGTGGGCTGGTGGCAGTGTCGCCGGAGGGGCGCGGGGCAGGTCAAAGGGATGATGCGCATTATTAGCGTGGCTCACGGTGCGCCGGGCCGCGACGCTAGAGTCGTCCCGACCGCACCTGAACGTCGGACATCAGACGTATTGACCGGAGGATCGCCCCGTGCCGCTCTTCGACCTGCCCCTCGCCGAGCTCGAGACCTACGCCCCCGCGCTCGACGAGCCCGCCGACCTCGACGCCTTCTGGGCGCGGACCCTCGCGGAGTCGCGCGAGGCGGGCGGGGACCCGGCCGGGACGATGCGGCTGGAGCGTGTGGAGACCGGCCTCGACCTGGTCGTGGTCGACGACGTGACGTTCCCCGGGTTCGCCGGCCAGCCCGTCAAGGCGTGGCTCGTGCGGCCCGCCGAGGCTGCCCGCGCCGCCGCGGCCGGCGACGGCGCCCCGCTGCCCGCGGTCGTCGAGTTCCTCGGCTACGGCGGCGGCCGCGGGCTGCCCCACGAGCACCTCGCATGGGCGAACGCCGGGTACGCGCACCTCGTCGTCGACACGCGCGGCCAGGGCAGCCAGTGGGGCAGCGGCGGCGGCACGCCCGACCCGGCCGGGTCGGGGCCGGCCGTCCCGGGCGTCCTCACGCGCGGCATCGAGGACCCGCACGACCACTACTACCGCCGCGTCTTCACCGACGGCGTGCGGGCGGTCGACGCCGTGCGCTCGGTGCCCGGCGTCGACCCCGAGCGCGTCGCCGTGCACGGCGTGAGCCAGGGCGGCGGCATCGCCATCGCCGTCGCGGGCCTCGCCGACGGGCTCGTCGCGGCCCTCCCCGACGTCCCGTTCCTGTGCCACTACCGCCGCGCCGTCGAGATCACGGACCGCGACCCGTACCGCGAGCTCACGCGCTACCTCGCCGTCCACCGCGACGCGGAGGAGACCGTGTTCCGCACGCTGTCCTACCTCGACGGGGCGGTGCTCGGCCGCCGCGCCACCGCGCCGGCGCTGTTCTCCGTCGCGCTCATGGACCAGGTCTGCCCGCCGTCCACCGTCTACGCGGCGTACAACGGCTGGGGTGCGGCCGCCGGGGCGGCTCCCGGCGCCGAGCGCGCGATCGACGTCTACCGCTACAACGAGCACGAGGGCGGCCAGGGCTACCGCTTCGCCCGTCAGCTCGCCTGGCTGCGCGACCGCTAGACCGCCTGGCTGCGAGACCGCTAGACCGCCGGGCCGCGCGACCGCGAGGTCGCGCCGCCCGGCGCGGCGCGCAACCGGCGCAGCGCGACCGCCTGGGAGCCCGCGAACAGCCCGACGTCCGCCGCGACCGCGAGGACGGCGAGCAGCACGAGGACGCCCGCCGTCGTCGCCGAGAACGCGGCGACGGCAGCGGCGGCCACGACGTTCGCGACCATGACCGTCCGCAGGGCGGCGCGCAGCGGCAGCCGCGCGCTCATCCAGACGACGGCACCCGCCCACACCACGACCGCCACCCCGAGCCCCGCGAGGACCGGGACCGGCACCCGCAGCGCGGGTGCCCACGACGGCGCGAGGGCGGCGACCACGACGCCGAGCGCGAGGCAGTACGCGGCGTCGAGCCGCAGGCTGAGCAGTCCGAGCCGTTCCCCCACCATGTCGGCGAGCCTACGCGCTCGGCCGCCTGCCGGGGCGTACCGCCGCCCGGGCAGGGGGTCAGTGCGCGACGACGCGCGCGCCCGCCGCGGGGGCCGTGGTGCACCACACGGTGTCGCACGCGTCGTTCGCGGTCCACGAGGCCGCGATCGCGAGCGCGTGCTGGCGGCTGCGGGCCAGCGCGGCGACGGTCGGGCCGGAGCCGGACACGATCGCGCCGAGCGCGCCGGCCTCCGTCGCGACGTCGATCGTCCGCTGGAGCTCGGGCCGCAGCGCGAGCGCCGGGCCCTGGAGGTCGTTGCGCAGCACCTGCCCGAGCCCGACGGCGTCGCCCGCGCGCAGGGCCTGCATGAGCGCGGTGTCCTCCGCGAGGTCCAGCTCGGCGGGCCCGCCCACGGTCTCGTCGAAGGTGCGGTAGACCTGCGCGGTCGACAGGCCCTCGGCCTGGACCGCGAACACCCAGTGGAACTCCCCGCGCGTCATCGCGGGGGTGAGCACGTCGCCGCGCCCCGTCCCGACGGCGGTGTGCCCGACGAGCCCGAACGCGACGTCGGCCCCGAGCCCCGCGGCGAGGCGGACGAGCTCGGCGCGCGGCACGCCCGCGTCCCACAGCGCGTCGCACGCGACGAGCGCGGCGGCGGCGTCGGCCGACCCGCCGGCCATGCCGCCCGCGACGGGGACCTCCTTGTGGATCTCCAGCCGCACGTCCGGGTCGAGCCCCACGTGCTCCGCGAGCGCGACCGCGGCGCGCCACGCGAGGTTCGTCTCGTCGGTCGGCACGGCGTCCGCCTGGAGGCCCGAGACGCTGAGCGAGACCCCGGAGCCGGGCGGCACCTGGTGCGCGACGACGTCCTCGCTGAGCCCGACGGCCTGGAAGATCGTCACGAGCGGGTGGTAGCCGTCGTCCTGCACCGCCCCGACGCGCAGCGAGAGGTTGACCTTGCCGGGCGCGCGCACGCGGACGGACGGGGGCGGCGCGAGGGAGATGCTCGGCGGGCGCGGGGGTGTCACGCGTCCACTGTGCCAGGTCGGCCGGTGGGTCGCTCCGCGGCGGGGGCGGCGCCGCGCGCGGGACGGTCGGCGAGCCCGACGCGGCGGACGAGCTGCTCGGCGACGCGCGCGAACGCTTCGACGTCGAGCACCTCGCCGCGCGCCTGCGGGTCGACGTCCGCGGCCTCCAGCACCTCGGCCGCGACGCTGGCGGAGCCCGCCAGACCGGACAGCGCCGAGCGCAGCATCTTCCGGCGCTGCGCGAACGCGGCGTCCACGACGGCGAAGACCTGCTCGCGGGTCGCGGCGGTGGCGGGCGGCTCGCGGCGGTCGAGCGCGACGAGGGCCGAGTCGACGTTGGGGACGGGCCAGAACACGGAGCGCCCGATCGTGCCCGCGCGCCGCGCGTCGGCGTACCAGGCGGCCTTGACCGACGGCACGCCGTACGTGCGCGACCCGGGGGGCGCGGCGAGCCGGTCCGCGACCTCCGCCTGCACCATGACGAGCACGCGCTCGAGCGAGTCGAAGCGCTCGAGGAACGTGAGCAGCACGGGCACCGCGACGTTGTACGGGAGGTTCGCGACGAGCGCGGTGGGAGGCTCGCCGGGCAGCGACGTGACCTCGAGCGCGTCGGCGCCCACGACCTCGAGCCGGTCGCCGACGTCGGGCACGTGCGTCGCGACCGTGTCCGGGAGCTGCCGCGCGAGGACGGGGTCGATCTCGACCGCGACGACGCTCGCGCCGGCCTCGAGCAGCCCGAGGGTCAGCGAGCCGAGCCCGGGCCCGACCTCGACGACGCGCTCGCCCGGGCGGACGTCCGCCGCGCGCACGATCTTGCGGACGGTGCCGCCGTCGTGCACGAAGTTCTGGCCGAGGGTCTTCGTGGGGCGGACGCCGAGACGCCCCGCCAGGTCACGGATCTCGGCCGGACCCAGCAGGGCGCCTCGGGTATCGCTCATGGGACGCAAGCCTACCGACCCGGCGCCGACCGGCCCTCGCCGGGGACGACGAAGGGCGGGACGCCGTGCGCCCCGCCCTTCGTCGTCGTCCACCGGTCCGCCCTCAGGCGGCCGGGTGCGTGCCGTGCCGGCTCAGAGGAGCCCGAGCTTGCGCGCGCACGCGGGCCACTGGCCCCAGCCCGAACGGGCCTGGAGCGCCTGGGCACGCTGCGTCTGCTCGGCCGCCGAGGCCTCCGACGGGAGGCCGGAGCCGCCCATCGCCCGCCACGTGGAGAGCGAGAACTGGTACAGGCCGTAGTAGCCGTTACCGGTGTTCGTCGCGGGGTTGCCCCCGGACTCGCACTGCGCGAGCGCGGACCAGACCCCTGCCGGGGCCGACCCGAGGTCGGCAGCCGGTGCGGGCGCCGGGGCGGACGAACCGCCCGACGAGGAGCCGCCCGACGACGAGGACGACGAGCGCTGCGGCGCCGCCGGCTTGGGCTCCGGCTTGGGGCGCTCCTTGGTGCCCTGCACGAGGATCTTGTTCACCGGCGGCGTCGTGACGCCCTCGGAGACGAGCTCGCGGGACTCCTCCACGCCGTCGACCGTCGTGACGCGGTGCACGGTCGTGTGGACGCCCTCGGCGCCCTCCTGCTTGACGACCGGGTCGAGGTCCTTGAAGCGGTCGGCGTCCTCCTCGGTGACCGTCTCGAACGGGACGGCCGCCTCGGTGGGCACCTCCTCGACCTTGACGCGCTGCACGACGAGCGAGACGGGCGCGGCGTCCGCCGCGGCCTCGGTGTCCTCGGACGTCGCGGCGGCGGCCGGCTCCTCGGTGGCGGCCGCGTCGGCGGCGGGCGCCTCGGCCGGGGCCGCGGCGGCCTGGGCCGCCTCGACCTGCTCGGTCTTCTCGACGTGGACGCGGTCGAGCTCGCCGAGCTGGACGCCCTGCTGGTCGAGGATCGCGTCGATGCCGATGCTGCCGTCGGGGGCGACCTTGGTCTCGCCGTCGACGACGACGTTCACGGGGCCGTCCGCGTCGAGGCGGATCGGGAGGGAGGCGCGCTCGCCGGAGCGCGACGCCACGAGGCGCACGTCGCTGCCGCGCGAGGCGAGGGTCGTGAGGGCCTCGTCCGCGTCGAGCGACGTGAGCCACACGGAGGACTGGGAGCCGTCGACCTGCACGGGCACCTCGCGCCCGTAGCGCACGACGACGTCGCCGCCGCCGCGCAGGGCGGAGTCGACGTCCGGGACGACGAGGTCGCGGTCGCCCACGGCGACGTCCTGCTCGGCGAGCAGGCCCTCGACCGAGCCGGCGAAGGTCGTGACGGTGGTGATCTGGCCGTCGACGTCGAGCTCGACGGTCTTGCGCGCCTGGCCGTAGGCGACGGCACCGGTCGCGAGGAGCACGACGGTGGTCGCGCCGGCGACGAGCGGCCAGCGGCGGCGACGGTGCGCGGTGGTGGTCGCGGGGCTCTGGGGGCTCTCCGCGAGGGTCTCGGTGGTGTCGGGGGTGATGTCGGCGCCCTCGGGGGCGCCGGCCGCGTCAGCGGTCCGGTGGAAGGGGTTCTTCACTCGGGTCCAGTCGTCGTGCGTCCCGGGCACGGAGGCTCGACGGCGCGTGGCACCACCCGTGGCCCACGGCGGACTGACGTCCTCCGCGGCGGGCGCACACGTGCGACCACGGGTCTCGAGCGGCCGATCCGGCTGCCGGCGCCACCCTCGGCACCCCTTCCCCAGGGCCCGTCGACGGCGCACCGCTCGCGTCGGTCCGGGCACGTCCCGCCGGTCCGGGTGGACCGTCGGAGCACGCCGTTCACGCGCGAGCGACGATCGACCGTAACCGATCTGTTATCGAAGTCCAACCCCTGGGGGGATACGCTGGCGAGTTCTGTCCGGATTTCGGCGTGAATGTCGTGCGCTCTCCACGAGTCCCGCACGCCGCCTCACGCGCCCTCCCCCTCCCCGTGCTCGTGCCCGTGCGCGCGCCCGGCGCGCGCGCCGCGCGCCCCGAGCCGCGCCAGGACCGTCGCGAGCTCGGGCGGGTCCAGCACGGTGACGTCCACGTCCAGGCTCAGCAGGAACCCCGCGACCTGGGCGAGCGACGTGCCCCCGGTCTCGAGCACGCACGCGTCGGGGCCGTCGTCGGCGAGGGCGCCCGCGACCGGGGAGAGCCGCTCCGCCACGACGCCCGCCGGGGCGTGCAGCCGCACCCTCACGGGCCGCGCCCACGCGGCGGAGCCGACGCCCCGCACGACGTGCGCGACGGCGTCGCCGCCCGGCACGGGGCGCGGGACGAACCGCGGGCCGCCGGGCGTGCGCAGCGTCAGCCGGTCCACGCGGAAGGTGCGCCAGTCGTCCCGGTCGAGGTCGAACGCGAGCAGGTACCAGCGGCGCCCCACGTGGACGAGGCGGTGGGGCTCGACGGCGCGGGACGTCGTCGTGCCGTCGTGCGCGCGGTAGTCGAGGCGCAGCCCCGTGCGTGCGGCGACCGCCGCCGCGACGTCGGCCAGCACCTGCGCCCCGACGGCGGGCCCACCGCCGGGTGCGCTCACGACGGCGGCGCGCAGGGCGTCCGCCCGGACGCGCAGGCGGGCGGGCAGGACCGTGTCGAGCTTGACGAGCGCGCGCGCCGCGACCTCCTCGACCCCGGCGATCGACCCGGTGGCCGCGGCGCGCAGCGCGACCGCCACGACGGTCGCCTCCTCGTCGTCCAGCAGCAACGGCGGCAGCGCCGCCCCCGAGCCCAGCCGGTACCCGCCCGCGGCTCCCGGGGACGACCGCACCTCGTAGCCGAGCAGGCGCAGGCGCTCGACGTCGTTGCGCACCGTGCGGGTCGTCACGCCCAGGCGGTCGGCGAGCTCGGGCCCGGACCAGGACGCCCGCGCCGGCAGGAGCGCCAGGAGGCGCAGGAGCCGGACCGAGGTGTCGAGCACGTCCCCATCGTGCCGCACGATGCGGAACCGCACGTTCCGCAGCGGGGTCTACGGTCGACGTGTCGGCCCCGCCGGGGGCGACGGGAGGACGGGACCGGGCACCGCCCGACGACGGAGGAGACGACGATGCTGCGTGGGATGGCGACGCTGAACCTGTGGGCCGACGACCTCGAGGCCGCGGCCGCGTGGTACGCGGAGGTGCTCGGGACCGAGCCCTACTACGTGGTGCCGGGCGGGTACGTGGAGTTCCGCGTCGGCGACCGGCAGGACGAGCTGGGCATCATCGCCCGGTCGTGGTCGCCGCGCCCTCAGCCGGGCACGCCGGGCGGCGCGATCGTGAACTGGCACGTCGACGACGTGCGGGCCGCGTTCGCCCGCCTCCTCGCCCTGGGCGCGACGGAGTACGAGGGCGTCGTCGAGCGCGGGCAGGGCGAGGGCTTCGTCACCGCCTCGGTCGTGGACCCGTTCGGCAACGTCCTCGGGATCATGCAGAACCCGCACTACCTCGAGATGCTCGGGCGGTAGCGGCGCGACTGCGGAGCGGTCAGTACCAGCCCTTGGCGACGGAGTGGGACCACGCGGAGCACGGCGTGCCGTAGCGGCCCTCGATGTACCCGAGGCCCCACGTGATCTGCGTCGCCGGGTTGGTGCGCCAGTCGGAGCCCGCGCTCGCCATCTTGGAGCCGGGGAGCGCCTGCGGGATCCCGTACGCGCTCGAGCTCGGGTTGTCCGCGTCGACGCGCCAGTTGCTCTCCTTGGTCCAGAGCTTGTCGAGGCACACGAACTGGTCGTCGCCCCAGCCGCGCTGCGCGGCGAGGGAGCGGCCGACGGCGCGCGCCGAGCCCGGGTCCACCGAGACCGAGACGTCCATCGTCCCGACCTTGATGACCTCGTTCCGCGGCTCCGTCGTGACCGTGCGCGTGAGGACCGTGCGCGACACCTCGGCCCCGCCGAGCGTCTGCACCGAGTAGGTCGTGACCGCCTCGCCGACGCGACCGGACTGCACGACGACGCGGTGCCCCTGCGGGAGCGTCGGGTCCTCGCGCTCCTCCGTCTCGAACGGCAGGACCTCCGTGACCGTGTCCGCCGTGGCCGCCGCGCGGCTCACGAGCACGAGCATCCCGTCCACCGCCGCGGCGTCGAGCGGCGCGGACGTGCCGTCGCCCTCGGCCAGCACGATGCCCGCGGTCGCGAGGACCCCGCGCACCGTGGGCTCGGCCGTCGTGATGGGCATGACGGCGCCGTCCACCGCGACGTGGACCGTCTTGAGCGTGGAGACCCGGATCGGCTCGCGCCCGAGGGCCTGCGTGCGCGACACCTCGGTCACGGCGCCCTCGGCGCGCGGGCCGAGGTAGGTGAGCAGCTCGCCCACGGTGCGGGCCGTCGTCGGGATCGTCTGCACCTGGCCGTCGATCTCGACCGTGACGTCGTGGCTCGTGCGCACGACGATCGTGCCGCCGTCGCGCGCCGGGTCGGCGAGCGCGGGCTCGACGAGGTCCTGCTCGCCGACCGCGACGCCCTGGTAGTCGAGCACCGCGGCGACCGTGCGCCCGTACGCGGAGACCTGGTGCAGCTCGCCGTCCACGTCGAGCGTGACGTCCTTGTGGAGCGTGGCGAACGCGCCGGTGACCCCGACGAGGCTCGCGACGACGAGGCCCTGGGCCGCGAGGCGCTGCACGCGCCGCCGGCCGGTTCCGTCAGGTGCGAGCACGCGGGCGGTCCCTTCTGCGGGAGGACGCCCGCCGGCGAGCGCCGGGGGCGAGGTGCGGGACGTCGTCGGCGCGGGGCGCACGACGCACGGACCCGACCGTAGCCGAAACGTGACCTGGGGCGAAACCTCGCAGCCCTCGCGCACCGGACGCGGTGCGCCCGCCCGGACGCCTCGTCGTCACCAGGAGCCGTAGACCGCGACGGAGGTCGCGGCCAGGCGCTCGCACACGTCCGCGAGCGGTCGGTCCACGACCTCCGCGACCGTACGGACCGTCGTCGGCAGGACGTACGGCGCGTTGGGCCGCCCGCGGTACGGGTGCGGCGTGAGGTACGGCGCGTCCGTCTCGACGAGGACCTGCCCGAGCGGGACGGCGCGCAGCGCGGCCCGCAGCTCGTCGTTCGCGCGGAACGTCACCGGGCCCGCGAAGGACAGGTACCAGCCCTGCTCGGCGCAGAACCGGGCCATCGCGGCGTCGCCCGAGTAGCAGTGGAAGACCGTCCGCTCGGGGGCGCCGTCGCGCGCGAGGACGTCGAGCACCTGCGCGTGGGCGTCGCGGTCGTGGATCTGGAGCGCGAGGCCGAGCTCCTTCGCGAGCGCGACGTGCGCGCGGAACGCCTCGCGCTGGACGGCCTCGCCCCGGGCACCGGTCCGGAACAGGTCCATCCCGGTCTCGCCGATCGCGCGCACGCGGTCGTTCGCACGCGCGATCGCCGCGATCTCCGCGACCGCGTCGTCGAGCGGCACGTCGTGGTGCGGCCGCGGGTCGGGCTCGAGCCCGTCCGGCCCGACCTCCCGCACCCCGCCGTGCAGCACGGCCTCGTTCGGATGGATGGCCACGGCCCCGAGCAGCCGCCCGACCCCCGGCGCCCCCGCGCCGCCGACCAGGTGGTCCTGGCTCGTCCCCGCCTCAGCACGCGCCGGATCCGCCTGCTCGCGATCCCAGACCGCCTGGTCGCCGCGCAGGAGGGCGTCCGTCCAGCGGGCCGCCGGCAGGTCGCAGCCCACCTGCACGACCCGGTCCACGCCGACGGCCGCCGCCCGGGCCAGGTGGTCCGCGACGGTCGGGGCAGGGGTGCCCTCGGGGAGGACGTGCGCGATCGAGTCGAGGTGCGTGTGGTTGTCCACCACCGGGACCGGCAGCGGCTCCGGGTCCGGCGGCCAGCCGCGCTCGCGCTGCTTGGCCACCGTCAGGCGCCCTCGCGCAGGCGGTCGAGCTCCTCCTCGACGATCGAGTCGTCGAGCTTGGTGAACACCGGCGTCGGCTTGCCGACCGGGGTGCCCGGCACGACGGCCTTCGGCTCCCACGTCGCCAGGCCCTCGGCGCGGTAGTCGCCCGTGATGACCGGGTAGTGGCGCGAGTCGTCGTCGAGGTCGGTCACCTCGTCGATGCGCGGCTGCGCGGCGAACGTGCCCGTGCCGCCGAACGCCTCGTGCACCTGCTGCGCCGAGTGCGGCAGGAACGGCGACAGGATCGTGTTGAGGTCGCTCACGGCCTGGGTCACGGTGTGCAGCACGGTCGCGAGCCGGTCCGGGTCGGTCTTGAGCTTCCACGGCTCGGTGTCCGACACGTACTTGTTCACCTCGCCGACCGTCTTCATCGCCTCGGCGACGGCGGCGCGCTGGCGGTGCGTCGCGATGAGCTCGCCCACGCGCCCGAACGCGGTCGTCGTCGTCGCGAGGACGCCCTCGTCGATCGGCTGGCGCTGCCCCGGCTCCGGGATCGCCCCGAAGTTCTTGTGCACGAGGTTCGCCGTGCGGTTCACGAGGTTGCCCCAGCCGGCCACGAGCTCGTCGTTCGTGCGGCGCTGGAAGTCGGCCCACGTGAAGTCGACGTCCTGCGTCTCCGGACCGGCGGACGCCACGTAGTACCGGAACGCGTCGGGCTGGTAGCGGGCCAGCATGTCGCGCACGTAGATGACGACGCCGCGCGACGACGAGAACTTCTGGCCCTCGACGTTGAGGAACTCGCTCGACACGACCTCCGTCGGGAGCTGGAGGTTCCCGTAGGCCCCCGCCGCCCCGCCCTTGCTCCCCCGGCCGTCGTAGCCGAGCAGCTCGGCCGGCCAGATCTGGGAGTGGAACGTGATGTTGTCCTTGCCCATGAAGTAGTACGACCGCGCCTCGGGGTCGTTCCAGAACGCGCGCCACGCGTCCGGGTCGCCGCTGCGCCGCGCCCACTCGATCGACGCCGAGAGGTACCCGATCACCGCGTCGAACCACACGTAGAGGCGCTTGCTCGAGTTCTCCTCCCACCCGGGCAGCGGGACCGGGATGCCCCAGTCGATGTCTCGCGTCATGGCGCGCGGGCGCACGTCGTCGAGCAGGTTGAGCGAGAACTTCAGGACGTTCGGGCGCCACGCGGTGCGCGTGCGCAGCCAGTCCCCCAGCGCGTCGACGAACGCGGGCAGGTCGAGGAAGAAGTGGTTCGACTCGACGAACTTCGGCGTCTCGCCGTTGATGCGGCTGTGCGGGTTGATGAGGTCGATCGCGTCGAGCTGGTTGCCGCAGTTGTCGCACTGGTCGCCGCGCGCGCCGTCGTAGCCGCAGATGGGGCACGTGCCCTCGATGTAGCGGTCGGGCAGCGTGCGGCCCGTGGACGGCGAGATCGCGCCCATGGTCGTCTGCTCGACCATGTACCCGTTCTTGTGGACCGTGCGGAACATCTCCTGCACGACGGCGTAGTGGTTGCGCGTCGTGGTCCGCGTGAAGAGGTCGTACGACAGGCCGAGCTGGTGCAGGTCCTCGACGATGACGCGGTTGTACCGGTCCGCGAGCTCCTGCGGGCTCACGCCCTCCTTGTCGGCCTGGACGAGGATCGGCGTGCCGTGCTCGTCGGTGCCCGAGACCATGAGGACGTCGTGACCCGCCATCCGCATGTGCCGGCTGAAGACGTCCGACGGGACACCGAAACCTGCGACGTGGCCGATGTGGCGCGGCCCGTTGGCATACGGCCACGCCACGGCCGAGAGGATGTGGGTCATGGTGCCCGATCCTAGTCGGGCAGCGCCGCGCCTCGCGGCGGCGTCCACCGCCGGGGGACGAGCGCCGCCGAGCACGGGGTTGCCGACGTTCTCAGCTCCAGGACGTCGGCAACCCCGTGCTCGGCGGAGGGAAGGCGCGTGCTCAGTACCAGTTGACGGCCTGCGAGTGCGACCACGCGCCGCACGGCGAGCCGTAGGAGCCGGCGATGTAGTCGAGGCCCCAGGCGATCTGGGTCGCGGGGTTGGTCGCCCAGTCGGCGCCCTTGCTCGCCATCTTCGAGCCGGGCAGCGACTGCGGGATGCCGTAGGCGCTCGACGTCGGGTTGTCCGCCGTCGGGTTCCAGTTGGACTCCTTGGTCCACAGCTTCTCGAGGCACGTCCACTGCGAGCCGGTCCAGCCACGCTCGGCGGCCATGGCCTGCCCGATCGTGCGCGGGTCCTTCGGGCGCTCCTTCGTGCCGGTCGTGACGACCTCGTCCACGGGAGCGGTCGTCACCTCCTGCGAGAGCTGCTCGCGCGACTCCTCGACGCCGTCCACGAGCGTGACCTCGAACGTCGTCGTGGTGACGCCGTCGGCACCCGCCTGGGTGACGGCCGACTCGTCCGTGTACTTGGCGTCGTCGGGCTGCTGCACGGTCCCGTGCGGCACGGGGGTCGTGGTCTGCTGCTGCTCGACGACGACACGCTGCACGACGAGCGACACCGCCGGCGCACCCGGCTCGGGCGCCTCGACGCGCTGGACGCTCACGCGGTCCAGGTCGCCGAGCTCGATGCCCTGCTGGTCGAGGATCGCGGGGACGCCGATGCTGCCGTCGGGCGCGACCTTCGTCTGCCCGTCGGCCACCACGTTCACCGGACCGTCGGCGTCGAGGCGCAGGCCGAGCGACGCGCGCTCGCCGGACCGCGACGCGACGAGGCGGACGTCGCCGCCGCGCTCGGCGAGGGTGTCGAGCGCCTCGTCGGCGTCGAGCGCGGTGAGCCAGACGTCGGACTGCGCGCCGTCGGTCTGGACGGTGACCTTCTTGCCGAGGCGCACCACGACGTCGTCGCCGTCGCTGAGCGCGGAGCCGGGGTCGGGAGCGACCTGGTCGCGCGCGCCGACCTCGACGCCCGCGGCGTCGAGCGCGCCACCGACGGAGCCGGCGAGCGTGCTGACGGTGGTCGTCTCGCCGTCGACGTCGATCGTCACGGTCTTGCTGGCCTCGCCGTAGGCGACGGCACCGGAGCCGACGAGCGCGACGGCGGTGGCCGCCGTGACGATCGACCAGCGGCGTCGGCGCGTGGAGCGCAGGGTCCGGGCCGCGCGGGCGGACCGACGGGTGGCGTTCTCGGGGTTCTCGGGGCTCTCGGGGCTCTCGGCGGTCGGCACCGCCTCGGGCGTGGTCTGGGGGGTGTGCGCCGTGACGTCGGCCGTCTCGGGCGCGCGGGAACGGAAGGGGTTGTGCACAGTGGTCCAAGTCGTCGGGGGCTCCCGGGCACGGGGGTCGACGGCGCGCACGCGCCCGCGGGGTGCTCCGCAGCGTGGCGGGCGCACCCGGTTCGACCAGCCGATCCGGCGTCCTGCGGCCCTCGGCGCCCTGGGCGCCCGGGAGAGACCGCGTCCCACGGCCGGCCATTACACCTGTCCCCGGTGAGCGGCTACGCGAGACACTCGACCGTAACCGATTCGTTATCGCACACCAAACCGCCTGGTCAGCTCGCGCGTCCGGCGCGCACACTCCCGGGCGCTCACCCCGCCGGCGTCACCGTGACCCGGAGCAGCCGGTCGTCGCCGTCGCGCGGCTCGCCCCGACCGTCGGTGTTGCTCGTCAGCACGTAGAGCACCGCGCTCCCGTCGTCGCCGGGCGGCGTCGCCGGGTCGACGAGGACCGCGCGCAGCCGCCCCCGGTCCGTGAGCACCGCGTGCGGCGCGCCGAACGCCGCGGCGTCGGTGCCGCCGTCGGGCGAGGCGAACGGCACGCGCCAGAGCCGCTCCCCGCGCAGCCCCGCGAGGTACGCGCCCTCACGGGTCACGGCGATCCCGCTGGGCGAGGCGTCCGACGTCGGCCACGTCGCCACCGGGTCGACGAACCCGGCGGCCGCCCCGCCCGTGCCCTCGACGTCGGGCCAGCCGTAGTTCCCGCCGGGCACGACGACGTTGAGCTCGTCGAACGTGTCCTGGCCGAACTCGGACGCGAGCATCCGACCCGTCGCGTCCCACGCGATCCCCTGGACGTTGCGGTGCCCGAGGCTCCACACCGGCGAGGCCGGGTCCGGGTTGCCCGGCGCGGGGTCGCCGTCCACCGTGACGCGCAGGATCTTGCCCGCGAGCGCACCCGGGTCCTGCGCCGCACCGCGCTGCTGCGCGTCCCCCGTCGTGACGTAGAGGTGGCCGTCGGGCCCGAACGCGAGCCGACCGCCGTCGTGCGTGGACGCCGCGGGCACGCCCTCGACGACCGGCGTCAGGGCGGAGAGCTCGCGCCCCGCGAGCGTCCCCCGCAGCACCTCGTTGCCGTCCGGCGCGGTCCGGTACACGAACACCTCCCCCGCCGCGGCGCCGCCCGCCGGGCCCACCGCGACGCCGAGGAGCCCCGACTCGCCGCGCGCGACCGTGCCGTCGCGCAGGTCGTCCGCTCCCGGCCCGGTCACCGGCTCGACGGCGCCCGTCGCCGGGTCGACGACGACCAGCCGGCGCTCGTCGCGCAGCGAGACGAGCAGCGTGCCGTCCGCGAGCGCCGCGAGCCCCCACGGCGCCGGGAACCCGGTCGCGACCTCCGCCACGTCGACGCGCACCTCCGGCACGACGAGCAGGCCGTCGGCGGCCGGTGCCTGCGACGAGCCCGACGCGTCGGGCGTGCCGGGGTCGGCCGGCGCGGACGTGGCGGTCGTGACCGACGGCGCGGGGGCGGGCGCGTCGTCCGGCGCCCCGCCCGAGCACGCGCCGAGCACGAGGGCGAGCCCGACGGCGAGCACGGGCCCGCCGGCCCGCGCGGGCACGGCGGGACCTCGCCGGGCGGCCCGGGTTCCGTGGTGGCGTCGCACCTGCCCATCGTCACCCGGGTCGGCGCGTCGCGCCGGGTGACCGCCGGCGGGGACGACGGACCTTCGGCCCGCGCCGCCGGTCCTTCGGCGGCCGCCCGGGCCGGGACGGCGAGGCATGCTGGAGCTGTCCCCGAGGTCCGGGGACGTGGGCGAGGAGGCGTGTGCACATGTCGCGGACGTACGTGGTGACGGGATCGGCATCGGGCGTGGGGGCCTGCGTGGCCGGGTTGCTGCGCGAGCGGGGCGACCGGGTCGTCGGCGTGGACCTGCGCGACGCCGAGGTCCAGGCGGACCTCAGCACCGACGAGGGTCGCGAGCGTGCGGTCGAGGAGGTGCTCGCCGCGACGGACGGCACGGTCGACGCCGTCGTCGCGTGCGCCGGGATCTCCGCGCCCGTCCCGACGACCGTCGCGGTGAACTTCTTCGGCGTCACCCGGTTCCTCACGGGCCTCCTGCCCGCGCTCGAGCGCTCGCAGGCGCCGCGCGTCGCCGTCGTGTCGTCGATGGCGACGCTCCAGCCGGTGTCCGAGGCGATCGTGGACGCGTGCCTCGCGGACGACGAGGACGAGGCCCTGCGCGTCGCCGGCACGCTCGCCGAGCAGGGCCCGCAGGTCGGGTACCTCGCCTACCCGTCGTCCAAGCGCGCGCTGTCGCGCTGGGTGCGCCGCGAGTGCGTGACGGCGGCGTGGGCCGGGCGGGGCATCCCGCTCAACGCCGTCGCGCCCGGGACGGTGCTCACGCCGATGACGACCCAGCTCCTGTCGACCCCGGAGTCGGTCGCGATGGTCGACGCCGCGGTGCCGATGCCCCTCAACGGGCACCAGTCGCCCGAGTCGGTCGCGTCGCTCCTGCTGTGGCTGACCGACGCCGCGAACACGCACGTCACCGGGCAGACGATCTACGACGACGGCGGCGCCGACGCCGTGCTGCGCGGCGACGACGTGTGGACGGGGACGGTCCCTAGCCCAGCCGGGTGAGCCCGCGGCGCAGGCCCCGGACGGCCTGACCGATGCGGTGCTCGTTCTCGATGAGCGCGAACCGCACGAACTCGTCGCCGCCGGGGCCGAACCCGACGCCCGGGGACACCGCGACGTCGCACTCCTCGACGAGGTGCGTCGCGAACTCGATCGAGCCCATGTCGCGGTACGGCTCGGGGATCCGGGCCCACGCGAACATCGTCCCGCCGGGCTTGTGGATGTCCCAGCCGATGCGCTGCAGGCCGTCGTACAGGGCGTCGCGACGAGACTCGTAGACGGCCGAGATCTCCTGCGGGAACTCGGTCGCCTCGTTGAGCGTGACGGTCGCGGCGATCTGGATGGGCTGGAACGTGCCGTAGTCGAGGTAGCTCTTGAGCTTCGCGAGCGCCCCGACGACGTCGCGGCGCCCCACGAGGAACGCGACGCGCCAGCCCGCCATGGAGAACGACTTCGTCATCGAGTACAGCTCGACCGCGACCTCGCGCGCGCCCTCGCACTCCATGATCGACGGCGGCTCGAACCCGTCGAACGTCATGTCGGCGTACGCGAGGTCGTGCACGAGCACGACGTCCTTGTCCCGCGCCCAGTCGACGAGACGCTGGAGGTCCTCCTTGGTCGCCACGGTCGTCGTCGGGTTGTGCGGGAACGACAGCACGACGACGCGCGGCTTGGGCCAGCCGAGCTCCCACGCCTCGATGATGCGGTCGATGTACCCGGCGGCGTCGGTCCCGTCGCCGATGGGGACCTGGCGCGCGTCGGCGCCCGCGAAGTAGGGCCCCCAGATGTGGATCGGGTAGCTCGGGGTGGGGACGAGCGCGACGTCGCCCGGCTGCAGCAGCACCCACATGAGGTGGCTGAAGCCCTCCTTGGCGCCGATGGTCGAGATGATCTCGGTGTCCGGGTCGAGGCTCACGCCGAACCGGCGCTGGTACAGCCCGGCGACGGCCTCACGGAGCTTCGGGATGCCGCGCGACGCGGAGTAGCGGTGGTTGCGCGAGTTCTGCGCGGCCTCGGCGAGCTTGTCGACCGCGACCTGCGGGCTCGGCAGGTCCGGGTTGCCGAACCCGAGGTCCACGACGTCGCGCCCCGCTCGGCGTGCCTCGATCTTGAGCCCGTCGATGATCGTGAAGACGTAGGGCGGCAGACCGGGGATCCGGCGGAACTCCATCGCAGTGCTCCAGCTCTGTGCGGCGCTCCCGGGCGCGGGGGTGCGCACGGGTCGCGGGTCTCGCAGGGTACGCCTGCCGCCCGACGACGTGACACCGCGTCTCGCGGTCGGCCCGCCGCCCGCGGGTCAGCCGGACCAGCCGAGGTTGCGCGCCATGCGCTCGAGCGTCGCGACCGTCCGCGCGTACTCCTCGCGGCTCACGCCCTGCGCGACGCGCTCGCGCGCGACCGACACCGCGTCGAGCAGGTCGTGGTACGCGTGGTTGCCCGCGACCGTCACGGACAGGCCCTGGTCGCCGCGCGCGACCCAGCCGCGGCGCACGAGGTCGTCGATCTCCGCCGTCACGGCGCTCGCGCCGCCCGCCCCGGCACCCGTGAAGGGTGACAGCACGCCGTCGACGCTCGTCTCCTCGCTCACGCCGTCACGGATGGTGTTGAGCACCTGCCAGTGCCGGCGCGTGAGGCCCGAGTGCTGGAACACGGCGTCGAGGTTCTCGTCGATGAGCCGGTCCACGAGCTTGAGCCAGTACCCGAGGGGTCGTCCGGCGTCCGTGCCGGAGGTCGTCGTGGGCGGTTCCTGGTGCTCGGTCATCGCTGCCTCCCGGTCGGATCACGGCTGGGCCCCACTCTCGCACCCGCGCTCCCCCGGTGCCCGCCGGGGTGGCAGAGTGGGCGCATGACCGAGAGCACCCCCGCGCCGCGCCGCGCGCTGATCGTCGTCGACGTCCAGCCCACGTTCTGCGAGGGCGGCGAGCTGGGCGTCGAGGGCGGGAACGCCGTCGCCGAGCGCATCGCCGAGCACGCGCGCGACCACCGCGACGCGTACGACCTCGTCGTGACGACCCAGGACTGGCACGTGGACCCGGGCCAGCACTGGAGCCCCGACCCGGACTTCGTCGACACGTGGCCGCCGCACGGGATCGCCGGCACCCCCAACGCCGAGCTGCACCCGGCGCTCGCCGACCTCGCGCCCGACGCCGGGGTGAAGAAGGGCGAGTACCAGGCCGCCTACTCGGGCTTCGAGGGCGTGGACGTCGCGGGCCGACCGCTCGCGGACCTGCTGCGCGACGCCGGGATCGAGGCGGTCGACGTCGTCGGCATCGCCGAGTCCCACTGCGTGCGCGCGACCGCGCTCGACGCGCACGCGCTCGGCCTCGCGACCCGGGTCCTCACCGACCTCACCGTGCCGGTGACGCCCGAGCTCGGTGCCGCCGCGCGCGAGGAGCTCGCCGCGGCGGGCGTCACGCTCGTGGCGAGCGACGCCGTCGGGCGCTGACCACCGCGGTCGCGGTCCGGGCGACCCCGCGGGACGCCCGGACCGCGCTCACCCGCGGCGCGCGTCGAGCGCGGCGGCGTACAGGTCGCGCTTGGGCACCCCGGCACCCTGGGCGACGTCCGCGACCACGTCCTTGAGCCGCTCCCCGCCGTCGACGCGCGCCAGGACGGCGGGCACGAGCTCGGCGAGCGGGACGGGCCCGCGCGGCGGCGCGCCACCGACGACGACGCAGATCTCCCCGCGCAGCTGCTCCTCGGCGGCGTGCTCCGCGAGCTCGGCGAGGGGGCCGCGCAGCACCTCCTCGTAGGTCTTGGTGAGCTCGCGCGCGACGGCGGCCGGCCGGTCCGGGCCGAACGCGCCGGCCATCGCGGCGAGCGTCTCGGCCACGCGGTGCGGTGCCTCGAAGAACACGAGCGTGCGCGGCTCGTCGACGAGCGCCGCGAGCGCACGCGAGCGGTCCCCCGCCTTACGGGGCAGGAAGCCCTCGAAGCAGAACCGGTCCGTCGGGAGCCCCGAGAGCGCGAGAGCGGTGAGCACCGCGCTCGGCCCGGGCGCCGTCGTCACCGGGAGGCCGCGCTCGACCGCGCGGCCCACGACGCGGAAGCCCGGGTCGGACACGCTGGGCATCCCCGCGTCCGACACGACCAGCACCGTGCCGCCGCCGTCGACGACGTCGAGCAGGTCGTCGGCGCGCTCCGCCTCGTTGTGCTCGTGGAAGCTCACGACCCGCCCGCCGACCTGGACGCCGAGGCGGCCCGCGAGCGCGTGCAGGCGCCGCGTGTCCTCCGCCGCGACGACGTCGGCCTCCGCGAGCAGGCGGCGCAGGCGTGGGCTCGCGTCCTCCGCGTTCCCGATGGGCGTGCCGCCGAGCACGAGGTGCCCGGCCTCACGCCGGGTCGTGGGCGCGTCGGGGCCGGGCACGTCGGTCGAGGAGGACATGGCTCCCAGGGTTCCACACGTGCGCGGCCCCTACGATGGCCAGCGTGTCCCAGCCGCCCGCCGACGCGACCCCCGGCCCCCGCCCCCCGGCCGACGCCACCGACGCACCGCCGACGGACGTGAGGGCGGACGACGGCGCACCGCCGTCGGACGTGACGACGGACGACGGCCCCGCGCCGAGCCATCGCGAGCGGCTCCTCCTCGCGCTGCTCGGCCCGCGGCGCCTCGCGCTCGGCGCGACCGCGCACGACCGGCTGTGGGGGTGGCTCGGCGTCGTGATCGTCGCCGTCGTCGCGGCCGTGCTGCGGCTGTGGAACCTCGGCCGGCCCGGCACGCTCGTGTTCGACGAGACGTACTACGTCAAGCACGCGTGGACGCTGCTCCAGGTCGGGTACGAGGCCGACTGGCCCGAGGAGCCGAACCCGGCCTTCGAGGCCGGGGACGTGAACTCGTTCCTGCCCACGGCCGACTACGTGGTCCACCCGCCGCTGGGCAAGTGGATGATCGCGCTCGGCATGAAGGCGCTCGGCGGGGCCGAGAACCCGTGGTCGTGGCGGATCGCGTCCGCCGTCGTCGGGGTGATCGCGGTCGTGCTCGTCGCGCGCATCGCGCGCCGGCTGTTCGCCTCGACGGCGATGGGGATCGTCGCGGGCGCGCTCATGGCCGTGGACGGCGAGGCGATCGTGCACGCGCGCACCGGCCTGCTCGACAACATGCTCATGCTCTGGGTGCTCGTCGCGTTCGGGTGCCTCCTGCTCGACCGCGAGCAGGCCCGGCGACGCCTCGCGGAGCGCTGCGGGGCGATCCTCGACGCGGGCGGGCGCATCGGGCGCTACGGCCCCGGCCTCGGGTGGCGGTGGTGGCGCTTCGCCGCGGCCGTCGCGCTCGGGCTCGCGTGCGGGGTCAAGTGGTCCGGCCTGTACTTCCTCGCGGTCCTCGCCGTCGTCTCCGTGCTCTGGGACGCGACGGCGCGGCGCACCGTGGGCGTCGGGCGCTGGTGGGAGGACGCGCTCGTGCGCGACGCGATCCCGGCCGCGCTCGTCATGCTCCCCACCGCCGCGCTCACCTACGTCGCGACGTGGACGTCGTGGTTCCGCTCGCCCGGCGCCTACATGCGCCAGTGGGCCGTCGAGCACCCTGGCGAGGGCGTCCAGTGGCTGCCCCCGGCGCTGCGGTCGCTGTGGGAGTACCACCTGAAGATGTGGGACTTCCACACGGGGCTCACGTCCGAGCACACGTACGAGGCGCACCCGCTCGGCTGGATCCTCCAGTGGCGGCCCACGTCGTTCTACTGGCGCTCGTACGAGGCCGGCGAGGCGGGCTGCGAGGTCGAGCGGTGCGCGCGGGCGATCACGTCGCTCGGGAACCCCGTCCTGTGGTGGGCGGCGGCGCTCGCGATCCTCGTCGCGCTCTACGCGCTCGTGCGGCTCAAGGACTGGCGCGCGCTCGCCGTGCTCAGCGGGATCGTCGCCGGGTGGGCGCCGTGGTTCCTCTACGCCGAGCGGACGATCTTCACGTTCTACTCGATCGTGTTCCTGCCGTGGGTCGTGCTCACCCTCGTCTACGCGATCACGCTCGCGCTCGAGCGCACGGAGGGCCGGGCGGTCGCCCGGGCCCGGGTGCGCGTCGGGATCACGGTGCTGCTCACGACGATCGGCGCCGTGAGCGTGTTCTTCTACCCGATCTGGACGGCGTGGCAGGTCCCGTACTGGTTCTGGCGGATGCACATGTGGCTGCCCACGTGGATCTGACGCGCTGACCCGGAGCGCCGGCCGGGCGCCCCGGCGCGAGCCGGGCCGGCGTCACTGGTAGCTGACGAAGTCCGGGGTCGGGCTGATGCCCCAGGTCTGCTCGGGCGTGAGCATGGGCGCGTCCTCGTCGTAGAAGTTCTTCCAGCCCCAGAACAGCCCCGCCGGCGCGTCCTGGTGCAGCGTGGACCACGTGGCCGCCTTCGCGCCCTGGCCACCCTGGCCGTCGGCGTGGACGACGGTCGCGAGCTCGGGGTGGGCGGTGTCGAAGCGGGCGCGGTCGGTGATCATCGACGTCCGGAACTGGTGCAGCAGGAAGACCTTCTGCGGCAGGTCGCGCTCGCGCACGAGGCCCGCGAGGTAGTCGCCGACGGCGTTGACCTCGTCCACCCCGACGGAGCCGATCTGGGCGAGGTGCACCTGGTCGGGGCCGAGGCGCCACTCCGGGTCGAGCGCGACGCCGACGTGCGGCTGCGCGACGAGGTCCTCGTACGCGCGCACCTGCGTGAGGAAGTCCGTGCGGCCCGGCTGGAAGTCCAGCACGACGTACACCCCCGCCTCGCGCGCGGCGTCCACGTAGGGCCGCACGAGGTCGGCGGCACGCTCGTTCGAGTAGTTGCCGTCGGAGCCCGCGGACCCCGACGCGACCGTCGTGATGATCTCGAGCGTCGGCACCACGGGCTCCTCCGTGAGGCCCTGGTACCAGGCCGCGTGCTCCTGGGCGCGCGCGATCGTCGCGGCGACGTCCTGCGCGCCGAGCACGCCGAGCACCGGCGCCCCCGGCGACCCGTAGAGCGCGACGTAGCGCTTGCCGGGCAGGGCGAGCTGCCCGCCGCCGGGCAGCTCCGTGCCCGTCGCGGCCGCCTCGACGCGCCACCCGAGGTCGTCGGGGCTGCCGAACGACGCCCCGAGGCCGACGGTCGCCGTCGCCCCGGCCCCCGCGACCGCCTGGACGGCCTCGGACGTGGTGCGCGGGTCGCCGCCGGGGGCGTCGACGACCGCCGCGCCCGACGCGCGGGCCGTCGCGGCCGCCGGTCGGGCCGCGGCCCCGGCGTCGGGGTCCGTCAGCGCGAGGACGCCGGTCGACGTCTCGGCGTCGCCCGACGCCGGGAGGTCCTGGACCGCGAGGTCGGCGGCGCCCGCGAGCGACTCCTCGTCGACGGCGCCGTCGGGCGCGACGGCCGCCGGGTCGACGTGCACCGTGGTCACGTGGTCGAGGCCGGGGACGCTCGTCCCCTCCGGCGCGACGACGACCGCCTCGGCGGTGTCGAGGCGTGCCAGCTCCTCGGCGAGCGCCGCGTCGTCCCCCGCGACCAGGACGGGCGCGACGACCCGCTCGGCGAGCGCCGCGGCGACGCCGACCGCGGTCGCGTCCTCGGCGGCGTCGGCCGGCACGACGACCGCGACCGGCGCGGTCGCGAAGAACGTGCGGCTCGCCGCGAGCGCGAGCGCGGCGGGGCCCTCCTCGGTGAGGGTGAGGACGCCCTCGGGCGTCGCGGCGCGGGCGCCGTCGGGCTCGGCCTCGGCGCCGGCGGCGGGCCCCGTGCTGCTCGCGGCGGGGTCCGGGTCGCCGCCCGTGCACGCGGCGAGCGCGGTCGCCAGGGCCAGCGTCGCGGCGAGCGCGGCCGCACGACGGCGCGGGCCGCTCCGGCGCGCGCGGGAGCCGGGGCGTGGGGTCGAGGAGGGAGTTCCGGACGGGTCGTCGTGGCGGGCGGCGGAGAAGGTCACGAAGGCCATCGATCGATGGTCCGTCAGCGGTCGCCCGCCTCGCGACCGCAGGACGGGTTTTCCCCGGTGACGTCGACCACCCCGCGGGCGTCGCCCGCCCGCGTCACCAGTCGACCTGCTCCGAGGGATGGAAGGGGGTGCCTGAGCGGCGCCACGCGTGCGCCTCGCGGGCGACGCGTCGGCGGTAGTCGTCCCAGTCCTTGCGGTCGGGGGCCGTCCAGGCGACCTCCGCGACGGCGCTCAGGCGCGGCAGGAGCATCGTGAACAGCGCGTCGAGCGTGGGGATGCGCTCCGTCCAGACCGCGGCCTCCACGCCCTCGATCGAGTCGGCAGGGAGCCCGGGGACCACCTGCTCGGGCTCCCAGTCGTACGCGTCGCGGACCTCGACAAGCCCCGCCCACTCCTGCCCGAGCGGGAAGTCGGCCGTGTACTTCATGTCGAGGTAGACGCGGTTCGCGGGCGACATGATGACGCGCGCTCCCGCCCTGGCGGCGTCGACGAGGTACGTGAGGTCCATCGGGTGGGTGTCCCAGTACTGCACGAGGGTGCCCGGGCGCAGGGGCGCCTTCGCCGCCTCCTGCCACGCGACCGGCTTCTTGCCCGCCTCGAGGATCAGCCGCTCGCACAGCTCGACGAAGCGCGCGTACTCGGCGGGCTCCATCTTCAGCACCTCGTCTCCGCCGAGGTGCACGTGCTCGCCGTCGGTCGCGTGGGCGAGGTCCGTGAAGACGTCGCGCAGGAAGGGCTCGGTGGCCGGGAGGTCGAACGTCAGGCGCGAGAAGCCCACCTCGATGCCGTGGTAGGCGTCCGTGGGGACGCCGTCGGGCATGAGGTCGCCGTACACGTGGGTCGCCGCGTTGATGTGGCCCGGCACGTCGATCTCCGGCACGACGCGCACGAAGCGCTCGGCCGCGTGGTCCTGCAGGGCGCGGAAGTCGGCGAGGGACAGGTGGCCGCCCGTCCCGCCGGACGTGTCGCCGCCCGAGGAGAGCTTGGCGAGCTCGGGCCGCGACGGCGACTCGATGCGCCAGCCCTGGTCGTCGGTGAGGTGCAGGTGCAGCACGTTGAGCTTGTACGCCGCCGCGACGTCGACCACGGCCCGTAGCGCGTCGAGCCCGAAGAACGTGCGCGCCACGTCCACGGAGAGACCGCGCCAGGGGTAGCGCGGCGCGTCGTGCACGACGACGTGCGGCACTCGCGCGGGCGCCCCGTCACCCGACGCGACGACGAGCTGGCGCAGCGTCTGCACCGCGTGGAGCAGCCCGGCCGGCTCGGGCGCCGTGGCGGTGACGCCGGCCGCGTCGACGACGAGGCTGTAGCGCTCGGGGCTCGTGGAGCCCTCCGGCCCGGCCGCCTCGTCGACGCGCAGGACGAGCGCCGTGCGCTCCCCGTCCGCGGCGGGCACCGCGACGGCGGCGGGGTCGTCGTGCGTCGCGGTGACGCCGTCGAGGCCGGAGAGGAGCTTCGCGGCGAGGTCGGCGAGCCAGGGGGCGGCGCCGTCGAGACCGACCGCGTGGACCTCCAGGGCGGGGACGGGGACGTGTCCCTCGCCGGGCTCGACGTGCAGGGGCTGGGGGATGATCGAGACCATCAGGTACCTCGTCGTCTGGGTCTGGTCGAATCGATTCGGCTTTTGCGAGCGACACACCCTAACCCGCTCGCGCGGGACCGGCCAAGTGCCCAGAGGAGCGGATCGTCAGCGCGACGCCGCCACGTAGCGCGGGCTCGGGTCGAGCGACAGCACGCCCTCGACGTCCCCCGCCGGGTCCGCCGAACCCGTGGTCCAGCCTCCCACCACGCCCGCCGGGACGTCGTCGAGCAGCGTGCCCCACTCGCGCGCGCGGGCGCCGAACCCGGCCTGCGCCGTCGACTGCAGCACGACGGCCGCCTCGCCCGCACCCACGTCGAGCGCGGCGGCGTCGAGCACCGCCTCGGCGTCGGGCCGCTGCACGACGACGAGCTTCTGCGGCAGGCCCTGCGTGCGCACGACCTCGCCGACGGCGCCGATCGCGGCGCTGAGCTCCGCCGCGCCCACCGTGCCGGCCCGCGACTCCTCGCCCGCGCGACGGGCGTCGACCGCGAGCGCGACGCCCACGGTCGGGCGGGCGAGCAGGTCCGCGTACTCGGCGACCTGCTCGTCGAAGCTCGCGCGCCCGGGCTCGAGGCGCAGCACCACGAGCACCCCCGCGGCCGCCGCGGTGTCGACGAGCGGGACGAGCTCCTCGGCGGGGATCTCGGTCGAGTAGTCGCGGTCCGCGCCCGGGTTGGACGACGCTCGCGTCGCCGGCACCTCGAGCACCGGGACCACCACGTCGTCCGGGGCAGCCTCGGCGTACGCCGCCGCCGCCTCCTGCGCACGCTCGACGGCCTCCGTCGCCGAGCGCTCCCCCACCGCCACGAGGCCCGACGTCACGGCGTCGGCCTCCACCGCGACATACCGGACGCCGTCGGCCAGGACGAGCTGCGAGCCGCTGGGGAGCAGGTCGCCCGCCTCGGCCGACCGCAGCCGCCACGTGAGGTCGTCGGCCGTGCCGAAGCTCGCGCCGATGCCCACGACGGCGAGCGCCTTCGCCGCCGAGATCGCGTCGACGACCTCGGCGGACGCCCGCGGGTCGCCCTGCGGCACCTCGAGCGGCACGGCGCCCGCGGCGCGCGCGGTCGCGATGGCGGCGGACTGCGGTCCGCCCGGTACGGCGAGGCTGCCCGGCTCCGTGAGGGCGAGGACCTCGGTCAGCGTCTCCGGCTCGCCCCGCTCGGGCAGCGCGGCGCGGACCTCGTCCAGGTCGCGCTCGTCGAGCGTCCCGTCGGGGAGGAGTGCCCCGACCTCCAGCAGGACGCGCTCGACGCCGTCGACGTCGCCCAGGGTCGCGCGCGCGGGCTCCTCGCCCACGCCCTCCTGGCCGGGGGGCGCCTCCGGCTCGCCCACCTCGACGACGGCGACCGCGCCGAGCCGGCGCAGCTCCGTGCGCAGCCCACCGTCCGAGATGGCGCCACCCACGAG
The DNA here is from genome assembly GCF_011033075.1 of Cellulosimicrobium sp. SL-1. NCBI lineage: Bacteria > Bacillati > Actinomycetota > Actinomycetes > Micrococcales > Promicromonosporaceae > Cellulosimicrobium > Cellulosimicrobium sp. SL-1. The sequence continues at coordinate 155,878 of NZ_JAACJC010000008.1, read as the reverse complement.
CAGCACGGGCGCGGCCAGCTCGACGGCGGCCGCGGCCGCGGTCGCGCGCGCGGCCTCGTCGTCCGCCGCGGCGAGCACGACGACCGGCGCGTTGGTGAAGAACGCCTGGCTGCTCGTCAGCGCGAGCTCCGCCGGCTCGGTCGAGCCGAGCACGAGCACCCCGTCGCTCGGCTCGGCGGCGCGGGCGACGAGCCCGGTCTCGCCCGCGGACGGCCCGTCGGCCTCCGCCGTCTCCGCGGCGCAGCCGCCCAGCGCCACGACGGCACCGAGCGAGAGGACGACGGGGAGGGCGACAGGGACGAATCGGACCTTCCGAGTGTTCACGCCCCCATCATCGCGCACCTGGCGCGGCTCGCCGACCGAGGGATGTGAGGGACTCGTGACGGTCGGACCGACCCGCCGCGGGGTCGCGTGACCCCCACCACCCGCGCCGCCCGCCGAGCGCGCCGCGGAACCACAGGGCGGGCGGCGCCCCCGACCGGCATACTGGACGGGCCCTGACCGAACGCCGAGGAGATCGCATGTCGACCCCCGACCAGCCCGACCAGAACCCGCAGCAGCCCGGCGGGACGCCGTCCGGCCCGCCCGCCTACGGGGCGCCGCAGCCCGGCGAGCCGCAGCAGCCGCCGCAGGCCCCGCAGTACGGCGCCCCTCAGGCCCCGCAGTACGGCGCCCCGCAGGCGCCCCAGTACGGCGCCCCGCAGGCGGGCACGCCGTCGTACGCCGCCCCGGGCCAGGACCCGGGCAAGACGATGGGGATCGTCGGCCTCGTGCTGTCGTTCCTCGGCTGCCTCTCGATCGTGGGTCTGATCCTCAGCATCGTGGCCTTCAACAAGTCGAAGAAGGCCGGTTACAAGAACGGCCTGGCGCTCGCCGGCATCATCGTCGGCGCGATCGTGCTCGTCCTGACGATCATCGGCTCGATCGTGTTCTTCAGCACCGTCGGCGCCGTGACGCAGGAGGTCCTCGACGCGTGCTCCGGCGTGCCGTCGGGGACGGTCGTCGAGGTGCGTGGCGAGCCCGTCACCTGCCCCTGACGTCGTCCGACGACGCCGCTCCGCGAAGGCCCTCACCGCTCGGTGGGGGCCTTCGCCGTGTTCGGGCGGGGACGGCGCGCCGACCTGCGGTCAGGGGGCGACCGCGGCGCAGCGGAACCCCAGGTGGGTCGTCGCGCTGTCGTCGGACTGCGCGGACCGGGCCGCGGGTCGGTAGCGGCGGCAGTACTCGGGCGCGCACAGGTACGAGCCGCCTTTCGTCACGCGCAGGACCTCCGGCGACGTCGTGGGGGCCAGCAGGTTCGGCCGCCCGCCGGCGTCCGGCCCCCGAGCGCCCGGGACGACGTGGCGCGGCGTGAACGTGTCCGCCGTCCACTCCCACGTGTTCCCGACGAGGTCCACGAGCCCGTACCCGTTCGGGTCGTACGAGCCGACGGGCGACGTCCCGCCCCACCCCTCGTCGAGGTACGGGAACCGGCCCTGCCACGTGTTGGCCATCACCTGCCCGCCCGGGGCGAGCTCGTCGCCCCACGCGTACTCCGCGTCGTCGAGCCCGCCCCGCGCGGCGCGCTCCCACTCGGCCTCGGTGGGCAGACGACGGCCCGCCCACCCCGCGTAGGCCGAGGCGTCCTCGAACGCGACGAGCACCACCGGGTGGTCCGGCCGGTCGTCGACGTCGGAGCCCGGCCCCTGCGGCGCGCGCCACGACGCCCCGGGCTGCCACCGCCACCACTGCCGCCAGTCGCGCAGGTCGACCGGTCCGGCCGTCGGGGTGAACACGAGCCCCCCGGGCACCAGGTCCGCCGGGTCGGCACCCGGGAAGTCGGCCGGGTCGAGGGGGCGCTCCGCGACCGTCACGTAGCCGGTGTCCGCGACGAACGCCGCGAACTGCGCGTTCGTCACCGCGTGCCGCTCCAGGAGGAACGGCTCGACCTGCCGGTCGTGGGCCGGCCCCTCCTCCGGGTAGTGCCGGTCCGAGCCCATGCGGAACGTCCCGCCGGGGACCGGGACCAGCTCGGTGAGGGTCACGTCGCCAGGATAGGTCCGGCGCGCCGGCCGAGCGCGCGGGCTCGGCACCGCCTCCAGGACGTCGACGTCGGGGCGGAAGGACGGTCGCCGGCATCGCGGGAAAGTCCCGGGACAAGACGAGACCCTCGCCGTCTCAGGTCGTCGACCTGGTCTGGCGAGGGTCTCTCCGGTGGAGCTAGGGGGATTCGAACCCCCGACCTTCTCATTGCGAACGAGACGCGCTACCAACTGCGCCATAGCCCCTCAAGCGAGGAACAGATTAGCACCCCGAGGGCGGGGTCTCGCAAACCGGCCGCCCTCAGGGGGTCTACTGCCCTGCCGCCCGACGGCGCGCCAGGATCTCGTTGAGGTCCAGGCCGAGCGTCTCCGTGGACGGCTTGCGCTCGTCGCCCACGGCCGGGGTCGGGGCGCCGGACCGGGCGTCGGCGGCCACCACCGGCTCGACGCGGGCCGACACCGTGGGCGAGACGACGTCGTCGTCCGTGAGCGGGGCGGGCTCGCGGCGGGGGGCCGTGGGCTTCATGGTGTACGTCGGCGGAGGCACGGGCACGGGGTCCCACGCGCGGCCCGTCGGGACGCGCTCGGCGTCGACGACCTCGACCTCGACGACCGGGGTCGTCTCGCGAACGGTGGTCGGCTCGTCGGCCGCTGGGGCGGGCTCCTCGGACGCGGGGCCCTCGGCCGGACCGGACGCGGTGGCCCGCTCGCGGGACGACGCGCCCGTCGTGGCCGGCGCGCCGGCGTCCGCGGAGGCCGCGGCGTTCGCCCGCGCGAGGTCCTGCGGCGTGACGCGCGGGATCATCTGCGTGCTCACCTGCGAGCCGTGGACGGCGCGACCCGTGACGCGCGGGCGAGCGCCCCGGGGGGCGGGCGGTGCGCCGAGCACGGCGCCGCGAGCCGCGCGGGCCGCGGCACGACGCTCGGCCAGCCACGCGGCGTCGGACCGCTGGGCGGCGAGCACCGCACGGCGGCCGAGCACGAGCACGAGGCCGAGGAACGCCGTCGGGACCACGCCCGCCCACCACGGGACGAGCCCGAGCGCGACGACGACCCACACCCCGACGGTCGCGAGGAGCAGCACGACCGTGAGCGCGAGACGACGGCGCGCCGCGGCGGCGCGCCGCTCGAGGAGCTCGAGGCGGGACTGCTCGGAGGCCGGCTGACGGCGCGGCGGTGCCCCGCGCGAGGGTGACGCGCTGACGGTGCTCCCCATGGCGTGCGTTCCCTCCTCGTCGTGCGTCCGGCCCTCGGACCGGCTCTGCGTCCCGGCTGCCCCGAGCAGGGGGCGCCCTCCGGCTCCGGCGGGACCGGAGGCGATCGCCGCGACGGTCGTGACGCCGTCGAGCCGGGCGTCCCAGCGGTCGAAACCCCCGCCGCCCGGGCCGGCGACGGCCAGGACGCGCAGGGAGCCGGAGAAGCGGTCGTCCGTGCGCGCGTCCAGCAGCTGCTGCCGGTGACGCACCCGGTGCGGGACGTAGAAGCCGACCCACAGCAGGAACACCGCGAGCGCGACGATCCCCGAGGCCGATTCCACATCACGACCGTAGGCGAGGCCCGCGGTCACGCTCCGCACGCGCCCCGGCGTGTCGGGCGGCTCAGATGCTCTCGCGGCGTGTCGCCTGCCAGCGCGCGAGGAGGCCGTCCGGGACCTCCTCGCTCGTGACGGCGAACGTCCGGTGGTCGCGCCACTCCCCCTGGATGTGCAGGTAGCGCTCGCGCACCCCTTCGTCGCGCAGCCCCAGCTTCTCCACGACGCGCAGGCTCGGGCCGTTCTCCGGGCGGATGTTGATCTCGATCCGGTGCAGCCCGAGGATCGTGAAGCAGTAGTCCGTGGCCATCGCGACGGCGGTCGGGATGACGCCGCGGCCCGCGACGTGCTCGCTCACCCAGTAGCCGATGCTCGCGCCGCACAGCGAGCCGTACGTGATGGACGACACGGTGAGCTGGCCGACGAGCTCGTCGTCCAGCTCGACGGCGAACGGCAGGGAGGACCCCGCGCGCGCCTGCGCCGAGAGGACCCGGACGTACTCCGCGAACGTGGGCGGCCCGCCCGGCGTGCCGGGGCGCGGCGACGTGCCCTCCCACCGCTCCAGCCAGTCCGCGTTGCGCGCGCGCAGCCGCATCCAGGCGTTCGCGTCCCGGCGCCGCAGCGGACGCAGGACCACGGACCCGCCCAGGGTGTCGTCCCGCAGCGTCACGGGCCACGGCTTGGCGACGGTCCAGCCGCGCGCGATCTTGTGGGTCATGCGGCGGTGTACCGTCCTCGGCCTGTCGGTGGGCTTGGCGACGAGGACCGGCGGTGCGCCCGGCCCTCGGTGCACAGGGTGACACCACCGGGCGCCCGCGCGCCACCGACCGGTGACGCGGGCACCCGATGGTGTCCCCGTGCTCAGTCCCGCACTCGGACCCGTCCTCAGCCCAGCGTGACGACGACCTTCGCCTCCGTGCCCGCGGGCAGCGCCGGGATCGGGGTCGCCGGGTCGTGCTCGACGCCGTCGACCGTCACCGAGCGCACGCCCTTCGACACGTGGTCCGGGTTGCGGACCTCGATGTCGTAGACGGCGCCGCGCCACTCACGACGCACCTCGAACCCGTCCCAGTCCTTCGGGATCGACGGGTCGACGACCAGGCCGTCGAGCGCGAGGCGGACGCCGAGCACGTACTTGGTCACGGCGGTGTACATCCAGCCGGCCGTGCCCGTGAGCCACGGGTTCTGCGCCTTGCCGAACCACTCGTGGTCGCGGCCGTAGAGGAACTGGACGTACGCGTACGGCTCCGCCCCGCGGACCTCGATGTTGTCGTTCTGGTGGTACGGCAGGATCGCGTCGTAGAACTGCACCGCCTCGTCGCCGCGGCCCAGCATCGCCTCGGCGATGATCGGCCACGCGTTCGGGTGGGAGAAGATCGCGGCGTTCTCCTTGATGCCCGGGTACACGCGCGTCACAAAGCCGACCGTGTCGTCGACCTTCGTGAACGCCGGCCAGTTGAGGTGGTTGCCGTACTCGGAGCCGAGGAGCTCGCGCACCGCGTCCATCGACGCCTCGCCGCGCTCCTGGCTCGTGATGCCCGCGATGACGGGCCAGGCCTGGTGCTCGAGGAAGATCTTGCCCTCGTCGTTCTGCGCCGAGCCGATCTTCACGCCGTCGCGCGTGTAGCCGCGGATCCACCAGCGCCCGTCCCAGAGCTGCGCGTCCGCGACCTTCGCGATGCGCTCGCGCTCCGCCGTGAACCGGACGACGTCCGCCTCGGCGCGCTCGTCGCCCGCCGTCGCGAGCGGCTCCGCGACCTCGAGGAACGCGCCGATCGCCCACGCGTGGAGGAAGGTCACGAGCGACGTCTCGCCGCCGCCGAGGTTGAGGCAGTCGTTCCAGTCGGCGCGCAGGCCGAGCGCGACGCCGTTCTGGCCCACCTGCTCGGCGGAGAACTCGAGCGCGCGGACGAGGTGGTCGTAGACGGTCGCGGGCGTGCCCTCGGCGAACGGGATCTCCAGGTCGAGGAACGCGCGGTCGCCCGTCTCCTTGACGTACTCCACGACCGACGGCACGAGCCACAGGTGGTCGTCGGAGCACGTGTCCTCGAGGCCGTGGATGAGGTCCTTCGGGTCGACCGTCGGGACGATCGTCGGCGACGGGACGTCGGGCAGCTTCTCCGCGTCGGGGTCGAACGCCTTGGGGTCGAACAGGTGCAGGCCGTAGCCGGCCTCGGTCTGGGCCCGCAGGAGCTCGACGATGCGCTGCCGCGTCTTCGTCGGGTTCGAGTGGATGACGCTCATGACGTCCTGCGCCGTGTCCCGGTAGCCGAGCCCGGCGCGCCCGCCCACCTCGACGAACGACGCGAACCGCGACCACACGACGCACGTCTCCGCCTGGAGCAGCGTCCACGCGTTGATCATCGTGTTCATGCCCTCGTGGGGCGTGCGGATGCGCAGCTTGTCCTGCTTGGCGCGCCAGTAGTCGCGCAGCCGCTCGCGCTCGTGGTCGACGGCCGCGACGTCCGAGTACTTCGCCTGGATCGCGCGACCGGCCGCGTCGCGCGAGCCGTAGCCGAGCATGAAGACGAGGCGCTTGGTCTCGCCCGGCGCGAGCGTCACCTTGTGCAGCAGCGCGCCGCAGTGGTTCTGCGTCGTCGCGCTCGCGTTCGAGCCCTCGCCCCGCTCGATCGCGAGCGGGTTGCTCTCGGTGCGGTACGGGCCGATGAAGCTGTCGCGCAGCGAGTCGTACGACGACGGCGTCTCGCTCGACGCAAAGTAGTGGTACGTCCAGGGCTCGTAGTAGAAGTCGTACTCGATGATCCCGTCCTCGTACGAGGAGCCGGACGCGTAGAGCGACATCTGCAGGTTCTGGTTGTCGATCGTGATCGTGTGGAACGAGAACTCCACGTACGACCCGACGGTGAGCTCGCGCACCTCGTCCGTCGTGTTGGTGACGCGCACGTCCCACAGCTCGACGTCGTCGTCGAGCGGGATGAAGACCGTCTGCTCCGCGTCGATGCCCTTGTACTCGGAGCGGAAGGTCGTGTAGCTCAGGCCGTGGCGCGTGGTCCAGCGCCCCGCGCCGCCGGCCGGGTCGAGCTCCTCGTCCGGCCCGACGAACGGCTTGCCGACCGGCTGCCAGGACACCGACCAGTAGTCGCCGTCCGCGTCGTCGCGCAGGTAGACGTAGTGACCGGGGCGGTCGAGCGGCACCCCGTTCTGGCGGAAGCGCGAGATGCGCCCGTACTGCGAGCTCTTGTAGTACGAGTACCCGCCGCCGTGGTGCGACAGGACCGTGCACATGTCCCGGGTGCCGAGGTAGTTCGTCCACGAGACGGGGACGTCGGGGCGCTCGACGACGTACTCGTCGTGCGCGGTGTCGAAGTGGCCGTAGCGCATCGTTGCTCTGGTTCCTGTCCTGGGTGGGGCTGGGGGCTGGGTGCAGCGGGGGTGCCGGGTGGGGGCGCGGGCGTCAGACGCCGGCGGTGACGAACCCCTGCAGCCACTCGAGGAGCTCGGCGGCCTTCTCGGGGGTGTCCGCCTCGACGAACATGCGCAGGACGGGCTCGGTCCCGGAGAACCGCAGGAGCGCCCAGTTGTCGTTCTCGAGGAGGATCTTGGTGCCGTCCAGGTGGGAGACCGAGACGACCGGGTACGGCCCGACGTGCGTGAGGGGCTGCGCCTCGAGCCGGCGCGGCACCTCGACGCGCATCTCCGGGGTGGCCGGCACGCCCGCCTCGAGCGTGTACAGGCGGCCGGTGATCTCGTAGAGCATCGCGCGCAGCTCGGAGATCCGCTTGCCCGTGCGCGCCAGCATCTCGGCCACGAGGGCGCACGCGAAGATGCCGTCCTTGCCGAGGATCCAGCCGCGGATCGTCAGGCCACCGGACGACTCGCCGCCGAGCACGGCGCCGATCTCCGCCATGCCCGCGGTGACGTGCTTGAACCCGACCCTGACCTCGCGCGACTCCTCGCCGAAGTGCGCCGCGAGCCGGTCGAGCAGGTGCGTCGTCGCGAGGTTGCGCACCACGCCGCCCTTCTCCCCGCGGACCTCGTGCAGGTACCAGTACAGGAGGAGGAGCAGGTCGTTCGTCGAGATGTACTCGCCCGTCTCGTCGACGATCCCGATGCGGTCCGAGTCGCCGTCCGTCGCCATGCCGAGGTCGTAGCGGCCGCCGCCCTGCTGGATCATCGTCACGAGCGTGCTGAGGCGCTGGAGGTCCGGTGCCGGCGCGACGCCGCCGAACAGCGGGTTGTGCGCCGCGTGGATGAACTCCGACCGCACGCGCATGTCGGACAGGATGGTGCCGAGCGTGAGCTGGCTCGTGCCGTACATCGGGTCCACGACGACCTGCAGGTCCGAGCCGCGCACGGCCTCGACGTCGATGATCCGCTCGATCGCGTCGACGTACGGGTCCGTGAGCGACCGGTCGACGACGACGCCCGTGCGGCGGGCCACGTCGATGTCGAGCGTGATGACGTCGTCGACCGACAGCGCGTTCGCCTCGTCCTGGTAGCGGTCCGTCTCGTCGTCGAGCGGGAGCGAGCCGTCCTGGCGGAACACCTTCATGCCGTTCCACTCGGGCGGGTTGTGGCTCGAGGTGACGATGATGCCGTAGGCCGCCCCGAGGTAGGGCGCGGCGAAGGTCACGAGCGGGGTCGGCACGTCGTCGGGCAGGAGGGTCACCGCGATGTTGTTGCCCGCGAAGACCTCGGCCGCGGCGATGGCCGACTCGCGCGAGAGGAAGCGGCGGTCGCCGCCGATCACGACGCCCTTCCCGTCCAGCCCGCGGCGGATCGTCTCGTTCGCGATGGCCTGGCACAGCCGGCGCACGTTGGCGAGCGTGTAGCCCTCGCCGATGACCGCGCGCCAGCCGCCGGTGCCGAACACGATCTTCGTGTCCGTGTTCTTCTTCGGCACGAACAGGCGCTTGAGGACGATGTCCGCCGCCTGGGCGAGCTCGTCCGGGGTGTTGATGCCGCGGACCTCGTCCACGTCGACGATGCGGTACGACGAGATGCGCTTGCCCGCCCCGATGACGCGGCGCGCGAGCTCGGTCAGCCGGTGCTCGCCGTCGGCCGCCATGCGCTCCAGCTCGCCGAACAGCAGGCGGGGCGCCGCGACGTACGCCCCCACGTTGATCTCGGTGCCCGGCTCGGGCGTGGCGTCCGCGACCTCGGACGACTCGAGGATCGCCGTGATCTCGCCCCCGGCGCGGACCACGCGCCCGTAGCCGTCCGGGTCGTCGACGACGGCGGAGAGCAGCGACAGGTCCGCGCCCGTGAGGGTGTGGCGCGTCAGCAGCCCGAGGAGCGACTCGGAGCGCAGCAGCGGCGTGTCCGCGTAGGCGACGAGGACCGGCTCGTCGACGCCCGGCCCGAGCACCGACGCGATCGCCTCGCGCGCCGCGAGGACCGCGTCGCCCGTGCCGAGCGGCGACTCCTGCTCCACGTAGACGACGTCCTCGCCGAGCAGCTCGCGCACGGTCGGGTCGTCGGGCGACACGACCACGACGATGCGGCCCGCGTCGACGACGCGGCGGACGTTCGCGACCGCCAGCTCGACGACCGTCGCGCCGCCCAAGGGCCGCGACAGGAGCTCGCGCGACGCGTCGTCGTGGCCCGCGGCCAGCACGACGGCGGCACGACCGGTCCTCGGGTGGGCGCTCCCTCGTGGGGCGGTCTCGGTGGGGTTCGCGGTCGTCGCGGTCATGGCGTCCTCACTGTCGGCACCTCTGTCGGACGGCGACCCATTTGTCAGGAGTCCGAACTACTGGCTCCCTCCGATCATAGGCACCACGGACGCGTCCGCGGAACCCGCTCCGGGACTCCGGGGCCGAAGGTCACCCGCGCGGCGTCGGCGCGGACGCGCGCGCCGGGTGACAATAGGGACATGAGTGGCCCGGTCCAGCCATACCCCCTGCACGGAAGCATCGAAGCCGAGGACGCGAAGGAGATCCTCCGCAAGGCCATCCGCACGCATCGCCAGGCGCGGTCCGAGCGGCTCCGCAAGGAAGCGGACGCCGCCATCGCCGACGTCGTCGAGACCATCCCCGAGGTCGCCGCCGCCACGTGCGTCGCGACCTACGCCGCGCGCCCGGGTGAACCCGGCACGTCGGCGATGCTCGAGCGCCTCGCCGCGCGCGGCGTCCGCCTGCTGCTCCCCGTGCTCGGCGCGGGGCTCCAGCGGGACTGGGCCGTCTACGACGGCCCCGCCGACCTGCAGGTCCGGGCGCCCGGGCGGCCGCCCGAGCCCGGCACCCCGACCCTGGGTCCGGAGGCGATCGCCGAGGCCGACGTCGTCGTCGCGCCCGCGCTCGCCGTCGACTCGCGCGGCGTCCGGCTCGGCCAGGGCGGCGGGTGGTACGACCGCGCGCTCGAGCACGTGCGTCCCGGCACCAAGGTCGTGGCCGTCGTGTTCCCGGAGGAGGTCTACGACGCGAGCGACCGACCGCTGCCGGTCGAGCCGCACGACCGCACGGTCGACGCCGTCGCGACGCCCCTCGGCTGGCGCTGGCTGCCGTAGCAGGCTGCGCCGTCCGCCACCGCGCCGTCCGCCACCGCGCCCGCGCACGGGGGCGGACGCGCCGGCGGCTCCGCTACGGCACGAGGGTGAGCTCGTCCTTGCTCGCCTCGGCGACCGCCTCGGTGGAGAACGGCCACACGTACGTCTCGCCGCGGGACCACGTCTTCAGCTGGTCCGCGTAGTGCTTCGACGCCGGGTGCCCGGAGGTGCCCGTGACGGTCACCCACGTCGAGCGGTCGAGGTCGCCGAGGTCGACGACCATGCGCATCGACGGCCCGGCCGTCACGTCGAACGACCCGGACGCGGCGTCCCACGCGGTCGCGTTGACGATCGACGAGCCACCCGGCATGCCGACCGGGGTGGGGTTGACGTAGTCCCGCACCGGTCCCGGGATCGACTCGCCGCCCAGCACGGGGTGCTCGAGAGCGAGCACGTGGATCTTGCCCCACGCCCAGTCCGACGGCTGCTTGCTCTGCTCGACGGTGAGGTCGAGGCGCGCGGAGACGAGCGCCTGCGTGAGCACCTCGTCGCGCGTCTCGACCACGCTGACCGTCTGGCGGTCGTCCCAGAACGGGTCGGTCGGGTTCTCCAGGAGGTTCTGCACGACGGCGAGCCAGCGGCTGCCGCCACCCGGACGCGCCGACTCGGGCAGGTCGTCCCAGAAGGTGAGCTGGAGCAGGTTCCGCCACACGGCAGCGAAGTACGCCGCCGCGGCGGAGTCGGTGTCGGTCCGGTAGTCCCAGTCCGCGAGGAGCTGCTGGCCCTCGGCCGCGAAGTCGTCGTCGATCTCCTGCTCGAGCAGGGGCTGCACGAGCACCTCGGCGTACGGGCTGCGGTCGTCGACCTGGACCTCGTTCATCGTGTCGACGTCCACGGTGCGCCCGGCCGAGATCTCGGCCTCCAGGAGCTCGCGGATGCGCTGCGAGCGGTAGCCGTAGTCCCAGTCGGTCGTGAGGAACGGCGCGACGCCGTCCGGCAGCACGGCCTGGTTGGCGGCGACGATGAAGCCCTCGGCCGGGTCCACGACGCGCGGCATTTGCTCGCTGGGGACGTAGCCCTGCCAGTCGTAGCGCTCGTCGGACCCGTCGCGCGGCCACGTGCCGTCGGAGGGCACCTCGGCGTCGGGGACCGCCTGGCGCACGGGGATCTTCCCCGGCGCCTGGTAGCCGATGTGGCCGTCCGCGGTCGCGAAGACGATGTTCTGGGCCGGCACCTCGAAGAGTGCGGCGGCCGCCTGCATGTCCTCGGCGTCCTGCGCGAGGTTGAACGCGAAGACGGCGTCGGCGGTGCGGCCCGGCTCGAGCGCGGTCCACTGGAGCGCGACGGCGTACTCCCCCAGCCGCGTGTCCAGCGCGGGCGTGTCGACGGCCGCGTCCGTCGCCGGGATCGCCTCGGAGACGATCGGCCCGTGGAGCGTCGAGCGGACCTCGATCTCGATGTCGTCGCCCCCGGCGACGCGCAGCGTCTCGGTGCGGGTCTCCAGCGGGACCCACTCGTCGCCGCGCAGGTAGGTGTCGTCGCGCACGCGCTCGACGAAGAAGTCGGTGACGTCGGCGCCCATGTTCGTCAGGCCCCAGGCGAGCTGGGCGTTGTGCCCGATGACCACGCCGGGGAAGCCGGCGAACGAGAAGCCCGCGACGTCGAACCCGCACGCCGGGGAGACCTCGTTGCAGTGGAGCCCCACCTGCGCCCAGATGCCGGGCGCCCCGAGGGCGAGGTGCGGGTCGTTCGCGAGGATCGGCTTGCCCGACGCCGTGTGCTCGCCGGAGACGACCCACGAGTTCGAGCCGGTGCCCTCGCCGCGCCCGATGAGCACGGGGACGGCGCCGAGCGCGCGGTCCGCTGCCTGGAGCGCGGCCTGGAGGTGGTCCGAGCCGTACTCGGCGCGGGCCTGCGGGCCCAGCTCGAGCGCGACCTCCTGCGGGTTCTCGAGCTCGCCGGGGTCGAGGATCGGCGCGTTGAGCCCGGACGGGTAGGCAGGGAACAGCTCCGCGACGCGCGCCGTGTCCTGGAGCGTGCCGTAGGCCAGCGCGCGGTCGAGCTCGTCGTCGTAGTTGCCGCGCAGGTCCCAGGCCATCGCCTTGAGCCACGCGAGCGAGTCGACCGGGTCCCAGGGCTCGGGCTCGGCGACGTCGACCTGCAGCCCGAGCACCGTGTACTCGAGCGCGATCTCCGACGGGCTGCGGTCCTCCAGGTAGGCGTTGACGCCCTCCGCGTACGCCTGGAGGTACGCCTTGGTCTCGGGAGAGACGACGTCCCACTCCTCCTCCGCGACCTGGCGCCAGCCGAACGTGCGCGTCACGGTGTCGGCGGCGATCGCGTCCGGGTTGTCGCCGACGAGCTCGGCGAGCCGCCCCGACGTGACGTGCCGGCGGTAGTCCATCTCGAAGAAGCGGTCCTGCGCCTGGACGTAGCCCTGGGCGCGGAAGAGGTCCTCGGGGGTGTCGGCGTAGATCTGCGGCACGCCCTGGGCGTCGCGCAGCACGGTCACCTCGCTGCCGAGGCCGGGCACGGAGATCTCGCCGGACGCCTGCGGGAGCGGGCGCCGGACGGTGACCACGACGAACGCGGCACCCGCGACGAGCGCGACGACGAGCAGCGCCGCCACGCCGATCAGGACGCGCCGGCGCACGGACCGGCGACGGCGCCGCGGCGGGGCCGCGGCCTCGCCCGGGGTCGCGGGGTCGGCACCGGTGGCGGGGTCACCGGCGGGGGCCTCGGCGGGTTCGTGCGCAGACACGGATGCGAGACTACCCCGGCCCTGCCCGGGCGCCGGTCCGCGTATGATTAGCACTCGGAAGTTTCGAGTGCCAGGCGGTGTTGACACCGTCGACCAGGCCGAGACCGTCCCGATCCCGACCCGCCGGTGGCCGCCTCGACGGCCGTCTCGTGAACGAGGAGAACCCGTGCCCACCTACGCCTACAGCTGCACCGCCTGCGGTCACGCCTTCGACATCCACCAGTCGTTCAGCGACGACGCCCTCACGGTGTGCCCCGAGTGCTCGGGCCGCCTGCGCAAGGTGTTCTCCTCCGTGGGCGTGACGTTCAAGGGCTCCGGCTTCTACCGCACGGACTCGCGGTCCGGCGGGAAGACGTCGACGGCGCCCGCCGCCTCGACGTCCAGCGCGTCGTCGTCCTCGTCGTCGTCGGCGGGGTCGCCCTCGTCGTCGGGCGGCACGGGCTCGGGCGGCGCGTCGAGCAGCTCTGCCGCGTCGTCCTGACCTGACGCGGCGCCACCGGGTCGCTCGCCCCTGACGCGCCCGGGCTCCGGCGTCGGCGCCGCACCGGTGCGCGGCCGACCACAGCGGGCCGGTCGGCTCACGGTGGGCGGGCCGCGCGCCGCGTCGTCCACAGACCGCCGCGCACCGCGGCCACCGGCTCGCCGCGCGCGGCTACGGTCGCGCCATGCCTCGCTCCTCCCGCCCGCCCGGCCCGTCAGCCCACCCCGGCCGCGCCGCCGCCCGGCGGCGGCTGCTGCACACCCTGTGGTGGCGGTCCCGGTTCGTGGTCGCGGCGCTGTGCTGCGGGCTCGCGGCGTCGGTGGTCGTCGGCGCGCTGCGGCCGCCGCCCCCGCCGACGGCTCCCGCCGTCGTGACGGCCCGCGCCGTGCCGCCCGGCACCACGCTCGCGGCACCCGACGTGCGGGTGGACCACGTCCCGGCCTCCCTCCTGCCCGCCGGGGCGCCGGCCCGGCCCGACGACGTCGTCGGGCGCCGCGCGACCGTCGCCCTTCCGGAGGGCACCCTCCTCCAGGACGGCCTCGTCGCCGGAGGAGAGCTCACCGCCGGGGCGCCCGACGGGACCGTGGTCGCGCCCGTCCGGCTCGACCCGGGCGTCGCCGCGCTCCTCGGGCCGGGCGACCGCGTCGACCTGCTGGCCGCAGGCGACCCCGCCGTCGCCCCGGGGCCCACGGACTCCGAACAGACGGAGGCCGCTCCCCCGGTCGACCCGTACCTGGCCCGCGCCGCGGTCGTCGTGCCGGCGCCCGAGCCCGACGACGGCGGCGGCCTGCTCGGCACCGGTGGGTCGGGCTCCGACGTCGTGACGCTCGTCGCGGTACGCCCCGAGGAGGCCGTCCGGCTGGCGGCGCGGACCGGGCACGCCCCCGTCACAGCTGTCCTGGTCCCCTGACGACTCCGTGAGACCGCCGACCCGCCGGGCGAAGCCGTTGCCGCTCGCCGCGCCCGTTGGCAGGATCGCGCGTGCACGTGTCGTGGCGCCGCCGCCACGCGTGCCCGTCGACAGGAGAGGGAAGCAGCACATGAAGGGCGTGTTCCAAGGGTTCAAGGAGTTCGTGCTCCGTGGCAACGCGATCGACCTGGCGGTCGGTGTCGTCATCGGGGCCGCGTTCTCCGGGGTCGTCACGGCGATCGTCGAGGACTTCATCAACCCCCTCATCGGGGCGATCTTCGGCAAGCCCGACCTCACCGGCCTGTGGGACATCACGCTGCGCGCGGGAGACGCGGCGAAGAACATCCCGCCCTCCGTCATCTCCGTCGGCGGGGTCCTCAACGCGATCCTCCAGTTCCTCATCATCGCCGTCGCCCTCTACTTCGTCGTCGTCCTGCCGATGAACAAGCTGGCGGAGCGACGCAAGAAGGACGAGGAGCCCGAGCCCGAGGCACCGGCCGAGGACGTGCGCGTGCTCCAGGAGATCCGCGACCTCCTCGCCGCCCAGGCCGGGAGCGGCCCCGCCGCGGCGCCCGGCGGGACGCCGCCCGGCGGGACGACGCCCCCGCAGCACCTCTGACGCCGCTCAGCCGGTCGCCCGGCGAGCCGTCAGTGGCGCCCGTAGTGGGGCGGCACGTCGCCCAGCAGGCGGTCGTCGTTCTCGCCCGGAGCGCCGCGGCGGGGGGCTGACTCGTCGCCCCAGCCCTCGGCCCGCTCGTCGGCGCTCGTGCCGGGCACCACCGTGCTCTCGGTCCCCCGCCGCACGGCCCGCCGCGGACGCCGACGGCGCCCGGTCTCGGCCTCGGGCTCGGTCTCGGGCTCGGGCTCGGGCTCGGGCTCGGGCTCGGGCTCAGGCTCGGGACGGTCGCGCGCGTCGTCGGGCAGGTGCCGCGGGTCGGGGCTCGGGTCGGCGGTCGTGCTCACGCGTCCCATGGTCCCACCGGCGGGCTACAGGTCCTCGTCGCCGTGCTGCTCGTCGTCGTCGATCATCGGCACGACGACGATCCGGTCGCCCCCGCCCGTCTGCGCGACGCCGCCCGTCTCCGGGAGCCGCGCGTCGCGCACGGCCTGCACGACCCGCCGGATGCGCTCGGCCTCCTTGGCGGGGTCGAGGAACGCGGCGGCGGACCAGACCTGCGCGACCGTCCAGCCGATCCGCTCGAGCCGCTCGGCGACCTGCCGGTCGCGCACGCGGACGCTGCGCTCGGCGACGTAGGCCGCGTCGTCGGTGAGCACGGCGACGAGGAGCTCGCCGGGCAGGTCCGGGTGGCCGACGACGAGCGGGATGCGGTCGCCGTCGCCGATGCCGTAGTCGGTCTCGACGACGAGCCCCGCGCGCCAGAGCCGCTCGGCGAGGTCCAGGACGAGCCGGTCGGGGCTGCCGCCGAGGTCGACGCCGTTGCCCAGCGTGACCTGGTCGGCGGCGCCGCTGCGCTGCTCGGCCAGGTCGAGCACCTCGGCGAGCAGCCGGGCGCCCGCGCCGCGCAGGCGCTCGGGGTCGAGGTCGCCCGCCGTGAAGCACGAGACGACGTGGAGACGCCGGCGCGTCGCCCCGACGGCGTCGAGCAGCATGGCCTCGGCGCCCGGGGTGTTGAGGATGCCGAACCGGTGCAGCACGCGGCCGTGCGGCGTCTTCCCGAAGCCGACGGACAGCACGATCGTGTCGCGCACGAGCCCGGCGACGCCGGAGACGTCCGCGACGACGACCGGTTCCGCGCGGGCGCCGGAGAAGAACCCGGCGAGCGCCGGGTTCTGCCGGACCTCGACGAGGAGCGCGTCGCGGATGCGGTCGGCGTGCAGGGGCGTGACGGTGACGATCGCGAGGGACTCGTCCGGCCGGGTGAGCGCGTGCTCGATCGCGACCTCGACGACGCGGTCGACCTCGGCCTGCGTGCTCTCGACCGCGCCGGACGCCGTGTCGGGCATCCCGGCGCCGTCGACGACGTCGAGCTGGACGAGGACCTCCGCGCGCGGCAGCGGCGACGGGCGCAGGACGCCCGCGTAGCCGTGCTCGGCGAGGAACGTGGTGACGAACGGGTCGCGTCGCGAGCCGTCGGCGAGCAGCGCGACCGTCGGCAGGAGCTCGGCGAGCTCGCGCACGGTGTCCGTGGACGCCGCCCGCGGGTCGCCGACGGCGACGACCTGACGCCCGCGCGCGAGCGCCGACAGCACGAGCTCGACGGGCGTGTGCTCGATGGCGTCGAGCACCACGAGGTCGACGGTGCGGGTCGCCGGCACGAGGTGCGGGACGAGCGTCGGGGTGGCGACGAGCACGGGCCGCAGCCGGCGCAGCACGGCGGGGTGCTGCTCCGCCGTCTCGCGCAGGCTCACGAGCCGCCCCTCGAGCAGCTCGGTGAAGAGGGCCTCCGCCTCGTCGCGGTGCTCACGCATCGCGGTCCCGAGGTGGTCGCGGACCGCCGCCCGGACGGGCGCCGCGAGGGACGCGACGTGCGCGCGGTCGAGCTCGCGGAACCGGCGCGCGAGCGCGTCGAGGCCCGCGCCGTCCTGCCCGGCGAGCGCCTGGTCCTGCGCGAGGATCTGCTCGAACACCGAGCTCCACCAGGCGAGCTCCAGCTCGGGGCCCACCTCGTCGGGCTCGACGCGGCGTGCCGCGAGGTCGGTGAGGAGCTCGCCGAGGCCGAGATCGGTGAGCCGGTGCTGGATCGCGGTCCGCGCCGGGAGCGCGTCGAGCGCGGCGGCGTCCTCGGCGAGCGCGTCGAGGCGGGCGGCGAGCGCGTCGAGCGGCGTGTCGAGCAGCCCGCCGCCCGCGGGCGTGCCCGCGAGCACCGGCTCGAGCTCCTCGGCGTCGATGCGGACGGCCTCGTGCGTGTCCTCGATGGCCGACAGCCCCTCCGGCAGCACGGGCCAGCCGCCACGGGGGCACTGCTCCTGCCAGACGGCGCGCTGCGCCTGGACCTCGACGAGCGCGGCGTGCAGGTCGGGCACGCGGACACCCGGCCGCACCATGTCGCGTGCCTGACGGCGCAGCCGGCGACGCGCGAACCAGCCCATCTCGATCCCGTGCTGCTCGCGCCACTGCTTCGTCGCGGTCGCCTCCACCATGTCCTGCGCGGTGCGCTCGAAGATGAGCGGCTGGAACACGTCGAGCGTGCCCCGCATCCCGCCGAGCATGGTGAGCTGGTCGCCCCACTGGCGGAGCGTCGTCGCGGTCGTGAGCCCGGTGCGCTCCGCGACCTGCTCGACCTGCGCGCGCAGCTGCGGGAGCGTGTGGGCACGCAGCCGCTCCACGCGCACGAGGGCGTCGTGCGCCTCCTGCGGCGTGGTGAGCGCCGCGCCGTACCAGGGGGTCGACGTCGCGCGCGCCGTGAAGGCGCCGAGCATCGCGGCCTCGCGCAGCTCTGCGGCGACCCGCTCGCGCTGCGGCCCGACGGCGAGCACGACCTCGGTCGTGAGCCGCACCCGCGTGTCCGGCGCCGGGCGCTCGGCGGTCAGCCGCGCGAGAGCCTGGAGCGCGTCGTACGCCGACACGCCCCACGGGTCGCGCACGAGGTGCAGCGCCTCGATGTACCCCGCGAGCCGGGCGCGCGCGCCGAGCAGGGCGTCGCGTGTGCGCACGAGGTCGTCGTCCTCGACCGGCTCCGGCTCGGTCGCCATCGCGGCGAGCAACCGGTGGGAGGCGGTCTCGCGCCACGTCGGCTCGGGGGCCACGTCGAGCGCGAGCCCGTCGAGGCCCAGCGCGTCGAGACGGGCCAGAAGCGCGTCGGCGGCGCGGCGGTGGCCGGGCACGTAGAGGACGTGGCGTCCCGACGCCGCGGCCTCGGCGACGACGGCGGCGAGCGTGCCCGCGACGTCGGACCCGGTGGGGGCGTCGACGAACAGGTGCGAGCCGGTCGCGAGGACGTCGACGACGTGCCGCTGGGACGGGTCGAGGTCGCCCGCGCCGCGCTCGAGCACGGGGTCGGCGTCGCCGACGCGCGGTGCGGGAAGGTCGGCCCGCAGCGCGGCGGCGGACCGCTCGTCCCCGGCGAGCGCCGCGACGACCTCGTGCCGCTCGAGCGCGGTGGCGAGCTCGTCGAGGTCGTCGACCAGCACCTGGCCCGGGTGCACGAACGTCCCGACGAGCACCCGGTGGGTGAGGTCGAAGTCGT
Organism: Cellulosimicrobium sp. SL-1; assembly: GCF_011033075.1. Taxonomy (NCBI): domain Bacteria; kingdom Bacillati; phylum Actinomycetota; class Actinomycetes; order Micrococcales; family Promicromonosporaceae; genus Cellulosimicrobium; species Cellulosimicrobium sp. SL-1. The sequence goes on along the minus strand of NZ_JAACJC010000008.1, from coordinate 137,578 downwards.
CGAGGACCGCCTGCCCGAGGGCCGCGATCCGCCGGGTCGCGTCGCCCGGGTCGAAGCCCGCGCCGGTGAACGTGGACCGTGCCAGCGTCACGGGGTCGAGCAGGGCGCCGTGCGCCCGGAGGGTGCGCGCGAGGAGCGGGTTGATCTCGGCGGTGGGCTCGAGCGTGAGCTCGTAGTCCGTCTCGCCGTCGCCGCGGGGCGTGACGGTGAGCGGGCGCAGCAGGACGGGAGCGCGCACCGTCCGGGGCGCGGGCTCCTCCTCGGGGCCTGGCACGCCGTCGGAGGGGTCGCCGGGGCGCACGAGCGGCGCGTCCGCGGCGTCGGGGGCCGTCACCGTGGGCTCGACGTCCGCCGGGCCGCTCGCGTCGCCGTCGGCCGGCACCACCGTGGGCGCGCGGCCGGCGACGCGGGCGAGCGCCGCGACGTCGTCCTCGGCGAGGGGCGCCGTCGGGCTCTGGGTCCAGGTCGCCACGCCGATCGCGAGGTACGTCGGGGCGACGCCGTAGCGCTGCGCGTGCTCGGCGGCCCGGACGACGACGGCGCGCGCCCGCCGGCGGGCGGCGGGCAGGGAGCCCCCCTCCCGGAAGAGGTTGGACAACCGGGTCGGCCGCCCCGCGAAGAGCTGGGCGATGCCGGACGGGTGTGCGGCGGTGAGGTCGACGACGGCGTCGCCGAGGAGGGACACGTCGGCGAGCGACGAGCCTCCGGCGAGCTCGACGAGCCCGGCGCGCCAGCGGGCGACCGCCTCCTCGACGAGGTCGGACGTCGTGGGCTCGGGCACGAGCACGGGGCGCGACGACGTCACGTCGCCGGCCTCGGCGTCGGGCTGGTCGGTCCCGCCGGGAGGGGTGGAGGGCAGCCGAGCAGGATCGGCCACGCTCCGGGCGGCTGAGCTGGTGCGGGCTGCGGCATTCACCCTCCGACGCTAACCGTCCGCCCCGCGCCGCTCGACGCGGCGCGCCGGGGAGGACGCGACCCGCTGCGCCGCACGGCGCCGGGCGACGACCGCACCCGGGCGCGGGTCGCAGCGAGAACGACGAACGGCCCCGGATCACGAGAATTCGCGTTCCGAGGCCGTCGTTTTCGAGCAATTCCGAGATGTTCTCCCGGAGAAGTGTGAAACAGCGCGCACCGCGCAGGGGGCAGGCGATGCGCGCTGTCGAGAACTATCTTGCACGGCGCGCAGCCCAGGCGTCAACACGGCCCGGGCGCTGGACGCACGACCACCCGGCGAGCCGCACAAACGCCTGAGAACGACCTGGACGGGCGTCCACGAGGAGGCGCGGCATTCCGCGGATCCCGGGCCACCGGGCCGCCGTCTCGGCGTGTGGTGCGTATCACATCACGCCCTGCCGGGCGGCCACCGCACGGTCACGACGACCCTCGGCAGGATACGGCCCTCCCCCGCCGTCCGGCGCGCAGGAGCGCCCTGCGACCCGGCGGGTGCGGCGTCCGACGCCCTGACCGGCGGCGTCACAGGATCTTCCCGGTTCCTCTGAGGGCCGGGCACGGCCCCCGTGAGCGAGGTCCACACGGACGTCCTACCGTGGAAGGACGCCCGTGGCCCGACGCCGGTCCCTGGCGCGCGGCCGTCACGGCCGGTGGCGGCGGGCGGACCAGCCCGCCGACGACCGGAAACCAGCACCACGTGACCACGCCCTCCGAGAACCCCCGCCTCGACCGCGACGCTCCGCGCGTCCCGCGCGACGAGCCCGGCCCCGACGCCGGACACCCCGCGGGACGCACCACCGCGGAGCCGGCTCCCGAGAAGGAGCGCGAGGCCCCGGCCCGCCTCTCGCTCACCCAGGTCGTCGCGAGCGCGCTCGCCGCGGTGAGCACCACCGTGCTCCTGTCCTACTTCGGGACCGCCGGGACGATCATCGGCGCCGGCATCGCCAGCGCGCTGACCGTCGTCGCGAACTACGTCTACACGCGCTCGATCCAGAAGACGCGCGAGCAGCTCGTGCCCGTCGTCGGCAAGGTCGTGCAGGCCACCGCGGGCACGGGCACCACCCGTACCCGCACCACCACGGCGGTCGCGTCGGTGCCCCGCGGGGCCGTCGAGCCCGACGCGCGGGCGGACACCGTCGAGACGGCGGTGGCCACCGCCGTCGGCTCGGCCGAGGCGGACGACGAGGCGGCCGGGGCGGACCACCCCGAGGGTGGCCAGAACCGCTGGCTGCGGCTGATCGACCGGTACGGGCGCGGCCGCGTGCTCACCGTGACGGCGCTCGCGCTGTTCGTCGCCGTGATGGGCGTGGTCCTCGTCGTCGAGCTCGTTCTCGGCAAGCCCCTCGCGGACGCCGTCCGCGGCGTCGAGGGGTCGGGGACGACGATCAGCCACCAGCGGACCCCGAGCACCGAGGACCCGGCGACGCCGGTGCCCAGCGGTCCCTCGCAGGACCCGTCGACCGTCCCGACCCCGGGCCCGAGCCCCTCGCCGTCGACGACGCCGTCCGACGAGCCGTCCACCACGCCCACGCCCACCCCGGAGCCGACCGTGGACCCCACCCCCGACCCGACGACGCCGGAGGAACCCGCCCCGACGCCCTCGCCCGGCCCGGGCGAGGGGACCGGAGGCACCGGGGGTACCGGCGGCGGTGCCGAGTCCGAGGCGGAGACCGGCGCGGGCGACGGGAGCACCGGGACCGCGCCGACGCCGTCGACACCCGGCACCGGGCACGTCCCGGCACCCGCGTCGGCCTAGCCGACCCAGGCAGCCGGACGGCGGCCGCACGCGAGAGAGCCCCGCAGTCCCGTCCAGGAGTGCGGGGCTCTGCCGTCTGCGGCGCCTACCGGAGGATCGCGTCGATGCGCTCGGCGCAGTCCCCACCGGCGCGTCCCGCCTCGTCGACGACGACGGACGCGAGCTCGCGCAGGCGGACGTTCTTGTCGTTCGAGACCTGCTTGAGGCGAGCGAACGCCTCGTCGCCGCTCACGCCGTGCATGGCGATGAGGATGCCCTTCGCCTGCTCGATCGGGCCGCGACCCTCGGCGGCCGCGGTGATGTCCCGACGCGCGCGCTCCTGCGCGCGCCCCGCGACCGTCGCCGTGATGTCGACGAAGTAGCCGAGGAGCTCGACGACCTGGCCGGAGTCGCGGTCCCGGCGTCCCTGCCCCACCAGGACGACGTACCGCTCGACGCCGTGGGCGTCCATGATGCGGTGCACGCTCGAGAACGGCTCCCCCGTGGCCGCGGCGCGGTCGAGGACCGCACGCACGTGCTCACGGTCGTCGGGATGCTTGTGCGCCAGGACGAGCTCGGTGGTCGGCACCACGTCGCCCGGCTCGAACCCGTGGACCCGGTACGTCTCAGACGACCACCACCAGGTGCCGGTACCCAGGTCGAGGCGATACTGGCCGATCTTCTGACCCGCCCCGCGGGTCAACGAATGGTCGATGGCATGGTCGTCCACGGACATGTCGTGCTCCGTCTTCTCCAGAGGATGAGGAGCCAGGTCCAGACTCAACCCTTCGACCGTACTCCCGAACCGGAGAAGGCGACAGGTGGCGAGCACGGGGAGACGGTTCTTAGGGTGTCCTTGCGGCCGAGGTGCCGCAGGGGGCACCGGTCCGTGAAGAAGCCCGCAGCCGGTGCACCTCTGGCCGAGCGGCGCTCGAGCCGGGCAGGGCGGAGGCCGTCACGCGACTCGGGGTCCGGCGCCGGGGCCCGGGCGCACGCGACCGGGCCCGGACCTCGCGGCCCGGACCCGGTGCTGCTGCGGAAGTCCCGCGTCTACTGCTGGCCCAGGTGCTCGTCAGCCCGCTCGGCGCCCTTGTCGATCTGGTCGTCGTGCTTGCCGCCGGTCGCCTTCGACGCCGCGTCGCCACCCTTGTCCAGCGCGGCGTCGGACGCCTTCTCGCCCTTGTCGCTGTCGAGCGCGTCGGACGCCTTGCCCTTCAGGTCGTCGATCCCCACGATGTCACCTCCGTCCGTCGGCCCGGTCGGGCCGAGACCGCCATCGTGTCCACCGGACGCTCCCGGTCGCACCCTGGCAGGCCCGGCCCCGGACCGGCCGTGCGTTACGGCGTGACGATCGGAAAGTTCGGGTCGAACTCGTCGAGGACCGACGCGTAGGCGTCGAGCACGGAGGTGTCGCCGTCGAGCGTCACCTGCCCGGCGTCCGCGAGCTTCGCCGCCGCCGCGGGCTGCAGCAGCACGGCCGCGACGAGCGGCTTCGGCGCGCGGACCGTGAGGGGTGCGCCGTCGGACGCGCCGGGGCGGGCGTTGAGGACGCCGTCGCGTACGCGCACGTTCCACGTCTCGTCCCGGTCGGTGAACTCCACGTCGAACCGGACGTCGACCTCGGCTGCCTTCTCCCCGACCACGTGCACGGCGGCGTAGTCGAAGAGGATGTCGATCGGCATGCCCGCGACCGTGTCCGGGCTCGCCGTCGCGAACCGCGCGGCGAGGATGCCCTCGCGGAGCTCACGGGCCGCGGTGAGGAACACCCCCCGCCACTGCGGGCCCTCGGCCTGGTAGCCCATCTGCTCGTAGGCGTCGGCCTGGAGGTTCTTGGCCTCCACGTCGTCCGGGTCCGCGAAGACGAGGTGGTGCAGCACCTGCGCGGCCCACCGGTAGTCGCCGGCCTCGACGGCGCGACGCCCCTCGGCGAGGATCGCGTCGCGCCCGAACGCGGCGACGTAGCGCGTCGCGGTGTCGACGGGCGGGTGCGGGTGCAGCGACACGGGGTCGCCGTCCCACATGCCGAGCTCCTTGGTGAAGACGGCGCGGACGTCGTGGTGGAGCGTCCCGTGGTAGCCGCGGTTGTACCACTTGCGGCGCAGGACCTCGGGCAGCTCGACGACCTCCGCCGCCTCGAGCGGCGTGTACCCCTTGTTCGCCAGGCGCAGCGCCTGGTCGTGGATGTACTTGTACGTGTCGCGCTGCGACTCGAGGAACGCGACGACCTCCGCGTTGCCCCACACCGGCCACGTGTGCGGGCCGTAGTGCACCTCGACCTCGTCGCCCCACCGCACGAGCGTCTCGTCGAGGTAGCGCGCGAAGTTCCGGGCGTCGCGCGTGCGCGCCCCGCGCAGCGTCTGGATGTTGTGCAGCGAGTGGTTCGCGTTCTCCGCGCACGTGAGCGCCTTGAGCTCCGGGATCCAGATGTGCATCTCCTCCGGCGCCTCGGTGTCCGGGGCGTAGAGGAACTCGAACGTCAGGCCCGCGATGTGCCGCGACTGGCCCGTCTCGGTGATCGGGTCCGTGGGCGAGATGTAGGAGACCGTGGGTCCGTCCGCCGTGCCCGACCCGATGCCCGAGCTGACGAACTGCCGCGGGTCGCGGTCCAGCAGGCTCCCGAACGCGTACGACGCGCGGCGGCTCATCGCGTTGCCCGCGACGACGTTCTCGCCGATCGCGTACTTGTCGAACGACGCGATCGTGCCCGGAGCGATGATCGGCACCTTCCCCGAGGCGACGTCCGCCTCGTCCACCACGCCCTTGACGCCGCCGTAGTGGTCGATGTGGGTGTGCGTGTAGATCACGGCGACGACCGGCAGGTCGACCACGTGCTCGCGGAACACCGCCATCCCCGTCCGGGCGAACTCGACCGACGACGCGCAGTCGACCACGATCAGGCCCTCGTCGCCGACGACGATCGTCAGGTTCGCGATGTCCGCGTTGCGGAACTGGTAGATGCGGTCGACCACCCGGGTACAGGCCCGCGCGGTGGATGACCTTCGCCTGGCGCCACAGGCTCGGGTTCACCGTGTCCGGGTTCTCGGACGCGTCGTCGTCGAGGAACGCCACGGCGGTGGTGTCGTAGCTGACACGGCCGTCGTCGAGGAGGATCTTCCCGCCGGGGACGTCCGCGAGGTGCCCACGCCGGGCGGTCTCGAAGTCCTCGACGTCGTCGAGCGCGTACAGGGCGCGCGCGTCGCGGTTGGCGGTGGCGGTGGTGGGGGTGGCGTCCTTCGGCGTGTACGGCACGGTGGCTCCCTCGGCAGGCACGTGACGCGGTCGCGGGAGCGGTGGTCTGGGCGTCGCGCCCCCACGGCGACGCTGCCCGCGGGACGGGAGAACCGCAACCGGAAGTCCCGGGCCGACGGCGGACACCCGTCCGTCCTACCCTGAACGGGTGATCCAGGCGACGGACGAGGGGCCCTTCTTCCACGGGACGAAGGCCGACCTGCAGGCGGGCGACCTGCTGACCGCGGGGTTCCGGTCGAACTACCGGCCCGAGATCGTCATGAACCACGTCTACTTCACCGCGCTCGTCGGCGGCGCCGCGCTGGCCGCCGAGCTGGCGGCCGGGGACGCCGCACCGCGCGTCTACGAGGTCGAGCCGACCGGCCCGTTCGAGGACGACCCGAACGTCACCGACAAGAAGTTCCCGGGCAACCCCACGCGGTCCTACCGGAGCAGCGCGCCCCTGCGGGTGGTCCGCGAGGTCGCCGAGTGGCCGCGGCTCAGCCCCGAGGAGCTCGCGAGCTGGCGCGCGCGCCTCGCGGCCCTGCGGACCGAGGAGCGCGGCGAGATCATTAACTGACCGCGCGGGGTCAGTCCCTGCGCCGGTGCCGAGCCTCGCCGTCGTGCCGCGCACGCCGGCCGTGGTCGTGCGGAGGCCTGGAAGGCCGAGGTGACGCCATGACGCTGACCAGTCCGCTCTCCATTCCACGCCTGGGACTGCTCCGTCCCGCTCGCCCTTGCTGTTCAGAACTAGTTCTGAAATCATGGCGGCATGAGTGCCTCCACTGTCGAGCAGCGCGTGAAGTTCTCCGACCTGTCGCGCGACAGCAAGGCCGTCGCCGCGGCAGCCGACCGCGGCCCGGTGACCATCACGCGCCGCGACGGCGACGAGCTCGTCCTCATGCGCAAGGCCGAGGCCGACGCAGACCGCGCCGGGCTCGCCCTGGCCGCGCAGATCGTCGCTGTCGCCGTCTCGGACTGGCCCAGCTCGTTCGCGACCCGTCTTCGCGAGCCGTTCCCGTGGATGATCTTCCTCTCGGACGCCGAGCAGGAGGCGTTCGCCGACGAGCTCGTCCGCACCGCTCGCGCGTGCGCATCCGTTGCGCAGTTCGAACCGTTGTCGACGGTCATCCATGCGTGGATGTCGACGGCGCAGGCCAAGGCAGCCGGCTGGGACCGCACCGAGTACGTGTGGCTCGACGAGCAGGTCGAGGTCGAGCGCCCCGACGGCGGCGAGTGATCGTGCCCAAGGACGTTCAGGTCGAGCGGCCGACGAAACGCACCGAGCACCGACTGGCCTTCGCCACCCAACAGGCGCAGAAGGGCTGGCGCGACCTTCGCGCCACCAAGCTCAATGCACTGGCCGATGCCTGGGACGCCCTGACGCGTGACCCGGTCCGCAACGACCCGACCTGCCACCCGCTGAAGGGCGACCTCGCGACTGTCACCGTCCACGGTGTGGAGCACGTACGACGGCAGTACGAGCTCCCGGGCGGAGCACGACTGTGGTACTTCGTGACCTCGGGTGCCCCAGGCACGGTCCACGTGCTCGACGTGCACACGCACCACCCGAACGCCACGAAGTGACCGCACCGCCACGCGCACCGGGTCTCGGTGCGGGGAGCGCCAGACTCGCTGGACTCTGGACAGCGGTCCTGCTCGGTGCGCCTGGCCAGATTCGAACTGGCGACACCCGCTTTAGGAGGGCGGTCGCACAGCGGGCGTCTTCGCAGGTGAGCCTAGATGCGCTATAGCGCCCGGGGGGTTTGGGGGAGGTCCAGAACCCCCACAGTTCGCCCCACTATCGGGCGGTTTCACCCGTTTCGATACGGGGCGAAAGTCCCGAGCAGTGCCAACGCCCGTAACCGCCTAACCATCACAGAACAACCTCATCGTCAGGTGTTCGTAAACGGCCATACGAGACTATACGAGCAGCCCGCTGTCGTTGAGCAGGCGTCAAGATTTGCCCAGGTCGTGTGTCGGCCCCCTGGTCTGTGAGCGCACAGCGGTCTTCGACGACCGATTGATGCTCACCGCTCTCCGCTTGTTTCACCAGCCCCGTTGCGCGGCACCCCCGACACAGGTGGTGCACTATCGGTGGTGTGCTCGTCACTTCTTCGCTCGTCGTGCTCGCCACAGCCGCCTGCGACGCAAGCACCGAACCAGCACCCTGGTACGAGAGCCAGCTGGCCGGGGTGGTAGCCGGTGCTGTCCTAGGACTGATCGGTGCCTGGCTATCGAACCGGTCCGCGCGTGAGCTGGCGAAGGACCAGCGTTCGTTCGAGAGCCAGCAAGCGGAGGCTCGGCGCGACGACGATCGCTTGGAGGCACGTCGAGACGCACGCAACGAGGCTGTCGTGCGGTTTCTCCGGAACCTCGATGCCGCCGACGCTGCCGTCAGGACATACGTGGACGAGTACTACCTCATGCCCGGAGAGGACATATCGGGGAACGGGCTGCCGAGAGGAGGTCCACCGGATCTTCGTCTGGAAAGTGCTATCACAGAGTTCTACCTGCTCATGCCCGACGATGTGGTCAAAGCAGCTGAGACCGTGCGTGATCAGCACTACAGGTGGGCATACGGCACCGCCATCGACGTCTCGGCGAAGGAGAGACCCGGTGAGCCTCTCCGAAACGACTGGGTCGACGAAGCGGCCTACCAAGCCGCGATCCGCGCATTCCACGAGAAGGCCCGGGCAGTACTGGAAAACGACTGACCGAGCGGGGACGCTGCTTACCATCGCAATCTCCAGCAGTTCCGCCGTGGATCACTGGCGACGGGCCACGGGCATGTTCGTCGAAGCAACGGGGCCCGTTGCCCGCCCATCGCGGCTGGTTCTGCTTCGCAGGCCACTTTGGGGCTCTTACGCGCGTTAGTGGTCTTGGACCTCGATCAGCCGGGCTGCGTCGACCGGCCATGCGACCACCAGCTGCCAGCCCATCCGGATGACGTGATTTTGCTCGCCGGACTCTCTGTGCGTGGCGGTGCACAAGGTGACTCCGGGTGCTTGGGCCATCGGCGCGTCGTATCTCACGTGCAACCTGCGGAGAGGCGGGTCCAGGGTCCGGTGGGCCCCGCTCCCGCGGTTCCGCCAGTTGCTCAGCTGGCGACGGACGAGCTGAGCGACTGGCCACCGCTCGGGCTGTTCAACGATGGCGGGATTCAACGCGCAGGCCGCGAGGTAGGCGTTCTTGAGGATCGCCGCGTAGGACAGACACTGGCAAGGGCGTTCTAGCTGGATCTCATATCCGGGGTCGGTGAACATCGGCCCCGTCCACTCGGGCCAGTCACCGTTCCATGTGGACAGCATGATGTGCCTGTTTTCGTCGAGGCGGAGGATCACGTCAGCGACGCGTCGCTCTCCCCGGAATCCCGGCCCTCGTACTGCCAGCGTGTATCGCTCCTCAGCGCGCTTGAGTAGGGCATCTTCCATGCTGCCGAAGTAGTTGTTGCACGTCTTGCAGGTCTGTGTCAGGACGCTGCCGCCCAGCCGCCCGGGCGGGACATGCTCGTCGCTCAGGTTCTCCTCGCCGCCACAGATCGGGCATACACCGAAGTCCGTACGCTTGGCGACGAGGAGTGGTTCGTACACCCAGGCGTCCTCGTCCTCGGTCTTCGTGAGCCGGGTGGTGAGCAGTCCATGGCCTTCGGTCCGGAACGACAGGACGCTCCCCAGAGGTCGCCCGTTGCCGCGACGTCGGCGACCGGACGCCTCCTCTACGACGCCGGGGCTTGGCGGACCCACGGAGATCGGCCGCCAGCCCGAGACCTCAACCTGATGAGCCATCTACACGTCCTTTCGGCGCGGGAGTTCTCGCGCACCGCGACCAGGGGTCCCTCCCCTTGCCGACGCGCCTTCGGGCTCTCTACCCCTGTGACGTGTCGAGGTCTAGCACAACGACACCACCGACCTTCCCGGGTAGGTCGGCCTGGATGGGGTTGCCGTGCAGTACGTCCAAGGCGTAGCCCGGAGGGGTGCGCCTGAGGCCTCGCAGGATGTTGGGGAACACCTGGTCGCTCATGTGTCCCTGGTCGGAGGGCAGGTGGGAGAAGTACGGGTCGTCAGTAACGTTCTCGGAGACAGCAGTGTCCGTCATGACTCCGGATTGTCTCTCCCTCACGTTCATCACGATCGAGACCAGAGATTTCGCTACACTCAGCACTCCGTCGTGCTTAGACGTGAGGAATGAGCGCAGCGACTCGGGCAGGTCGGCCCTTACTCGCAACGGTCGAGGTCCCAGATCCGCGTCGGTGAGGAACTCCAGCGGCACGGTCGAGGAGAGCTCGAACGGCGCATCGAACCGAGCGAGGTACTCCGCGGCGTTGGCGGGGAACAGCGTCACCGTCGCCGCACGGCACCATTCACAGTCGCCCGTATGGTCAGGACGTCCACATGACAGGCCTCCCCTGGATTCGGGGGTGCCGGTGTACACCGCGTAGACCGGAGCGACGTTGAGTGCCTTGGCCGAATCAACGAGCCTTGCCCACTGCTGTCCGTCTTTGTACCCGAAGTCAGCCGTCCACTTCGGGGGTTTCAGCCGCTTCGCTTGGATCAGCATCCCAAAGGCGGCGTCCTTCTCGAGCCACCACCAGAGCCAGTCGGCGCCGGTCTTGCCTTCCTCGTTCCGGTTGAACGCGACGCCGCGCATGAAGGGCCAGGTGTGCTGCAGAAGCATGTCGGTCACCGTCTCTTCGTGCCATGTCAACCCGGCACGGTCGAAGACGCCCATGTGCTCCTCGACAGCGGTGCGCCCCTTCCGCAGCGTTGCGCGCAGTTCGTCGGCAGGTGTCCTCTGGACTCCTTCGGGGGCCGTCACACCGGGCGCCAGTACTCGTAGATGCGGCGGACCTCGGTGTGCCAGGGGTGGCGGTCGCCGTCGACCCAACCTTGGCCTGGCTTGCCGTCTCGTTTGTTGACCACCAAGGCGGGGAGGCTTGGTTGGTCGGCTTCGTGACACTCGTTCGAGAGGTCTCTGAGGATGTAACGCATCTGGTGGCTCAGCCCGACCCCGCTGATGCCGATGGCACGTCCGAGCTCCTCGTAGGTGAGGAGGGTCCGGCGCATCGCCGCGACAACCAGGGCTGCACGGGCTTCGGCTACGAACGCCTCGCGGGGCTTCGACATAGGCAGAGTTCTACCATCGCTAGGCGGTTGGTGGTACTGCCGCCATATCTTGGGGCGGACGATGGGTGCACTTGCAGTTCTGGCGGTTTTCGGGTCCTGGCGGCCTTGGTGCTTTTGACGTCGGATTGCACGGCGAACCGGGATGGTATCTACCGGGGCCTCAGCGTAAACTGCCTCTGGGTGGCGGTTCTTGGCGCCCGCTCCAAACGGCAGCGGGCTGCTTGGGGAGTCTCCTTTGCTCGTTTACGATCATCTGCCGACGAGGTTGATATGCGGCGGTTACCCTCACAGCCACGACTCGGTATCGCCTCGGATCTCGGCAACGTAGCCCGCAAGATCCTGATAATCCCACGCTATTCGCGAATTCTCTTCGTAGGTCAATATGTCGCCACACTCGTCAGCCTCCAGAGATATTTCAAATGTCTCCTGGTAAAACGAAGGCAAGAGTTCACGAACTCTATCGAGGTAGTTGGACATCGTCTCGCGTGTGATTACCCCTCCTCCTGGCATGCCTGGTTGAGGGCCGAGCGCAGTAAAGAAGTCATCTGGCGTCTCGTCGATCATCGATAATACTCTTGCCCAGATTTTCCGCTCCGGCACTTCTTGTGGGCGTGAGGCGTCACTCTCGACATGTTGCCGCTCGTGATGTGTGGTCACCGTGGCCCGGCCCTCGGCGGCAAGCGGATCGTCAAGCGCGTCTTGTCCGCCTGGTGCGTCTTCCCTGACACCACCCGTGCTCACGCTCTGCCCTGCTACCGACCGTCCTTTGATCGCGTGCTGGTTGGTGCCGCGACCGCCACCCGTCTTGCCCATGACTGATCTCCTTGTCTGTACGAGGGTTGGACCGGCCACAGGAGCATGGCGGTCCTCCACCTTGTACGTTGACGGGGGATTCACGAACCGCACAGGGGTGTTCTCGGCGTTACCCTCGCTGCTAGGTAGCCAGCCCGATGGACGACGTGGCGTGCAAGAGAGGTGTTGCTCCGTGCCCAGCAAGGCAGCGAAATCCAAAGATCGGACCACGGCGGTAGGGCGTGACCTCGAGACGGTGCACCGTTTCACGCTCGACCTCCTCGCCCAGCACGGGCTCGACGACTGGTCGGTGTACTGGGTGCGGTCGCTCGAGAAAACTGATGGCGGGGGTGCAACCTTCTGCCACGCGAGACGCATCCTCTTCAGCGCCGCTCATGTCGCACTGTTCACCCCGGCGGAACGTCGCGATGCGGTCCGCCACGAGGTAGCCCACGCACTCGTCGGGGTCGCGTCCGAGCATTCGCAGGAGTGGAAGCTGAAGGCTGTCGAGCTGGGCGGCTCAGGTACCAAGTCGCAAACGGTGAGCTGGCGGCTGTACCCGTGGTACGGGCTTTGCCCAGACGAGCACGGGTTCGTCTCGGTCACCCCGCCAGGCCCTGACGGTTTTCTCTGCACAGACAAGACCCACGAACAGCCGGTCAAACTGGAATGGTGGAAGAAGAACCCGAGGTCGCCCGCCCTCGACCCCGGAGTGATTCGGATCGTCGAGAAACACCCAGAGCCACCGTCCGAGCCTGGTTTCGCAGTCGGAGACACCGTCTATGTCGTCCCTTACGGGGCTGACAGGTTCGACAACGCTCCGCTCGTCGTCCTTGAGGTAGGCGAGCGTGACTACCTGACGCGCCACGCCGACACAGGTGAGGAAATCCTGGTTCGCCACGAGATGGTCGGGGCAGCCCGGAAGCTCTAGCTCGCGGCCTAGGGGCTCCGACACGGCTCGCTAGACGGCGGTACGACGGTGCACTGCTAGTTGCCCGCAGCGAACTCACTGGGAGGCTTGTAGTACCAGCTCGAGCACCAGGCACAGCGCCATCGCGGCGACTGAGACGGCAGCCGTGACCAGCGACCTGCGGACCAAGGAGTACTTGCGACGCACCGCACGCGAGAGCCTCCACAGCTGGTGGCTCGCCCTGGACGCGTCGGCGAAGCTCGTGCCCGCCAGTGCCTTCGCCAGGTCGGACGCCGAGTCGAAGTCGGCGGCGTGCCCCCAGTAGTAGACGCCCCCGGCTCGGTCCGTGGTGGTGAAACGGGGCCACAGTGCGCTGCCCGCCAGGACCACGGAGACCACAGCTGTTGCCACCGACACCCAGAACAGGACCGCTGCCGGGGTTCGCAGACCGGTAGGTGACCAGTCTCCGGCGAGCAGCCCAGCCCCGAGGACACCGAACCCGACTCCGAGCGTCGCTAGCAGAACGGCCGCCTTGTTGTCGGCCATGGGCGCTTCGGCCCGCGCCTCATCGAGCATGGTCTGCGCGGCGGCGTGCCACTCAAGCTGCTGCCCCGTGCCCTTCCGCCCTGCCACGTGCCCTCCCCCGATCCTTGACCGTCCAGTCCGGGCTGAGTGTCCCCCAACGACACCTGACCAGCCAGGGGCATGGACGCAAATCACCCGCTCCGCCATCCCGCACGAGTGGCGGTAGCCGCTAGCCTGCCGCCGAGAGGAGGTCGTCATGGGGCTTGACGAGCTGATGTCTGGGTTGGGGTCGACCGTGCGCGAGACTCTCAGGGCTGTCCCAGAGGTGACCGAAGACGCCGATCCGAGCATCGACGACATCCCCGGGCAGGGGTCAGGTCGCTGGTTGAAGATCCCCAACCTGGTGGCGGTGGTGTTCGACCTCAAGGGGTCCACGAACCTGGGCACCGGGCGGCATGACACTTCCACGGCGCGTGTGTACAAGTCCGCGGTCGAGTCCGCCGTGGCGATCCTCAACGAGTTCGAGGCGCAGTTCGTCGATATCCAGGGCGACGGAGGGTTCGGGCTGTTCTGGGGTGACCTTGCTTACGAGCGTGCGCTGTGCGGTGCGGTCACCGTGCGGACGTTCAGCGCGGACCTGGTCAAACAGCTCGAGGGCAAGTTCGGTGACGGGTTTCCCGAGACTGGTTTCAAGGTCGGTGTCGCGTGCGGGCGGGTGCTGGTGAAGCAGCTGGGGACACCTCGCAACGTAGACGAGCAGGAGGCGGTCTGGGCTGGACGCCCCGTGAACTATGCCGCGAAGGCCGCCCAAGCCGCCGACCGGCACGAGGTCATAGTCACCGGCAGCGTCTGGGACTACTTCGAGAGCAATGACTACGTCGCGTACTCGTGTGACTGCGGGCACAACGGACCGTCCTCGTCGTTGTGGCAGGACTTCACCATCGACAAGCTTGACGGCGACGAGAAGTACGGGCGCAAACTGACGGTCCCGTGGTGCGAGGTCCACGGGCAAGAGTTCTGCGAGGCGATCCGCTCCGGCAGCAGGGACCGCGATGATGTTTCGGATGACGCCAGGAGGCTGTCTGCCCTGTCGACGATGGTGGGCCGCGGTGCTTCTGAGGCGCGCGGCTCGCGCAAGCAGCGACGTCAGCTCTCAGCCATGAAGTCCAAGCGGCGGGGGTAGTCGCGGGCGGCCGGGATCCAGCCTGGACGCGCTCGACGGCTGACAGTCCCACCAAGTCGGGCAGGCAGAGGTCCAGGGACGCAGCGGCGGACGGGCACCCCCGGGGGTCTCGACCCAGTAGACCAGCTGCTCGTCCGTCAGTGGACTACTTGCAATGGCTTGCCGAGTGCCCAACGCTGACAGTCGAGCCAACACCCAGCGACGCTAGCCACCGGTCCACCACCCTGCCGCGATAGACTGGCGCCCATACCAGTTCGAACCATACCCTGTCCAACAAGTCAGTACCCACGAGATGGGTCGGGATTTGTTGGAGGTCCGGTGGGAATCGATGTAGGCGAACTACTGCGCGAGTTCGGTTTCAGCATCGACGAGGGAGGGCGCGGAGCCCGGTGGTCCCTGCGCGTGCCGGGCGGGAGGAAGTTTGTCGTCGAACCGACTCCGCCGTTGATCCACCTCAACGCGCACGCAGTTCGCAGGCTCCCGGAGGAGGACCGGTCACGCCTGCTGGTCGCAGAGACAGCAACCCACAGTGTTGTCCAAGAGGCTCTGGCCGGCAGGCTGGACATATTGACCGCCCACCCACCGCGGCTGATCCACGACGGGCACGACTTCGCGCTCATCGACGACCAAGCCGCGCCGCCACCAGCCCGTCCGCGCACCGCCCGCACTGCTTGGACACGATGGGCGGTCGAGCGTTACCTGCTGCTGGCGGACGAGCCTTCCCGTCAGCCAGTCATCGCGCATTCTGTCAGGACCACCCAGCAGTCGGTCTCTAATGCTGTGCGGCACCTGTCCGGGCTCGTTACCGAGACGGGCGAGGGATTCGTGGCGACAAACCGTGCCGAGCTCCTGCAGCACTGGTTCACCGACTACGCCGGACCGGGCGGAGTCGAGCTGGGCTGGTACAGCCTGGACCCCGTCGTACGCCAGGTTTCGGCCGCCGTCGAGGCCGCGGACCTGGTCGATGTGCCGGCCTTGGTCAGCGGCGACGTCGCCGCCGACCTGCTGGCTCCTTGGAAGCTCCCAGCGCGTGGGCGTGTGTACCTGACCGGCCCCGTAGACCTGGAGAATGACGGTTTCGTGCCAGCCCCGCTCCAGGAGGCGACTCTTGTGACGTGCGTCCCTGCCGATCCGAGCTTGTGGCGGCTCACGCACCTGCGCGCGACCACACGCAAACCTCTGCCGCTGCCGCTGGCAGACCCCGCGATCGTGTACTGGGACCTCAAGACCAGCGGCGAGATCGACAGCGACGAAGCAGCTGAACACCTGGCGTCCCTGACACTGAAGAGGGCAAATGAGCAGCCCTGGAACTGACCCGTCCACGAGGAGCGAAGCCCCGCTGCCCATGCAGGTCCACTCCATGAGCAAAGCTGACGACCTGAGCTTCCTCGGCCAGAAGGCCGTCGCCGACGCGATGGCCGACGACGGCGAGTATCGGATCGTCGGGGGCACGATGGTACGCCTCCTCGGCCTGGTCTACCCCACCCCTGCAGCGCGGGCGCGAACGACCGTCGACGCTGACACGGCCGTCGGTGACATCGAGATCGTCGGGGCGGTAGCCGAGCGCCTCAAGGCCGACGACTTCACCCAGGAGGGCGGCAACCTCTTCTTCAAACCGCTCGACCCAGAGCGCCGGATCGAGGTGAACCTGCTGCTCTCCCGCCACGGCACGACCTCCGGCATGCAACCTCAAGAGGTTCCCGGCGTGGGACAGGTCGACACCCTCCCCGAGCTTGTCTTCGCGCTGGCCCAGCCACCACTGGAGCTCGCGATGACAGTCACTCTCACCGAGGGCGACGTCATCGAGTACACCACGCGCATTCCCGGCCTGGAGGCAGCCACGGTATTGAAGGCACACGCGCGGAAGAACCGCTACGAAGACAAGGACCTCTTGGATCTGAACTCGCTGCTGGAGATCCGCGAAGCTCACCCCGACCTGCCGTGGCGGCTGAACACCCCGCCCCTCAAGGCGACACGGCGCAACACCGCCCAGATCTTGCACATGCTGCGCGCCAACACCTTGTCCCGTCCGAGCGGTCGCGGACCCAACCTGCCCGACGACATCGACCGGCTCCGCATGGCAGCACTCATCAACCGCCACATCACCACCGTGTAGACCACCAGGCACCCACAGGGCCCCGGGCCTGGGCTTACGGGCCAACATGCCGCCGTAGCACTCGACCCGACGCGGTCTGTGGACAGTCCGTGCCGCGACCGACACCTCCCTTTATCAGACTACCCGGCCTTCTGTCCAACAAGTAGAGGCCCATGGCATGGGACGAGATTTGTTGGTCACCGGACGCGGATCGCTACTCACGAACTGAGGCTCGGACAGCGGAGCCAAACACCTGCGATCGGCATCTTATCGAACGTGTGTTCGAGTGATGGCGTAGGCTGGTCGGTGTGGGTGAGCAGGACGACGGGCGGCGGTTGGTCCGCCGCAAGGGTGACGACCGTGCGGGCGTGGTGGCGTCCGCACCCCGCCCGGGCCAGCTGGAGGACCGGCCCTGGTCGCAGCGCAAACCCTTGAACCACGAGTCACCCGCCCGGGCGCCCGTCCGCCCGTCCGGTGACCTGCCGGTGATCGTCCGGTTGTTGTGGGACACGCACGAGGAGCTGTTGCCGGCCAGGGCGATCCGGTGGACCGACACCCATGTGATGGTGGTCGTGAAGGCTCTGGCTCCTCCGTACAACCAGCACGAGCTGGTGGTGTGGTTGCGCGTGGAGGACGCGTTCCGCACGGTCCCCCGACGGCCTCCCACCCGGTTCTGACACCCCATATGCGGGCCTGCTGACGGGCTGGGAGCAAACCGGACACTGTTGGACCAATGCGGGCATAACGGTGCCGGAACTGGTCTTGGGGGAGGTCGCGAACCCTTGGGGTTCGGTACCGGGTGCCGGCCCCCTGTCGAGGATCGGCTTGTTCGCACCGGTCGCGACCGGGGCTGGACGCCCGCTGCGGGGGAGGTTTGGGGGAGCCCCAGCAGTAACAAGTTTATATAAGTGCAGGTCAGAGCGTTGCAGTTTTGGGCTCTGCTGGGGGAGGTTCCACAGCGGGGGTGTCTACAGAAAGTGCCTGTGACCTGCGGTTTTACTCGGTGCGCCTGGCCAGATTCGAACTGGCGACACCCGCTTTAGGAGAGCGGTGCTCTATCCCCTGAGCTACAGGCGCGTGGCCCCGGGTCAGGGCCGCAGCACAGCCTAGCCGTCACTGGCGCCCGGACGCGAAGCGCACCGGCGGCCCCGGCCCCGGGGACGCGCGAGGATGGGTCGATGTCCGCTCACGCCCCGGCCCAGCCCGTCCCGTCCGCCCCTGACTCCCGCACGACCGCGCCCCGCCGGATCGTCCTCGACTGCGACCCCGGCCACGACGACGCGATCGCGATGCTCCTCGCGCACGGGAGCCCCGCCGTCGACCTGGTCGCGGTGACGACGGTCGCCGGGAACCAGACGCTCGAGAAGGTGACGCGGAACGCGCTCGCCGTCGCGGAGCTCGCCGGGATCGACGTCCCGGTCGCGGCCGGGTGCGACCGTCCGCTCGTCCGGCCCCGGATCGTCGCGCCGGACATCCACGGCGACTCGGGCATGGACGGGCCGGTGCTGCCCGCCCCGCGCCGCGCCGTCGACGACCGGCACGCGGTGGACCTCATCATCGAGACGGTCCTGGCGGCCGAGCCGGGCGAGATCACGCTCGTCCCGACGGGCCCGCTGACGAACGTCGCGATGGCCGCGCGCAAGGAGCCGCGGATCGTGCCGCGCGTCCGCGAGGTGGTCCTCATGGGCGGCGGGTACCACGTGGGCAACCGGACCCCGGTCGCGGAGTTCAACGTCCTCGCGGACCCGGAGGCGGCGCACGTCGTGCTCACCGAGGCGTGGCCGGTGACGATGGTGGGGCTCGACCTCACGCACCAGGCCGTCGCGACGGCGGACGTGCGCGACGGGATCGCCGCGCTCGGCACCGCCCCGGCCCGGTTCGTCGGCGAGCTGCTGGACTTCTACGGCACGACGTACCGCACGGCGCAGGGCTTCCCCTCCCCGCCCGTGCACGACCCGTGCGCGGTCGCGTACGTCGTCGACCCGTCGGTGATGACGACGCGCCGCGCGCCGCTGGACGTCGAGCTGCACGGCGGGCTGACGACCGGCATGACCGTCGCCGACCTGCGCGGCGACGAGCCCGGCCCGGAGGAGTGCCGCACGCAGGTCGCGGTCACCCTCGACCACGGCCGGTTCTGGGACCTCGTGCTGGACGCCCTGCGCCGCGTCGGCGACCCCGCCTGACCGCTGGGTGCGTGATCTCGTCGCGCTCCGACCGGGCGAGCGCGGCGAGCTCACGCACTCAGCGAGGGGGGGCGGGTGTGGGTGACGACGCGGTAGCGCAGTCCGGTGGACGACGTCGCCCACTCTCCCGCGTTCACGGACCACCCGGCGGGGACCTCGGGGGCGAACGTGTCGCCGTCGACGACGGCGTCGATCTCGGTGACCACGCACCGGTCCGCCTCGTCGACGGTCGCGGCGTAGAGCTGGGCACCGCCCATGACCCACACCTCGTCGGAGCTGCTGGTCCGGGCCGCGCTGCGGGCGGCCGCGAGCGCCGCGTCGACCGACCCTGCCACGCGCACGGGCGCGCCGCCGTCGCCCTCCGGGCGGCTGCCGTCGGGCACCCACGACTCCTGGCGCGTGACGACGACGTTGAGGCGCCCCGGCAGGGGCCGGAACCGGGGCGGGAGCGAGTCCCACGTGCGGCGGCCCATGACCACGGGGTGGCCCGACGTGACGCGCCGGAAGTGCGCGAGGTCCTCGGGCAGGTGCCACGGCATGGTGCCGCCCGCGCCGATGACGGGCCGCCCGGCGGCGTCGCGCGCCTGGGCCCAGATCAGTCCGAGCATCAGACCGCGATCGGCGCCTTGATGGTCGGGTGGTGCTGGTACCCGACGACCTCGATGTCCTCGTACTCGTAGGCGTCGATCGAGTCGCGGGGCGCGAGGCGCAGCGTCGGGTACGGGTACGGCTCGCGCGTGAGCTGCTCGCGCACCTGCTCGACGTGATTGTCGTAGATGTGCACGTCGCCGCCGGTCCACACGAAGTCGCCGACCTCGAGGCCGGTCTGCGCGGCGACCATGTGGACGAGCAGCGCGTACGACGCGATGTTGAACGGCACGCCGAGGAAGAGGTCGGCCGAGCGCTGGTAGAGCTGGCACGAGAGCCGGCCGTCGGCCACGTAGAACTGGAAGAACGCGTGGCACGGCGGCAGCGCCATGTCCTCGATCTCCCCGACGTTCCACGCGGAGACGATGTGCCGCCGCGAGTCGGGGTTCGCCCTGATCTGCTCGATCACCTGCGCGACCTGGTCGACGTGGCGGCCGTCCGGCGTCGGCCACGAGCGCCACTGGACGCCGTAGACGGGGCCGAGCTCGCCGTCGGCGTCGGCCCACTCGTCCCAGATGCGCACGCCGCGCTCCTGGAGCCAGCGCACGTTCGAGTCGCCGCGCAGGAACCACAGCAGCTCGTACGCGACGGACTTGAGGTGCACGCGCTTGGTCGTGATCAGGGGGAAGCCCTGCGACAGGTCGAAGCGGATCTGCCGCCCGAACACGCTGCGTGTGCCCGTCCCGGTGCGGTCGCCCTTGGGGGTGCCGTGCGCGAGGACGTCGCGGAGCAGGTCCTCGTACGGGGTGGGCACGGGCCCGGGCGCGCTGCCCGACGGCGCACGCTCACCCTCGGTCGCCACGGCAAGGGTCGAGGAGGTTGCGTCGGGGGCCACGCCCGACAGTGTCGGTCGTCGCCACGCGGTGGGTCAAACACCGCGACCGGCCAGTCCCCACCGCGCCGTCCGTGACCTCCCGGGCCGGAGGTCGGCGTGACGCACGTCATGTCACGCGTCGGCCCGCGGACCGGTCGGAGGGGTAGGGACGTCGGAGAGGCGTCCAAGGGCACCGGGAGGTACGTGATGGAACGCATCGTCGTCGTCGGTGGCGGGTACGCCGGGTTCACGGCTGCCCGGGAGCTCGAGAAGCGGCTGCGACACGAGCTGCGGCGGGGCGAGGTGGAGCTGGTCCTCGTCGACCCCCGTCCGTACATGACCTATCAGCCGTTCCTGCCCGAGGTGGTCGCGGGCTCGGTCGAGGCGCGGCACGCCGCCGTGGCGCACCGTAGGCACCTGCGCCGCACGCGCCTCGTCGACGGGACCGTCGAACGGGTGGACCACGCGCGTCGCACGGTCGTCGTGCGGCCGCGGTCCGGCGAGCCGTACGAGCTCGCGTACGACACGGCGGTGGTCACTGCCGGCGCGGTGACACGGGTCTTCCCCGTGCCCGGTGTGGCGGAGCATGCGATCGGCATGAAGCACGTCGAGGAGGCCGTCGCGATCCGCGACCGTCTGCTCACGTCGTTCGACCGTGCGGCGAGCCTCCCGCCCGGACCGGAGCGCGAGCGCCTCCTCACCGTGACGTTCGTGGGCGGCGGGTTCTCGGGGGTCGAGGGCTTCGCCGAGCTGCTGTCGCTCGCTGACGACCTCCTGCGCCTCTACCCCGAGATCACCGCCTCCGAGGTGCAGTTCCACCTCGTCGAGCGCAGCCGGCGCATCCTGCCCGAGGTGACCGACCGCCCCGGCCGCTGGGTGGTCGGTCAGCTCGAGCGCCGCGGGGCGCACGTCCACCTGGGAGCGGGGATCGAGTCGGCCGAGGGCGGCGTCGTCCGGCTCTCGACCGGGGAGGAGTTCCCCTCGGGCCTCCTCGTGTGGACGGCGGGGAACGCCGCGAACCCCGTCGTCGCGGCGCACACCGACCTGCCCGTGGATGCTCGGGGGTACGTCGTCACGCGAGCGGACCTGCGCGTCGGTACCGCCGACGCGCTCGTCCCGGACGCCTGGGCCGCGGGAGACGGGGCAGCCGTGCCGGACCTCTCGATCGACCGGCCGGGCGCGCTCACCGTGCCCAACGCGCAGCACGCCGTGCGGCAGGGGAGACGCCTCGCGCGCAACCTGGTCGCGGTGCGGCGTGGGCGCCCGACCCACCCCTACCGGCACGGCAGCCTGGGTGTCGTGGCGACGCTCGGGATCGGCTCAGGCTTGTTCGAGTACCGCAGGGTCGTCGTGCGCGGTGTGCTCGCCTGGCTCATGCACCGCGGGTACCACGTGCTCGCGATCCCCACCTGGGAGCGGAAGGTCCGAGTCCTCGCCGTCTGGCTGACCGCAGGGGTCTTCGGGCGTGACGTCGTGTCGCTCACCGCCGTCCAACGTCCCCGTGCGGCGTTCGTCGCCGGCGTGCCGCGGGCGGGCGTCGCCTCCGCCGAGGCGAGCACCGCCGGGCACGCCGACGCTCCGGCACGGACGACCGGGGACGCGCGCTCCACGCCCGAGGACGAGGCGTCGCAGGTCGCCTGAGGCGGTACGGCCGCGCGTCAGTCCGTGGGCGCGTAGCCGCCGAGCTTCTCCGGGTTCACCTGGAGGTACACGTGCTCGATCCCGCGCGCCGTCACGTCGAGCGACACCAGGGCGAACGGCGCGTCGTCGACGACGACGAGGAGCGCGGGGCGACCGTTCGCCTCGACGACGCGCACCACGGCGTCCGCCCAGTACTTGCGCCACACGTTGTCGAGGAACAACGACACCCGGGGCAGCCCGACGAGCTCGACGCGCGACGCGTGCACCTTCCCGCCGCCGTCCGGGCGCGCGACGACGTGGTCAGCCAGGTACCGCTCGAAGCGAGCCAGGTCGCCGTCGTGCGCGGCGGCCACGAACTCGTCGAGCAGCCGACGGTGCTCTCCGGGGTCCACCGGGACCGCCGGGCCCGCGCCGAGCCGCTCCCGCGCCCGACGCGCGAGCTGCCGTGCGTTGGCCTCCGTCAGGCCGAGGATCTCCGCGACGCGCCGGTACGGGTAGTCGAACGCCTCGCGGAGCACGTAGACGGCGCGCTCGACCGGCGCGAGCCGTTCGAGGAGCACGAGGGTCGCGATCTCGAGCGCCTCGGCCCGCTCCGCGCCCAGGGCGGGGTCGTCCGAGGTGTCGACGGGCTCGGGGAGCCACGGACCCACGTACGTCTCGCGGCGCGCACGGGCGGACGTCGCGGCGTTGATCGCGAGCCGCGTCACCGTCGTCGTGAGGAACGCCGCCGGGTTCCGCACCACGGACCGGTCCGTGCCCTGCCAGCGGACCCACGCCTCCTGCACGACGTCCTCCGCCTCCGTCGCGCTGCCGAGCATGCGGTAGGCGATGCCGAAGAGCCGGGACCGGACGCTCAGGAACGCGTCGAGAGCCCCCTCGTCCTCCCGGACGACGGGGCTCTCGGGCGTTCGTGGGCCGAGACTCATGCAGCCACGCTACGACGCGGACCAGGCTCGCGCGGCCCTGCCGCACGACGACGTCACGCGACGCGCTCCGCGTGCTGCGCGAAGGTCGTGGCACCTCGCAGGGACTCCCCCCGGGGCACGAGCGCGTCCTCGACGAGCTGCGCCCCGAAGTAGGTCGCCTCCGGGTCCGCGACCACCTCCCGGTCGTCGCCCTGCGCCGCGAGCGCCTCGCGGACGAACTCGTCGAAGCGGAACCGCTCCGGCCCCGCGAGCTCGACGACGTCCGCGAGCGGCACACCCGTCGCGACGTCGGCCACGGTGCGCGCGACGTCCGCCGAGGCGACGGGCTGGAACGCGACGGGCGGGATGTGCACCACGCCGTCGACGGTCGCGCCGTCCGCGATGGAGCGCGCGAACTCGAAGAACTGCGTCGCGCGCACGACCGACCACCCGTGCCCGGAAGCACGCACGAGCCGCTCCTGGGCGACCTTGGCCCGCAGGTAGCCGGCGTCGGTCCGGTCCGTGCCGACGATCGACAGGACGACGTGGTGCCCGATCCCGGCGCGGGCCTCCGCGTCGAGGAGCGTGCGGGTGGACGTCTCGAAGAACCGCAGGACGTCGTCGTCCGCGAACGACGGCGAGTTCGACACGTCGACGACCACGTCCGAACCCGCGAGCGCCTCGTCGACACCCGCGCCGGACAACGTGTCCACGCCGGTGCTGGGCGCGGCGACGACCACCTCGTGCCCGGCGTCGCGCACGTCCTGCACGACCTGGCTCCCGATCAGCCCGGTGCCTCCGACGACGACGACTCTCATGATGTCTCCTCTCTCCGGCGCGGCGGGTGCCGCGCACCACTCTCACGACCGGACGACCGTCCGCGGTGTGACAGGCACGCGCGCGCGGGAATCGCGCGCGCCCGCCGCACGTTCCCCGGAGGGCGGACGCCCCGACGCCGCGACCCGACGAGTGCGAGGATTCACGCATGACGACGCAGCCTGCCGAGAACACCCTGAGCGCCGCCGACGAGGCCGCGCACGACGTCCCCGCGCCGTCGCCCGCCCCGGCCGACGCGCTGTGGGTCGAGCGCACGGGCACCCGCACGTACACGGGCCGGTCGGCGCGCGGCGCCGAGGTCTCGATCGGCCCGGCGAGCGAGGGTGCGGTGTTCACGCCCGGCGAGCTGCTGAAGATCGCCCTCGCGGCGTGCGCGGGCATGAGCACGGACCGCACGTTCGCCCGCCGCCTCGGCGACGACTACGCCGTGACGATCCACGTCCAGGGCGACAAGCTCCTCGAGGAGGAGCGGTACCCGAAGATCACGGGCACGTACGACATCGACCTCACGTCGCTCGACGACGACGCGCGCGACCGGCTCGTCACCGTCGCCGCGCGAGCGATCGACAAGGCGTGCACGGTAGGACGGACGGTCAAGGCCGGCGCCGAGGTCGAGTACCTGTTCCAGCCGGAGGGTGCCGGCCGCGAGGTCGAGACCCAGGACTGACCGCGGGATGACGGGAGGCGCCATGGCGTACCAGCAGGACCCCTCGAGAAGCCCCGTGCCGCGCGGCGGCGTGCCCGAGTACGGGACCCCGCCCCCGGACGCCGGGCGCAGGGACCTCTCGACGCAGGACGCGGTCGAGTGGTCCGCCTACCGGCCGACGCCGCTGCTCGACGCCGCGCTCGACAAGGCGGTGACGATCCCGTCGCACGTCATCCGGGCGCACGTCGACTCGGTGCGCCGTCGCAACCCCGAGGCCAGCCCCGCGCAGATCGTCCGGATCCTCGAGCGCGAGTACCTGCTCGTCATCCAGACGGCGGGCGGCGCCGTCGGCGCGGCGGCCGCCTTCCCCGCGGTCGGGACGGGCGTCGGGATCGCGCTGACGTCGAGCGACGTCGCGACGTTCTTCGCCTCCTCGGCCGCGTTCGCGCTCGCGGTGGCGGACGTGCACGGCATCGCGGTGGACGACGTGGGCCGCCGTCGGGCGCTCCTGCTCGCGACCGTTCTCGGCGAGAAGGGCGCGCGCGACGTCGAGCGCGCGACCCAGGGGTCGGGCCTCGCGTGGGGCAAGGTGCTCCTGACGAGCATGCCCGCCGGGACGCTCGTCAAGGTCAACAAGGCGCTCGGCAACCGGTTCCTGCGCACCCAGCTCGCGAAGCAGTCCGGCCTCGCGCTCGGCCGGCTCGTGCCGTTCGGCGTCGGCGCCGTCGTGGGCGTGGCGGGGGCGCGGGCGCTCGGGCACGGCGTGATCGCCCAGTCGCGGCGCGCGTTCGGGCCGCCGCCGTCGGTGTTCGGCCGGCTCCTCGAGGTCGTGGAGTCGCCCGTGCAGGACGCGCCGCCGCGGCTCGTCCCCGTCCCCGAGGACGCGGAGCCGCGCCGCCGTCGTCGGCTGCTGCCGGGGCGGGGACGGCGCGACCGCTCCCCCGCCCGCGACGCCGAGTGACGACCCGGGGCGTGCGGCGCGTCGCCGTCGCGCGCGAGCTCGCCGTCGACGCCTCCGTAGCGTTCGCGTGGGTCGCGGACCCGCGGACCCACCCGCGGTTCATCCCGCTCACCGTGATGACGACCCCGGCGGGCCGGGGGCCCGAGGTGGGCGACCGGTTCACCATGGTGAGCGGCCCGCTCGTCCGCCGCACGGGCCGCGGCTTCCCGGACCGCATGGTCGTCGAGTCGCTCGACCGCCCGTCCGTGGCGGCGGGCCGCCCGGGCCGCACCCGGATCCGCAAGCTGGGCCCGGCGCTGCTCGGCGACGCGGGCTTCGAGGTCGTGCCGCTCGGCACGGGCCGCTGCCGGGTCGTGTGGTGGGAGGAGGCGTACCTCGCCGGACCCGTCCCCCGCGGCGTCACGGCGCCCCTCGTGGGGGTCGCGCTGCGCGTCATGATGCACGTCTCGCTGCGCCGCCTCGACGCGCGCCTGCGCGCCCGCCGGTAGCCACGAGCGGCCTGGCTGCCGGGCCGCGCCCCGCGGACGCGACGGACCCGGGGCCCCAAGGGACCGACCAGCGTCGGTACCGCGCGACCCCGGGTCCGGGGTGGTGGGTTCAGGCCGTCGGCCCGTCCTCCACCGGGGCGTCCTCCACCGGGCTGCCCGACGGCGCACGGTCGCCCGCGGCGGTCGTCGGGGCACCCGGCGCCGTGCCGGGCGAGGCGTCGGGGACGGCCGGGCCCGCGAGGACCAGGTAGAGCTCGCGGCGCGTGCGCTCGAGGAGCTCCGCGGCGGCCGTCGTCTGCTCGTCGGTGCCGGTGCGGGCGACCTGGTGGACCGCCGCGGCCACGGCCTCGACGCCTGCGCGCAGCTCGCGCCGCGGGCGGCCGCCGCGACCGGCGGCGTCGGCGAACGGGTCGCCCAGCTCGTCGGCGTGCTCCGCGACGTACGCGGTGCCCGCCTCGGTGAGCGTCGCGAGGCGGCGCCCGCCGTCGGCCGAGAGCTTGACGAGCCCCTCGTCCTGGAGCAGGTTCAGGGCCGGGTAGACCGCGCCCGGGCTCGGGCGCCACTGGCCCTCGCTGCGCTCCGCGATCTCCTGGATGACCTGGTACCCGTGCATGGGCTGCTCGGCGAGGAGCAGCAGGACGGCGGCGCGGACGTCGCCGCGGCCGGCGCGCCCGGGGCCGCGACCGCGGCCCCCGTGCCGACGACCGCCGTGACCGGGACCGAAGCCGGGCCCGCCCGGGCCGAACCCGGGGCCTCCCGGGCCGAACCCGCGACGGTCGTCGGCCGGACCGCCGGGGCCGAAGCCCCGGCCGCCGTCGGCCGGTCCGCCGAACCCGCGCCCGCCACCACGGCGGGCTCCGCCGCGGCCACGGGGGCCGTCGCCGCGGAACCAGGCCGCGTCGTCGGGCACGGGCGGGAAGCCGTCGCGACGACGGCGGTCCGAGCGCGGCCCGGGTCGCTCGCCGAACGGCTGGGACATGTTCTGGACGTTCTCCGGGGTCCTGCCCCGGTGCTGGTGTGCGTGGTGCATGAGAGGTGTCTCCTGTACGTGGATGCTCGAGGGCTCCGGGTGATCCGCGGAGCGTGGCGGGCCGGTCCGGCCGCGCGGTCGACGCGAGCCGCATCTCGGGCTCAGCGATACGGTAACGATATATCGCTAGAATATCGCTGTCAACACCCCGCCGCTCGTGTGCCGTCCCAGGACGCGCCCACCTCCCGGACGTACGCTGACTTCCAGCAGCCAACCGGCAGCCACCAGCAGCACCGGACGCATCCCCCGTCCGGCACCCACCCGGGCCGCACCACCCCGGCGGCCCGGCTCCCGCGAGGAGGCGGCGATGCGCCCAGGCCAGTCCCGGCACTACCTGATGTGCCGGCCGACGTACTTCACCGTCAGCTACGAGATCAACCCCTGGATGGACCGGCGCACACCGGTCGACACCGCGCTCGCGGTCGCGCAGTGGGAACGCCTGCGCGACACCTTCCGCGACCTCGGCCACACCGTCGAGACGATCGACCCCGTCCCCGGCCTGCCGGACATGGTCTACGCGGCCAACGGCGCGACCGTCGTCGACGGCCTCGTCTACTCCGCGCGCTTCGCCCACCCCGAGCGCGGGCCCGAGGGACCCGCCTACCTCAAGTGGTTCGCCGACCACGGGTACGTCACCCACCTGGCGGAGCACGTCAACGAGGGCGAGGGCGACCTGCTGCTGGCCGGCGACGTCGTGCTCGCCGGCACCGGTTTCCGCACCGAGCGCGCCGCGCACGCCGAGGCCGCGGCCCTGTGGGGCCGGGAGGTCGTGACGCTCGAGCTCGTGGACCCGCGGTTCTACCACCTGGACACGGCGCTCACCGTGCTGCGCGGCAACGAGGGCACCGCCGGCACCCGCGGGACCGGCGACGCCGTGCACCCCGACGACGGCACCCACCCCGCGCTCACCGGCCCGCCGGCCGTCGACGTCGTCTACCTGCCCGCCGCGTTCTCCCCCGCCGCGCAGGAGGTGCTGCGCGAGCGCTACCCCGACGCGCTCCTCGCGACCGAGGAGGACGCCGCCGTGCTCGGCCTCAACGCGGTGAGCGACGGGACGCACGTCGTGCACTCGCCGCGCGCGGGCCGGCTCGCCGCGGCGCTCCGCGAGCGCGGCTACGAGACGGTCGCGGCGGACACGTCGGAGCTCCTGCGCGGCGGCGGCGGGGCCAAGTGCTGCACGCTCGAGATCCGCGAGCCCGCCGTCCACGCCCCGGCACCGACCGGGAGCGCGTCGTGACCACCCAGGAGGTCCGCGCGTCGGACGGCGGCACGAGCGCGAGCAGCGCTACCGGCCCGCTCGACGGCGACCGGCCCGCTGACGGCACCGGCGGCGGCGCGCTCGCGCACAACTACCACCCGCTGCCCGTGACGGTCGCGAGCGCCGAGGGGTCGTGGGTCACCGACGTGACCGGTCGCCGCTACCTCGACCTCCTCGCGGGGTACTCGGCGCTCAACTTCGGGCACCGGCACCCCGCGCTCGTCGACGCCGCCACGCGCCAGCTCGGCCGCGTCACGCTCACGTCGCGCGCGTTCGACCACGACCTCCTGCACCCGTTCGCCGAGGCGCTCGCCGCGCTCGTCGGGCCGCTCACCACGGGCGGGGCCGACTCCCTCGTGCTCCCGATGAACACGGGCGCCGAGGCCGTCGAGACCGCGATCAAGACGGCGCGCAAGTGGGGCTACGACGTCAAGGGCGTGCCCCCGGGCGAGGCGACGGTCGTCGTCGGCTCCGGGAACTTCCACGGCCGCACGACAACGATCGTGTCGTTCTCCGACGACCCCGACGCCCGGCGCGGGTTCGACCCGTACACGCCGGGGTTCCGCCTCGTGCCGTACGGCGACGCCGACGCGGTCGCCGCCGCGATCGACGACACGACCGTCGCCGTGCTCCTGGAGCCGGTGCAGGGCGAGTCGGGCGTCGTCGTGCCGCCCGACGACTACTGGCCGCGCCTGCGCGCGATCAC
Source organism: Cellulosimicrobium sp. SL-1 (assembly GCF_011033075.1). NCBI lineage: Bacteria > Bacillati > Actinomycetota > Actinomycetes > Micrococcales > Promicromonosporaceae > Cellulosimicrobium > Cellulosimicrobium sp. SL-1. The sequence goes on along the minus strand of NZ_JAACJC010000008.1, from coordinate 108,916 downwards.
GACCGCGCGGGACGTGCTCCTCGTGGCCGACGAGATCCAGTCCGGCCTCGGGCGCGCCGGGGCGACGCTCGCGACCGAGACGTGGGGCGTGCGGCCCGACCTCGTGACCCTCGGCAAGGCGCTCGGCGGCGGGATCGTGCCGGTCTCGGCCGTCGTCGGGCGGCGCGACGTGCTCGAGGTGCTCACGCCCGGGACGCACGGCAGCACGTTCGGCGGCAACCCGCTCGCGTGCGCGGTCGGGCTCGCGGTCGTCGAGCTGCTGCGCACGGGCGAGCCGCAGCGACGCGCGCGCGAGCTCGGCGCCGGGTTCCAGGACCGGCTCACCGGGCTCGTGGACGCGGGCCTGCTCGACGGCGTCCGCGGCCTCGGCCTGTGGGCGGGCCTCGACCTCGACCCGGCGCGCGGGACGGGCCGCGACCTGTGCGAGGCGCTGCTCGCGCGCGGCGTCCTCGCCAAGGACACGCACGGCTCGACCATCCGCCTCGCTCCCCCGCTCACCATCGCGGCAGAGGACCTCGAGACCGGGCTGTCCGCCCTGGAGGACGCCCTGACGGACCTTGCGCAGGGTCGGTAGAGTCCGGAGGGTGACCACGCCCGAGCCCACCGCACCCGGTACCACCACCCTCGCGTCGTCCCTCGACGACCTGCGTCGCGCGTACGCCGACCTGCAGGCGCTGGGGCTGAAGCTCGACCTCACGCGGGGCAAGCCCTCGGCCGAGCAGCTCGACCTCTCCGAGGCCCTGCTCGCGCTCCCGGGCGAGGGCGTGCACACGGACGCCGACGGCACGGACGTGCGCAACTACGGCGGCCTCGACGGGCTGCCCCAGCTCCGGCGCATCTTCGCCGAGCTGCTCGGCGTGCCCGTCGAGCAGCTCCTCGCGGGCGGTAACGCGAGCCTCACGCTCATGTACGACACGCTCGTGTACGCGACGCTCTTCGGCGTCCCCGGGTCCGAGCGCCCGTGGGGCCGCGAGGAGAAGGTCCGCTGGATCTGCCCCGTGCCCGGCTACGACCGTCACTTCTCCGTGTGCGAGGCGCTCGGCATCGAGATGGTCACCGTCCCCATGACGGCGGACGGCCCCGACGCCGCGGCCGTCGCCGCGCTCGTCGCCGACGACCCGACGATCAAGGGCATGTGGGTCGTGCCGACGTACGCGAACCCCGACGGCTCGGTCGTCACGGAGGAGGTCGCGCGGGCGCTCGTGTCCGTGCCCGCCGCCGCCCCCGACTTCCGCATCCTGTGGGACAACGCGTACGCCCTGCACCACCTCACCGACGACGAGGTCCGCAGCGCCGACGCGATCGCGCTCGCCGCCGAGGCCGGCCACCCGGACCGCGTGATCCTCTACGCCTCGACGTCGAAGATCACGTTCGCCGGCGCGGGCGTCGCGTTCCTCGCGTCGTCCCCCGGGAACGTCGCCTGGTACAAGAAGCACCTGTCCGCCCAGTCCATCGGCCCGGACAAGGTCAACCAGCTCCGGCACGCGCTGTTCTTCGGCGACGCCGACGGCGTGCGCGCCCACATGCGCAAGCACCGCGACATCATCGCCCCCAAGTTCGACGCCGTGACGAGCATCCTCGCCGACCGCCTCGGCGGCACGGGCGTCGCGTCGTGGACCGAGCCGAAGGGCGGCTACTTCGTCAGCCTCGAGGTCGTGCCGGGCACCGCGTCGCGCGTCGTCGAGCTCGCGAAGGCCGCGGGCATCGCGCTCACGCCCGCGGGCGCCCCCTTCCCCTACGGCAAGGACCCGGAGGACAAGGTCCTCCGCCTCGCCCCGACCCTCCCCCCGATCGAGGAGGTCCGCGTCGCGATGGACGGCGTCGCGACGTGCGTCCTCCTCGCGGCCGCGGAGCACGCCGCGCGGTAGCCCGCTCTCCCGCCCTACACCGCCGAGCAGGCGGTCGTGGCGCGTCCGGGTCTCCTGACGCGCCATGACCGCCTGCTCGACTTTCGGGGTGCCTTCGCGGGCGTGACGTCTTGGTCTGGTAGGGCGAGCCTCGCTCGGCGCACGATGAGAGGGGTGCGCGACCGATGAGTTCTGCCGACCCGGGCGGTCGGTGGGTGCGTGGGTGGCCCGGACGCTCCGGGCGGCCCGTCGGCAACGGCCAGGAGGGGACATGACCGAACCTGCACGCGGCGACCTCGCCGTCGAGGCGCGCGGCCTCGTCAAGCACTTCACGACCGGGAAGTCGGTGACCAAGGCGGTCGACGGCATCGACCTCCTCATCCCCGAGGGCACCGTGTTCGGCGTCCTCGGGCCGAACGGCGCGGGCAAGACGACCGCCGTCCGCATGCTCGCGACGCTCCTGCGCCCCGACGCGGGCACGGCGCGGGTCCTCGGCCACGACGTCGTGCACGACGCCGACAAGGTGCGGTCGGTCGTCGGGCTCACCGGGCAGTACGCGTCCGTGGACGAGGACCTCACGGGCACGGAGAACCTCGTCATGCTCGCGCGGCTGTACGGGTTCCTCGGTGGCACCGCACGCGGGCGCTCGGCCGAGCTGCTCGACGCGTTCGGGCTCGGGGACGCGGGCGACCGCCAGGTGAAGACGTACTCGGGCGGCATGCGGCGGCGCATCGACCTCGCGGCGAGCCTCGTCATGAGCCCGCGCGTCATCTTCCTCGACGAGCCGACCACCGGGCTCGACCCGCGCAGCCGCAACCAGGTGTGGGACATCGTGCGCGCGCTCGTCGCCGACGGCGCGACCGTGCTGCTCACGACCCAGTACCTCGAGGAGGCGGACCAGCTCGCCGACCGCATCGCCGTGATCGACCACGGCAAGGTCATCGCGGAGGGCACCGCGACCGAGCTCAAGCGGTCGGTGGGTGAGGGCGCGGTCCACCTGCGCCTCGCCGACGCGACGCAGCGGGGCCGGGCCGCGGAGGTCGTGGGTGCGCTGCTCGGCACGGACATCACGCTCGCGAACGACCCGTACGCGTTCACCGCGCGAGTGCCCGACGACGGCGCGGCGGACGTCGCGCGGATCCTGCCCGCCCTCGGCGACGAGGGGATCGTGGTGCCCGAGTTCACGCTGGGCCAGCCGAGCCTCGACGAGGTGTTCCTCGCGCTCACCGGTCAGCCCATGGACGACGACGAGACGATCGAGGAGGTGGCCTGATGGCCGCGGACCCCACGACCACCGCCGCGGAGCTGCGCGCCCCGGAGGCGAACGCGCTGCGCGCGGCGGTCGCGCTCGACCGGCGACCGGACCGGCCGTCGCCCGTCTCGGCGACCCTGACGTACACGTGGCGCGCGCTGCTGAAGATCAAGCACGTGCCCGAGCAGCTGTTCGACGTCACGGTCTCGCCGATCATCTTCACGCTGATGTTCACGTACCTGTTCGGCGGAGCGCTGGCCGGCGACGTGCAGAGCTACCTGCAGTTCCTGCTGCCCGGCATCCTCGTGCAGGCGGTGCTCTTCACGACGATCTACACGGGCTACACGATGAACACGGACATCAGCAAGGGCGTGTTCGACCGGTTCCGGTCGCTGCCCGTGTGGCGGCCCGCGCCGATCGTCGGCGCGCTGCTCGGCGACACCGTGCGCTACACGATCGCCTCGGTCGTGACCCTCGCGCTCGGCCTCGTGCTGGGCTTCCGCCCGCCGGGCGGCGTCGTCGGCGTGGTCCTGGGGATCGTGCTGCTGCTCGTGTTCGCGTTCGCGCTCAGCTGGGTGTTCACGGCCCTCGGGCTCGTGCTGCGCTCCCCCAACGCCGTCATGGGCACGTCGATGCTCGTGCTCATGCCGCTCACGTTCGCGTCGAACATCTTCGTCGACCCGTCGACGATGCCCGTCGTGCTGCAGCGCTTCGTCGACGTCAACCCGGTCACGCACCTCGTCACCGCGGTGCGCGGGCTCATGGCGGGCGAGCCCGCGACGGAGGGGATCGTGTGGGTCCTCGTGGCGTCCGTCGTCCTCACCGCGATCCTCGCCCCGATCACCATGCGGCTGTACCGCAACCGGAGCTGACCCCGCGCCTGGGCACCTGGCGCCGTGGTGCCCAGGCGTGCCGGCGGCTCAGCCCTCCTGGGCCGCCGGCTCGTCGTCCTCGCACTTCTTGGTCACGACCATGACGGGGCACGCGGAGTGGTGCAGCACTGCCTGGCTCGTGGAGCCCAGCAGCAGGCCGCGGAACCCGCCCCGCCCGCGCGAGCCCACGACGATGAGGTCGGACGCCGTGGAGAACTCCGTGAGGAGCTCCGCACCCGTGCCGTCGAGCACGATGCGCTTGATCGTGAGCCCGGGGTGCTCCGCCTCGTGGCGGTCGATGATGACGTTCAGCCCCTCGGTGACGTCGGCCAGGACCTGCTCGTGGTCGATCGACGCGGGGAGCCACGCGAGGAGTCCCGCACCGGCGCCGACGGGGACGCCGGCGACCGCGACGAGCTCGGCGTCCCAGGCCCGGGCCTGACGGATCGCGTGCCGCAGCGCGATCTCGGCGGACGGCGACCCGTCCACCCCGACGACGATCCGGCGCAGGTCCCGCACCGGCGGCAGCTCCTGCGCGCCGCCCTCGTCGTCCTTCCCGCCCGCGCGATACGGCACGACGACCGTCGGGCAGTGCGCGTGCGCGGGCAGCGCGGAGGAGACGGTGCCGAGCAACCGCTCGGTGAAGCCGCCGCGCCCCCGCGTGCCGACGACGACGAGCGCGTGCTCGCGCGACATCTCGACGAGGACCCCCGCGGCGTCGCCGGTCGTGACGGTCGCCGTCGTGCGGACGCCGGCGCCCTCGGCGCGGGCGCGAGCCTCTTCCAGGACGGCGCGCGCGCCCTCCTGGATGGCCGAGTCGTCGAGGGCCGCGTAGCCGCCGTCGAGCGACGCCGCCGTGAACGACGGCAACGAGTAGGTGCACACGATGTGGAGGGGCCACCCCACGCGCAGCGCGTACGCCGCGGCCCAGTCCAGGGCGTGGAGGCTCGGCGCCGAGCCGTCGACACCGACGAGGACGGATTCCGTGCGGGTCATGAGCGACTCTCCTCTCGACGGCCCGGTGCCATCGGACGACCAACCTAGCCGAGACCAGGCCCGGCCGTCCGTCTGCCACGAGTCACGAACACGTCAAGAATGCCACGAACCCCGCCCGCTCGCGCAGAGTGCGAGCGGACGGGGTTCGTCCAGCCAGTGACCGCGGGGGTCCTGATCGGGTGAGCGATCAGGCCACGCGGATGAAGGTGGGGTTCGACTGCCAGATCTGGCGGAACTGGACCGACTTCCCGGGACGCGGGGCGTCGATCATCATGTTGTCGCCCGCGTAGATGGCGATGTGGCCCGGCGTCCAGATGAGGTCGCCCGGCTGCGCCTGGTCGCGCGACACCTTGGTGCCGACCGAACCCTGGGCGCCCGACGTGCGCGGCAGGTTGATGCCGACCTGCGCGTAGACATAGCTGGTGAAGCCCGAGCAGTCGAAGCCGTCGGGCGTGGTGCCGCCGTAGACGTACGGGACGCCCACGTAGCGGGCCGCGATCGAGACGATCGACGAGCCGTGCGCCGACGCGGGGGCGCCGACGGACGCCTCCTGCTGGGCCGAGGCCTGCGACTCGTCGGACGACGACTGCGTGGACTGGCGCTCCTGCGTGCGGCTCGTCTGCGTGGTGCGGACGGGCTCCGGCTCCGGCTCCGGCTCCGGCTCGGGGGCCGGGGTCACGGTGACCGGGGCCTCCTCGATGGTGAACGCCGCGTCGGCCGCGACGGTCACGGCCGGGGCGGCCTCGAGGGCCTGGCGGGCCTGCGCGGTGAGGGCGCTGAGGTCGACGGCGTTGAGCTTGCCGGACTCGTTGTCGACCGGGGCGGCCGTCGCGGGGGCGGCGGCGCCGATCATCGAGACGATGAGGCCGGAGGACGCGGCGACGACGGCGGTACGACGACCGACGCTCGACATCTGGTCCGATGCGGCCTGGGCGATGGTGCTGAGTGGCGTCACGGGACGCCGCGCCGCGCGGTGGCGGGCGCGAGTCGTGCTCACGGTCACTGTTGCCTCTCCTGGACGCCTGCGAGGTCAGCTGTCGGGTTCGGGTGGAAGAGTCACCCGGCCTGGCGGACCGGAGTCCGTCGGGCTTCACCCCAAGGGCGCTGTCTCCAGCACCCGGAAGTGGGTCCCCCGTCCCTGTCATCGGGTCGTCGTGGGCCTCTCGCGGTGACAGGGTTAGGCGTTCCGCGCGAGGTCTCCGCCAGATGGGTATCCCGACGGAGCAGGACGACCGTACAGGACCCCTCGGCAAAAGTCACGTTCCCATCACGACGGAACGCGGCCCTGCGCATCGCCGCAGGTCACGGCGTCTCCCCCGGTGAACGGGCGGCTATCCGCGGGCGACGAAGAGGTGGCGCGCGACGTCGTCGGGCAGGTCGAGGACGACCGGCGCCCCCTCTCCCTGCACGGTGACCCCGCCGGCCGGCGCCGGGCGCACGACGAGCGTCCGGCGCGGCAGCACCCCGGCCTGGGCGAACCGCGCGAGGAGCTCGACGTCGACCTGGACCGGCTCGGCGATCCGCTGGAGCACGACGCGCACCTCGCCGCCGCCGAGACCGTGCTGGGCGAGGTGGACGGGGAGCGACACGACGCCGTCGAGGAAGTCGACCTCCTCGAGCTGCTCCCCGAGCTCCGGCAGGCCCGGGATGGGGTTGCCGTACGGGTCGAAGTGCGGGTGGTCGAGCAACCCGAGGAGCCGCTCCTCGACGAGCTCGCTCATCACGTGCTCCCAGCGGCACGCCTCGGTGTGCACGTACTCCCAGTCGAGCTTGATGACGTCCGTGAGGAGCCGCTCGGCGAGCCGGTGCTTGCGCATGACGCGCGTCGCCTTCTCGTGGCCCGCGGGCGTGAGCTCGAGGTGGCGGTCCCCCGTGACGACGACGAGCCCGTCGCGCTCCATGCGCGCGACCGTCTGCGACACCGTGGGCCCCGAGTGGCCGAGGCGCTCCGCGATGCGCGCGCGCAGCGGGACGATGCCCTCCTCCACGAGCTCGTAGATCGTCTTCAGATACATCTCGGTGGTATCGATCAGATCGGTCACGTCACGCTCCCAGTCGCTCGTCGGCTCGGGGCGCCCGGTCGTCGCTCCACGGGGCGCCTGCCCGCACCGGCGGGCCGCTGGGGGTCAGTCTATGGCGAGCCCGTGACCCGACCGCGGTGTCGTCCAGAGGCACCCGTGGTGCCTGGTGGCCCGCGCCTCCCCGCGGGCCCCGGCGCGGACCGTGCGGTGACGCACGGCCTGTGGACGAGGCTCCCGGGGCGCGCCGCGCGCGCGTAGGGTGACGCCGTGCCCGATCTCGCGAACACCTCGATCACGATCCCCTCGGACCTCCTGCCGGCCGACGGCCGCTTCGGGTCCGGGCCGTCCAAGGTCCGCGCCGCGCAGGTCCGGGCGCTGTCCGACGCCGGCACCTCGCTGCTGGGGACGTCCCACCGGCAGGCGCCCGTCCGGTCGCTCGTGCGCCGCACGCGCGAGGGCCTCGCCGCGCTGTTCGCGCTGCCCGACGGCTACGAGGTCGTGCTGGGCAACGGCGGCTCCACGACGTTCTGGGACGTCGCGACGGCGTGCCTCGTCCGCTCGAAGGCGCAGCACGCGGCGTTCGGCGAGTTCGGCGCGAAGTTCGCCGCCGCGACGACCGCAGCGCCGTTCCTCGCGCCGTCCCAGGTGATCTCGGCCCCCGCCGGGACCGTCGCGCTCCCGGAGCCCGCCGACGACGTCGACGTGCACGCGTGGCCGCACAACGAGACCTCGACCGGCGCGATGGCGCCCGTGCGCCGCGTCCCCGGCTCGCGCGAGCGCGGCGCGCTCACGCTCGTGGACGCCACGTCCGGCGCGGGCGCGATCCCCGTGGACGTCGCGGAGACCGACGTCTACTACTTCGCGCCGCAGAAGGTCTTCGGGTCGGACGGCGGCCTGTGGCTCGCGCTGTGCTCGCCCGACGCGCTCGCGCGCGCGGACGAGGTCGAGAGCAGCGGCACCCGCTGGGTCCCGGAGTCGCTGTCGCTGCGCACGGCCGCGGCGAACTCGCGCCAGGACCAGACGCTCAACACGCCCGCGATCGCGACGCTCGTCATGCTCGCGGAGCAGGTGGAGTGGCTCCTGGGCAACGGGGGCCTGGAGTGGGCCGCCGCCCGGTCCGCCGAGTCGGCCGCGCACCTCTACGGGTGGGCGGACTCGCGCGAGTGGGCGACGCCCTTCGTCGCGAACCCGGCGGAGCGGTCGACGGTCGTCGGCACGATCGACCTGGACGACGCGATCGACGCGACGACCGTCGTCGCCGCGCTGCGCGAGAACGGCGTGCTCGACGTCTTCCCGTACCGCAAGCTCGGCCGCAACCAGCTGCGCGTCGCCATGTTCCCGGCGATCGAGCCCGACGACGTCCGCGCCCTCACCGCGTGCGTGGACCACGTCGTCGACCACCTCGGCTGACGAGCGCGCGACCGACGGCCGCGCCCAGCACGAGGCCGGTGCCGCCCGGGAGACCGGGGTGGCACCGGCCTCGTGGCTCCGGGCGGGAGTGGCGGCGTCAGGCCGCCCGGGCGGCCTCCTGCGCGTCCTCGGCCTCGATCCGGCGCCGCGCCTCGGTGCGGGCGGAACGGTCGGTCGGGGTCCCGGCGTCGAGGTAGCGCACCACGAGGTGCGGGCGCTGCAGGACGCGGTACCGGACCTCGAGGTGCCAGTTGCGCACGGCCCAGACGGCGGCGCCCACCGCGACGAGCGCGGCGGTGATCGACCCGACGCCGATCGCCCAGCGCGGGCCCCACGCCTCGGCGATCCAGCCGACGAGCGGGGAGCCGACGGGCGTCGCACCGAGGAACACGATCATGTAGAGCGACATGACGCGCCCGCGCATGACGGGGTCCACGGACATCTGGATGGTCGAGTTGGCTGCGGTCATCATGGTGAGCGACGCGAGCCCCACGGGGATGCACGCGACGGCGAAGCTCGCGTACGTGGGCATGAGCGCCATGACCCCCGTGGCGACGGCGAACCCGAACGCGGACCCGATGACGAGCCGGACGCGCGGGCGCTCCCGGCGCGCGGCGAGCAGTGCCCCGGTGAGCGACCCGATCGCGAGGATGGACCCGAGGATCCCGTACTCCCCCGGCCCCATGCCGAACTCGACCTTCGCCATCATCGCGGACGTGAGCTGGAAGTTGAGCCCGAACGTCGACACGACGCCGACGACGACCATGATGACGATGATGTCCGTCCGTCCGCGCACGTACCGGATGCCCTCGCGGATCTGACCCTTCTCGCGCGGCGCGCTGGGCAGCACGTGGAGCTCTCGCGTGCGCATGTACAGCAGCGCGAGGATGGTCGCCCCGAAGGTGACGCCGTTGATGATGAACAGCCAGCCGGAGCCGACCGCCGCGATGAGCAGCCCGGCGACGCCCGGGCCCACGAGGCGCGCCGCGTTGAACGACGCGCTGTTGAGCCCGACGGCGTTGGAGAGCTTGTCGGCGGGCACCATCTCGGCGACGAACGTCTGGCGCACGGGGTTGTCGAACGCCGAGACGACGCCGAGCAGGCCGGCGAACACGTAGACGTGCCACAGCTCGACGTTCCCGGACAGCACGAGCGCGCCGAGGCCGAGCGCGAGCAGTCCCATCGCGCCCTGGGTGGCCATGAGGAGCCGACGGCGCGGGAGCCGGTCGGCGAGCAGGCCCGCCCACGCGGACAGGGCGAGCACGGGCGCGAACTGCAGCGCGGTGACGACGCCGACGGCGACGCCGGAGTTGTCCGTCAGGTCGCTGAGGACGAGCCAGTCCTGTGCGACGCGCTGCATCCAGGTGCCGACGTTCGCGACGAGCGCGGCGCCGAACCAGACGCGGTAGTTGTAGTACTGGAGGGAGGAGAACGTGGTGCTCATCGGGCGGCGATCCGGGTCAACAGCTCACTGGCGCGGGCCAAGGTCTCTCTTTCGTCAGGAGTGAGGGAGGACAGCTGCTGCGTGAGCCACGCGTCCCGGCGGCGCCGCGTCTCCTTGACCTCGCGCACGCCGGCGTCCGTGAGGCGCACGACGACCTGCCGGCGGTCGCTCGCGTGCTCCCCCTTCTCGACGAGACCCATCTCGACGAGGGCGTTGACGGCACGGGTCATCGACGGCGGCCGGACGCGCTCGTGCTCCGCGAGCTCGCTGGGCGACATGGCGCCGTGCTTGTGCAGGACGGTGAGGACGCCGAACCGCCCCTCGGGGAGGTCCGCCTCGCCGCGCTGGGCACGCAGCCGCCGGGAGATCCGGGTGAGCGCGACCCGCAGGTCGCCGCCGAGCGTCGCGGGCCGGTACTGGTTCCGGGTAGGAGCAGTGAGGTCCGCAGCAGGCATGATAGTTACCCTAACTCATTACCCTAGGTAAGGAAAGAGGTGCAGGTCACGTCCGGGGGCGCGCCGGAGAGGCACCACGCCTGGGCGCGGGCAGCGCCTCGGCAGGTGCCTGTCGGCCCTGCGGCGAGGACGCGAGGGCGGTCTGCTCGGCGGTCGGGTCAGGGCACGTAGGCGACGACGACGTCACCCTCGCCGTCCACGACGACGGCCCCCGTGCCGTGCGGGACGAACACGGACTCCCCCCGGACGAGCCGCGTCCCGGCCCCGGCGTCCGCGCGGTCGGCCGCGAGCGTCACTGCGCCGTCGAGGCACAGCACGACGCGCGGACCGGCGGCGGGCAGCGGCACCGCGCCCGCGACCCGGCCGGCCCGGAGCGCGAACTCCGCGACGGGCGGGCGGTAGGCGACGAGGCCGGTGCCGTCGTCGACCAGCCGCGGTCGCGCGGCCGGACCGGGCGTGCACGTGGCGCACTCGAGCAGGGCGTCGACGTCGACGAGCTTGCTCGTCAGCCCGGCCCGCAGCACGTTGTCGGAGCTCGCCATGATCTCGACGGCGCACCCGGACAGGTACGCGTGCACGTGCCCCGACGGGACGAACATCGACTCCCCGGGCTCCAGGGTGACGCGGTTGAGCATGAGGGACACGACGGCGCCCGGGTCGCCCGGGTGCTGCTCCGCGAGCGCGAGGACGGTCGCGTCGGCACGGCGCGACGTGCGCCGGCCCCCCGGCGCGGGCGCCGCCGGCTCGCGCCCGGCCCGGGCCCGCACGGACGCGACGGTCAGCGCGAGGTCGGCCGCGACGTCGGGCTCCGCGCGGGCGTGGAGCGCAAGGGTGAACGCCTCACGGACGCCCGTCTCGGTGGGGCGGGCGCGCAGGGTGTCGCGCATCCGTCCGGCGAGCGCGCCGTCGAGCCCGTCGAGCAGCTCGAGGATGCGCGCGGGCCTGCGGAACCCGGAGAGGCCCTCGAAGCGGGAGACCGCCACGACCATCTCGGGCTTGTGCTGGTCGTCGTGGAAGCTGCGCAGCGGCGAGTCGCGCGCGACGCCCTCCCGGTTCTCGCGGTTGAACCCGGCGCGCGCGAGGTGCGGGCGCGGGTGCACCTGCAGCGAGAGGGCGCGATCGGCGGCGAGCACCTTGAGGAGGTACGGCAGCCGGGGCCCGTACTGGTCGAGGACGCGCTGGCCCAGCACCCCCACCGGGTCCGCGCGCACCAGGTCCGCGAGCGTCGTGCCCGACGCCGTCTCCGCGCCCGGGTGCGACGTCCCGCCCGGGCGGGCGCCGCCGTCGGGCACGACGCGCGACGGCGCGAGCGGGTGCGCCCCCATCCACAGCTCGGCCGCCGGACGACCGTCCGGTACCACCCCCAGGAGGTCCTGGATCGCCGACGTCGAGCCCCAGTCGTACCGCTGGACGGTGTTCTCCAGCCGGTAGAACGACGACGGACGAGCGCCGGGGAGGGCGTCGTCCACCGACGCCTCCCCCGACCGCTCGTCCGCCGCGCTCGTCATGGGCCGAGCCTAGAGGCCCAGGGCGTCCCGGATGGGGCCGAGGAGGAAGTACACGACGAACATCGCCGCCGCGACCCACATCAGCGGGTGGATCGCCCGGACCTTGCCGAGCGCGAGCTTGATGAGCACGAAGGCGAGGAAGCCCGCCCCGATGCCGTCCGCGATCGAGTAGGTGAACGGCATGACGATGATCGTGAGGAAGGCGGGGATGCCGATCTCGACGTTCTTCCAGGAGATGCCCGCGATCTGCGTCATCATGAGGAACCCGACGAAGACGAGCGCGGGCGCCGCCGCCTCGTACGGGACGAGGGCGACGAGCGGCGACAGGAACGTCGCGAGCAGGAACGCGACACCCGTGACGACCGACGCGAGGCCCGTGCGGGCGCCCTCGCCGGCGCCCGTCGTCGACTCGACGAAGCTCGTGTTCGACGACACGGACCCGGCACCACCGGCCGCCGCGGCGATCGAGTCGACGACGAGGATCGCGCGCGAGCGCGGCGGGACGCCCTCGGCGTCGTTGAGGCGCGCCTCGGCGCCGACGGCGACCATCGTGCCCATCGAGTCGAAGAAGTCGGCGAGCAGGAGCGAGAACACCAGCAGGATCACGGTGACGGTCGCGATGTTCTGGAACGAGCCCAGGAGGGAGAACTGGCCGAGGAGGCCGAAGTCCGGGACCTGCACGACGCCGTCGAACGTGGGCGCGTTGAGGTTGAAGCCGTCCGGGTTCGAGCCGTCGGGGGCCTTCGCGCCGATGTGGAGCGTGTTCTCCAGCACGACGGCGAGCACGGTCGCCGTGAGGATCGCGACGAGCAGCGCGCCCTTGACCTTGCGCACCCAGAGCACGATCGTCAGCACGAGGCCCACGACGAACACGAGGATCGGCCACGTGCCGAGGTTGCCGAGCGCGAGGAGCGTGCCGCTGCCCGCGGTGACGAAGCCCGCGTTGACGAGGCCGATGAGCGCGATGAACAGACCGATACCGACGCTGATGGCGGTCTTCAGCTCGAGCGGCACGGCCCGGAAGACGGCCTCGCGGAACCCGGTGAGCACGAGCACGAGGATGATGAGGCCCTCGATGACGACGAGGCCCATCGCGTCCGCCCACGTGACCCCGGGCAGCGACGCGATCGAGTACGCGACGACGGCGTTGAGGCCGAGACCGGCCGCGAGCCCGAGCGGGAAGTTCGCGAAGACGCCCATGGCGAGCGTCATGACGCCCGCGACGAGCGCGGTGGCCGCGGCGATCTTGCCGAAGTCCGGCTCGGCGCCCCCGCCGAGGAACTGGCCCGTGCCGTCCTGGACGGTCCCGATGATCAGCGGGTTCAGCACGATGATGTAGGCCATCGCGAAGAACGTCACGAGACCGCCGCGGATCTCGGTGCCGATCGTCGAGCCACGCTCGGTGATCTTGAAGAAGCGGTCGATCGCGCCGCGCGCAGGCGCGGGGGCGTGCTCGTCCTCACGGACGGAGGTGGGGGTGGACATGGGGAGAATGCTGCCAGAACCGTGTGACCGCGCGGTAACGCGCCGGACACGGTCGGGCATCGCCCGCCCGGGCCGTCCGTGCACGTCAGGCCGCGCCGACGGCGTCGAGCGCCGTCCGGGGTGTGCTCGACACCACGTCAGCCGGCCCAGGCGCCGTCCCGTCGTGCGCGCGGGGCACGCCGTGACCGTGCCCGAGGGACTCGGCCGTCGCGAGGTCGGTGACGCTGCGCGGCGCGCCCGAGGCGAGTTGCACCGCGTGGAGCACGTCGAGGATCGCGTTCGCCCGCTCCCCGGCGGGGCCCGCGGGGACGCCGTGCACCACCCGGGCCGGATGCAGGAGGTCGACGACGGCGTGGCCCGGCCGGTGCTCGTCGGGCACCCAGGCGACCGTGGCCGGGACGCCGTCCGCGGCGAGGCACGCGGCGAGCAGCTCGGCGGTGCCCGCGGGGACGCGGGCCCGCCCGACGACGAGGTCGCCCGGGCCGAGGTGCGGGGCGAGGCCGTCGAGCGCGTCCCGCAGCGTCGCGACGCGCGCCGCACCGCCGGCGTCGGGCGTGGCCCCGGCGCCGACGCAGAGCAGGTGCACGCGCGCACCGGCGACGGCCGTGCGGTCGGTCGTCGGGCGCAGGCGCCCGCTCACGAGGCCGAGCGCGAGGAGCCGGGGCAGCCGCGGCTCAGCGATCCTCGACGCGGAGCGGAGCGCGGCGAGCGCGCGCGGGTCCGGGTCGAGAAGCACGACCTCGTGCCCGGCGGCGGCGAGGCAGGCCGCGTGCAGGACGCCGCGGCGACCGCCTCCCGAGACCGAGACCCGCACGACGCACCTCCTCCTGCCCGCCCCGACACCGCGGCGGGCCTCAGTAGGCCCCGGAGCCGGAGAACACCGCGCGCGCCGTGCGCGCGAGGATGAGGAAGTCGCCGAACATCGTCCAGTTCTCCACGTAGTACACGTCGAGACGGACGCTCTCCTCCCACGACAGGTCCGACCGGCCGCCGACCTGCCACAGGCCCGTGAGACCGGGCTTGACCAGGAGCCGACGGCGGACCTTCTTCTCGTACTTCTGCACCTCGCGCGGCAGCGGGGGCCGCGGGCCGACGAGGCTCATGTCGCCGCGCAGGACGTTGAAGAGCTGCGGCAGCTCGTCGAGCGAGTAGCGGCGCAGCACCCGGCCGACGGGCGTCACGCGCGGGTCGTCGCGCATCTTGAACAGGAGGCCGGAGCCGTCGTTCTGCTCCTCGAGCTGCTCGACCTCGCGGTCGGCGCCCACGCGCATCGAGCGGAACTTGAACATCGAGAACGTGCGACCGTTGCGCCCGACGCGCTCCTGGCGATAGAGGACGGGACCGCGGCTCGTGAGCCGGACCGCGAGCGCGACCGCGACGAGCACGGGCAGCGCGACGAGCGTGATGAGGGCCGCGCCCGTCCAGTCCACGACCGACTTCACGGCGAACTTGGGCCCCGTGAAGCGGGGCGCGTCCACGTGCAGGAGCGCGACGCTCTCGGCAGGCGTGATGGTGATGCGGGGGCCGGCGACGTCCGCGAGCTCCGCCGTGAGCATGAGGTCGACGCCGAACGGCTCGAGCTCCCAGCCCAGGCGGCGCACGACCTCGGCCGTGATGGCGTCCGAGCCGGAGACCGCGACGACGTCCGCGCCCACCCGGGTCGCGACCTCGCCCGCGTGCCGGAGCTCGCCGAGCACCGGGACGCCGTGGATCTCCTCGCCCGCCCCGAACCCGCCCGACGGGACGCACACGCCGACGACGCGGTAGCCCGACTCGTCGCGGGAGTTGAGGTCACGGATGAGACGCTCGGCCTGGTCACGGTGCCCGATCGCGAGCACCGCCGACCGCATGCCGCCGTGGGCGCGCTGACGGTGGAGCCACTGGCGCCACGCGTATCGGCCAACGAGCAGGCCGCCGAGGCCGAGGGGGAACGCGAACGCGAGGTAGCCCCGGGTCTCCGGGAAGCGGAGCAGGAAGGCGAGGACGGCGAGCACCGCGAAGAGGCGCCACGACGCGTCGAACACGCGGTGGTACTCGGTGGGCCCGCTGCCCATGACGCGGGGGTCGCGCGTCCGGCTGGCCACGAGGGACACGGACCAGGCGACGCCCACGAGCACGGACAGCACCACGTAGGGGACGCGGGCCCGGCTCACGGGCTCGTCGATCACGGCGTCCCAGCGCAGGAAGTAGGCGACCAGCACGGCCACGACGATCACCACCGTGTCGGTGACGAGCAGCCGACGGCGGTAGGCGACCTCCCAGCCCTGCGCGGCGAACGCGGCCCGAGCGGCGCGGATGCGTGCCGCGGGCGACGCGGTGAGAAAGGTGCGCAGACCTCGTCTCGTGTCGTCGGTGACGCTGTGGGACATGCGTCCACCTCCGGTCGGCTCCACACCCTGCATGGCGACTCATCCTAGGTTCGAGAAAGTGCGATAACGAGGGTTGACGAGGGCTTTCACCCGGGTGAGAAGGCGTTCCGGACGACTGCTGTCCGGAAGGTCCCAGGCCGCAGGATCCTGCGGTTCTCACGTCGACTGCATATCGCGGAGGAATTCACTGGACAGGTGTCCAGGTCTGGCGTTCCGCAGCACGCGACGCAGCGTACGGAGAAGGCGTGAGGGAGTTCCCACCCACAGACCGGGGCGGTTCGAGCTGGACGGGCGACCACGAACGGGAGAGCGTGGTGGGCCGCTTGCATCGTAGCGCGCGGTTGCGGGTGCTCCGGACGTGTGCTCACACCAGAGGAGAAGAGACGCAGGTCACGCCAGTGACGCGCCGTGGGGGTGAAAAAACCGGCGCGTCGCTACGATGCTCGGGTGCCCTCGGTCGTGACCCTGCTCCTCCACCCCGAACGCCGGCGCCCCGACCCGGCGCCCTGGCGGGTCGACCTGCGCGTCGTCATCCTCGCCGGCATGGCGCTCTGGACGGTCGCGCTCGTCGTGTGCGCCGTCCTGCTCGCCACCGGGACGCTCGCGCCCCGCGCGGTCGCGACGTGCGCCGTCGGGCTCGCGCTCGGCGCGCTCGGGCTCGGCTGGGAGCGTCGGAACCGGACGCGCTACCGCGCGTCCGCCGACGACTGAGGGTCGTCCCAGGCCGTCCGCGCCACCGCGCCCTGCGCCCCGCGCGGGTCGCGGAGCACCTCCTCGAGCACGTGCCGCGCGCGGTAGCGCCCCGCGACGACGGCGAGCGCCGCCGCGAGCCCCGCCGGGCCGGTCGCGTGCACGACGACGTCCGCTCCCCCACGACCCTCGACCCACCACGGGACCGCGACCCCGTCGACGCGGAGGTCGTCGTGCCGTTCCCAGGTACGCGGCAAGGGCTCGCCGACGACGGTCCCCGCCTCGGCAGGGACCTCCTCTCGCTGCCCGGGGTCGTCCGGCGCGGGCGCGGGGCCTGCGACCGTCGCGACGTCGAGCAGG
Source organism: Cellulosimicrobium sp. SL-1 (assembly GCF_011033075.1). Lineage (NCBI taxonomy): Bacteria > Bacillati > Actinomycetota > Actinomycetes > Micrococcales > Promicromonosporaceae > Cellulosimicrobium > Cellulosimicrobium sp. SL-1. Next base: position 92,207 of record NZ_JAACJC010000008.1, on the reverse strand, counting down.
TCCGCGAGGTCGTCGACCAGGTCCCGTCCGGCGGGCACGAGCGGGCGCAGCGGGACCCACATCGGGTCCGCGGCCACCGCGACGTCGTCGGTCGCCGCGACGACGACCGTCCCGCCGTGCAGCGCGGGTACCCGCGCGGGGGCCGGGTCGAGCCGCACGCCGCTCTCCGCCAGCGTCTCCAGGGCGCGCCACAGTGGCAGCGCGGCCGCGGCGTCGACCGGTGACCCGACGCGCGGCAGCCCGTCCAGCAGGTCGGCCCACTCCTCCGGGTCGAGCTCGGCGAGGTCGTGCACGCCCCCGACGGCGGCGAGCGAGGCGTCGTCGAGCCCCGCCACCTCCGGCGGTGCCGGACGCAGGAACGCAGAGGCGGGGCCGCCGTCGAGCGCGAAGGGGCCGCCGAGCTCCTCGCGCAGCCACCACGCCGTGTACGACCGGGCCGACGCCGCGCGCCCGCCCTCCGCGCGCACGGGCGTCAGCAGCGCCTCCCGCGCCGCGGGGTCGCCCGCGAGCCGGGCGAGCACGTCGGGCCACGCGCCGTCGGCCACCGCGTCCAGGTCCGCGACGGCGAGCACGTCCCCCACGTACGCCTCGGGGCCGAGCGTCGCCGCGAGGTGCTCGAGGTACCCGGCCCAGTCGGAGAGCCAGCCCTCCGGCGCGTGCGGGTCCAGGTCGGGCTCGTCGTCGTCCGACGCGGGCGTGAGGACGTCGCGCACCCGCAGCACGGTCGGTCCCGCCGCCGCGCCGACCGCGCGCAGCGCCGGCTCGCCCCAGCGCGCGACGACCCCCGGGTCGACGACGTCGAGCCCGTCGAGCACGTCCGCCGCCCAGGTGCCCGGCAGGGCGCAGCCGCGCACGGGCGACCAGCCGCCGTCCGTCGTCGGGACCGGGAGCTCGCCCCACCAGAACGGCAGCACGTCGCCGGCCGGGTCCCGGACGTCGCGGAGCGCGGTGGCGACCAGCGCGAGCAGCCGCTCGACCTCCGCCGCGGGGTCGTCGCCCGCGTCGGCGGCGTCGGCGGCGGCGAGCACGCGCTCGCGCACCGCGCCGTCGGCGAGCACCGCGCGCAGGTCCGTCGCGCGCGCGCCCAGCCGTTCGAGCAGCGGGTGCGCGGCCCGCGGGTCGACGACGCGCAGACCGAGGTCGACGGCGTCCCGCGGGTCGAGCGCCCCGCCGTCCGTGCCGTCGTCCGTACCGTCGTCGAGGAGCAGGACGCCGCGCGCCCCGCGCACGACCTGCCCGCCGAGGAGCGGGACCGGGAGCGCGCCCAGCGCCTCGAGCACCGACCGGTCCCCCGCGTGCGGCGCGAGCGCGTCGTACAGCGCCCGCCAGCGCTCGGGGTCGGCGACGAGCGGGAGGTCGTCCACGACGTCGGCCAGGTCCACGACCTGCGCCCCGAGCGACCGCGCGACCGCGCGCAGCGGGCCCGGCACGTCCACGAGGTGCGCCGCCCCGAGCTCGACGCGCACGCGCGCGTCGCCCACGTCCCCGGCGAGGACGCGCGCCTCGGCGGGCGCGAGGAGCCGCCGCTCGGCCCGCTGCGGCGCACCGTGCTCGTCACGGTCCGCGAGGATCGACGGGCCTTCCCAGGTCTCGTCGAGCGAGAGGCCGGGCTGGTCGGGGGGCACGTCGAGCGGGAGGAGCGGCGTGCGGGCCAGGGCCGCCGTCGCCGCCGTGCGGACCCCCGCGTCGACCGCGCTCGCCGGCAGCCCGGTCGGGACGAGCGCGAGCACGTCGGCACCGCGGTCGGCCGCGAGCGACCCGAGGAGCGCCGCGAACGCGCGACCCGCCTCGTGCGCGACGTGATCCGTCACGGCACCGCGCGGGACGTGCCGGCGCGCGGGGTCGAGCGGGAACGTCGCGAGGAGCAGGGCCGGGAACGTGAGCCGCTCGTCCGTCGGGGTGGGGGCGTGCAGCACGGTCGGCGCCGCTGCGTCGTGGGGCAGGGCCCAGGTCACCGACCAGCGGTCCGCGCCGCGCTCCTCGACGGGACGGTCCGCGAGGAGCGCGGGGTCGAGCGTCCCCTCGCGCCGCAGCACCGTCCAGCGCTCGTCGACGTCCGCGACCCGGCGCTCCGCGACGCCGTCGCCCGCCACGACGACCTCCGTCAGCGCGGGCAGGGCGAGCAGCAGCGGGTCGCCGAGGTCCGCGAGCTCGGCCCGCACGGCGTCGAGCGCCGCGTCGTCGCGCAGCTCGACCTCGACCACCGTGTCGTACCCCGCCGGCACCTCGACATGCGCCGGGAACGGGAGGCGCAGCACCGGGAGCCGGTCGCCGCGCCCCGCGACCTCGGCGGCGAGGTCCGGGCGGTCCGCCACGACGTCGTCGAGCGCGACGCGCGTGCGGTCGAGCGAGAGCTCGACGGCGTGGTCTCCCGCGCCGACGCGCACGCGGTCCGCGACCGAGCGGACTGCCGCGAAGCCGACCCCGAAGCGCCCCACCGTGCGCGGGCCATCGGCTGCGCCCGCGCCCCGACCCGTGGCCGAGGCCCGCATCGCGACGAGCGACGCGACACCCGCCGCGTCGAGGGGCTCGCCCGTGTTGGCCGCGCGCAGCACCCAGCGCCCGTCGGGGTCGGACGGCGCGTGCAGGCTCAGCCGGAGGCGGCCGGGGACACCTGCGCGGACGGCGGCGTCGGCGGCGTTCTGCGCGAGCTCGACGACGACCCGCCCCCGGTACGACCCGTGGGCGTGGTCCTCCTCCGTGTTCGCGTCCTCGCGCAGGCGCGTCGGCGAGGACCGCCACGCCTCCAGGACCGCACGACGCAGCGCGGCCGTCCCGAAGACGTCCTGCGTCACTCCCGCGGCTCGTCCGGCGCGGCGTCGACGGCGGCGCCCGGCGCGGTCTCGGGCTCGTCCGGCGTGGCGTCGGGGTCAGAGGCGGTCTCCGCGTCGTCCGGCACGGCGTCGGGGACCGGGGCGGTCTCCGCCTCGTCCGGCGCGGCGTCCGGCTCGACGGCCACGGCCGCGGGGGCCTCCGGCGCGGTGTCGACGGGCGTCGGGGCGTCGGCCACCGGCGTCGGCTCGTCCTGCGCCGCCGGAACCGTCTCGTCCAGGGCGGTCTCGTCCGCGGCAGTGTCCGTCGGCGCGGCCCCGTCCCGGGCCGCCTCCTTCCGGGCGACCGCGGACTCGAGGAGCGTGACGATCTCGACGTGCAGCTCGTCGACGAGCGGGTCCGGGTCCGGCCACTCGCTGCGCTGCGGCTCGACGTCCGTCTCCGAGTGCGCGCCGCAGCCGTGGTCGAGGCTCACGACCTTGCCGTCGTCGGGCGACCACTCGTTCGCGCACACGCCGAAGACCTGGCCGAGGCTGCCCTGGAGCGGCACGAGGAAGCCGCACGACCCGCAGTCGGCCGCGGCGGCGACGGCGCCGCGCGTCGTCGGGCCGCGCGACCCGCGGTACCAGCGCTCCGCGGCCTCGTCGCGGCCCTGCGGCGACAGCACGCGGGCACGCGCGAGCGCGAGCTCCTCGATCGCGACGGCGTCCTGCTCCTCGTCGCCCGTGGGCACGTAGCCGGGCTCGAGGCGCGGGTCGTCGGCGCGGAAGGGCAGCACGTCGCCCGGGCCGACGTCGCCCGGGCGCAGGCGCTCGGACCACGGGAGCCACGACGGCGCGAGCAGCGCACCGTCACCGGGCAGGAGATCGACCTCGCACACGGTGGCCGTCCGGCCGCGCGGGACGCGCGCGAGCGTGACTGTCCAGTGCCAGCCGCGGTAGCCGCGCATCGTGCACGCGAACCGGTGGGAGATGAGCCGGTCCGCCTCGGCGACCGTCCCGAGGTGCTCGCCCACGTCCTCCGGGCTCTCGGCCACCTCCTGCGCCGCGGCGCGCGCGAGCTCGACCGCGCCCGTGAGCACGGCGTCCCGCGCCGCGCGTGCGGAGACTCCTCGGACGCGCTCCTCTGCGGCTGCCACGGCGGACATCGTCAGGCCTCGATCTCGTCCGCGACCGCGCGCAGGACCGCGGCGACCTTGGTGGCCTTGCCCTTCTCCGGGTAGCGGCCACGGCGCAAGCCGTTGCCGATCCCGTCGAGCTCCTTGATGAGGTCCTCCACGATGACCGCCATCTCGTCCGCCGAGCGACGCTTCGCCTTGACGACCGAGGGCGCCGGGTCGAGGAACGTGACGGCGAGCGCCTGCGGGCCACGGCGCCCGTCGGCGACGCCGAAGTCGACGCGAGCGCCCGGCTTGGGCGCGGGGGCGTCCGCGGGCAGCGCGGAGGCGTGCAGGAAGACCTCGCCGCCGTCGTCGTTGGCGATGAAGCCGAACCCGCGTTCGGTGTCGAACCACTTGACCTTGCCGGTGGGCACGTGGACCTCGTTCGTGCTCGTAGGAACCAGAACCCCCAGGTTACCGGCCACGCGGCGGCAAAGCCGCATCCATACCGCGGGCGAGCCCAGGGCGAGCCCGGACGACCGGCCGAGTCCCCGCCGTCGTCCCGGTCAGCGCGGGGCCGACCGCGGGACCACCCCGGCGTCCGCCCCGACCCGCAGCGCGACGGCGTCGAACCAGTCGGTGTAGTCGGCGACCGTGCGGTGGAGGTGGCCGAACAGCTCGAACGACACCGTGCCGAACAGGGTCGTCCACGCCATGAGCGTGCGCACGACGGCCTCGGGCGGGGCGTCGGGCGTCGTGAGCCCGCGGGCGCTCACGTACGCGACGGCGGGGGCCACGAGCGCGGCCGCGTCCCCGCCCGACGGCGGTGCGGGCACGGGGCCCTCGCCGTCCGCCCAGGAGTCGGCGACGACCCGGACCAGGGTCCGCACGACGCGCGTCGCGGGCTCGACCGTGTCCTGCGGCGCCGCGTACCCCGGCACGGGGGTGCCGTAGAGCAGCCCGAACTCCCCGGGCCGCGCGACGCACCAGGTGCGCAGCGCGCGGCACGCGGCGAGCCAGCGGCCGGGCAGGTCGTCGCGCGCGACGGCGACCTCCGCGGCCTCGACGGCGGCCCCGAGCTCGTCGTAGCACTCGACGAGGAGCGCGGTGAGCAGCGCGTCCCGGCTCGGGAAGTAGCGGTAGACGGCGGACGACACCATGCCGACGTCTCGCGCGACGGCCCGCAGCGAGAGCGCGGCGGGCCCGTCGGCCACGAGCCGCGCGCGGGCGGCGCCGAGGATCTCGCGCGTGAGGGTCTCGCGCGCCAGGGCGCGTGCCGTCCGAGGTGCCGTCATACCGTCAGGGTCGCAGACGAGAGCGCTGACCACCAACGAGAGCGGTGCTCTTGCTTTGTCGTGGTCGTCGTGCCAGGCTGCTGTCGAAACGAGAGCACTGCTCTCGGAAAGGAGCCCTCATGTCCAGCACCTCGTCCTCCGACGACCGGCACGTCGTCGTCGGCGCCGGCCCCGTCGGCCGCCACGTGGCCGCCGAGCTCGCGGCCCGCGGGTCGCACGTCACCGTCGTCACCCGCAGCGGACGCGACACCGGGCTCGACGGCGTCACGCACCTCGCGCTCGACGCGTCCGACGCCGACGCGCTCAGCCGTGCCGCGGACGGCGCCGCCGTGCTCTACAACTGCGCCAACCCCGGCGACTACACGCAGTGGGAGAAGGTCTGGCCGCCGCTCGCCGCCGCGCTGCTCACCACGGCGGAGCGGACGGGCGCCGTCTACGCGATCACGGGCAACCTCTACCCCTACGGGCCGGTCGACGGACCCATGACCGAGGACCTGCCGGACGCCGCGACCGACCACAAGGGCGTCCTGCGGGCCCGGCTGTGGGCCGACGCCCTCGCCGCGCACCGCGCCGGCCGTGCGCGGGTCGTCGAGGTGCGCAGCTCCGACTTCGTGGGGCCCGGGGTGGGCACCAACGGCCACGTGTCGCGCGTCGTCCCCGCCGCGCTGCGCGGCCGGGCCGTCACGATGATCGGCCGCACCGACCTGCCCCACTCCTTCACCGACGTGCAGGACGCGGCGCGCACGCTCGTCGCGGCGGCCGCGGACCCGGGCGCCCTCGGCCGCACGTGGCACACCCCGAGCAACCCGCCGCGCACCCAGCGCGAGGCGCTGACCGACGTCCTCGCGAGCGTCGGGCGCCCCCCGGTCCGGGTGCGCTCGCTGCGCGGCCCCGGGCTCGCCGCCGCCGGGCTGTTCTCGCCGCTGCTGCGCGAGCTGCGCGACCTCGCCTACCAGTGGGAGCGCCCCTACGTCCTCGACGACACCGCGTCCCGCGACCGCTTCGGCATCGAGCCCACGCCCTGGGACGAGGTCTGCCGCCGGACCGCCCGCGGCTGACCACAGCGCGAGATCGGCACCTCTCGCCGAGGTCGGCGCTCTGCTGCGAGCTCGGCAGTCGCGACTACCGATGTCGACCGGACCTGCCGATCTCGGCGCGTCAGGTCGGCCCGTCGTCCACAGATCCGCCGACCACCGCACCGCGACCCGGCCAGGAGCGGCACGATCACGCTCCATTTCGAGACGAGAAGCTGCGCTCCCGCTGCACCTCGCGCGCGAGCACCTCCCGGAAGAGGCCCGGCGACGTGTGACCCACGGCGAGTGGGAACGCGTGCGGCGCGGCGCCTACCGCGACGCGCTCCCGCCGGACTCGGCTCCGGCCACGGCCGCGCGAGGACTCGCGGTGGACCGCGCACGTGCCGTCGCCCGGAGCCTCCGTGCCGACCCGGTCGTGAGCCACGCGTCCGCGGCGCTCCTGCACGACCTGCCTCTGTGGGAGCTCCCGGCGACCACCCACGTGGTCCAGTCCTACCGCCGCTCGGGTTCCGCGGCACGGGACGTCACGCGGCACGTGGGCGAGGTCGCCGCCCACGACCGCACGACGGTCCTCGGCATCACCACGACCTCGCTGGTCCGCACCGTCGCCGACTGCCTGAGCACCATGCCCGCCCTCGACGGGCTCGTCGTCGTCGACGCGGCCCTCGCCCGGGGCGTCCGACGGTCGGACGTCGCGGCCGTCCTCGACCGCCGGCCACGGGGTCGTGGGTCGCGCCGGTCTCGCCACGTACTCGCGCTCGCGGACCCGGGCGCCGAGTCGGCCCGCGAGACCTGGCTCCGGTACGTCCTGCTGCGGACCGGGCTGCCCCGGCCGGAGACGCAGGTGGCGCTCCGCACCGAGGTCGGCGCGGTCCGGGTCGACCTCGGCTGGACGCGGTGGCGCCTGCTGCTGGAGTTCGACGGCCTCGTGAAGTACCGCACCGGCCCCGCGGGCCTGGCGCCGCGTGCGGACCCGGGCCGTGTGCTGGTCCGGGAGAAGCTGCGGCAGGAGGCGATCGAGCGCACGGGGCACCGCCTCCTCCGCGTCACCTCCCGGGACCGTCCGGAGGACGTCGTGACGCGGGTGCTGCGGCACGTCCCGCCCGACGTCGTCCGTGGCCTGCGCGCCGATCCGTTCCTCCCGCCGCGGTGAGGTCGGCAACCGGGGACGAGATCGGCGGGTCCGGTCGGCGTCGGCAGTCCCGACTGCCGTTCTCGCACGCGAGCGCCGATCTCGTCCCACCCGGCTGGCGCGTAGCATCGGACGGATGGCCACCTCCCGGCCCGAGCGGGCTCCGACGTACAGCGAGTCGCTGCGCCAGCGCGACGACGACGCGCTGGTCGCCCTGCTCGCGGGGCGTCCCGACCTCGCCACCCCCTCCCCCTCGACGCTGCTCTCGCTCGCCGCGCGCGCGATGAACCGCACGAGCCTCGAGCGCGCGCTCGCCGGGCTCGACGAGCTGACGCTGCACGTGCTCGAGTCGGTGCTCGTGCTCGACTCCGTGGGCACGCCCGCGACGGCGTCCGCGGTCGCGCGCGCGACGGGGGTGGACCGCGCGTCGGTCACCGCGGCGCTCGCGCGCCTCGACGAGCTCGCGCTCGTGTGGTCGCCCGGCACGCGCTCGGCCAGGTTCCGCCCGGCGCCCGGGACGGCCGAGGTGCTCGGCCCGCACCCCGCAGGCCTGGGCCCGGTCTCCGGCGACGCCCCGGCGCCGTCCGCCGTCCTGCCCGACGACGCGCCCCCGGGCGCGCGCGCGATCCTCGACGCGCTCGCGTGGGGGCCGCCCGTGGGCGTCGCGCCCCGCTCCGACGCGTCGGCACGCCGGGCGACGGCCTGGCTGGTCGAGCGCGGCTACCTGCGCGCGACCGACGAGCGGCACGTCGTCCTGCCGCGCGAGGTGGGGCTCGCGCTGCGCGGCGGCCGCACCCACCGCGACGTGCGCACGACGCCGCCCGTGCCCGACGTGCGCGAGCTCCCCGCGGCGACGGTCGAGGCGGAGTCCGCGAGCGCCGGGCTGGAGGCGGTGCGCCTCGTCGCGCGCCTCGTGACGCACTGGACCGAGCACCCGCCCGGCGTCCTGCGCGCGGGCGGCCTCGGGGTGCGCGACCTGCGCCGCGCGGCCCTCGCCCTCGAGGTCGACGACGCGACGGCGGCCGCGGTCGTCGAGGTCGCGGCGGCGGCGGGCCTCGTGGCCGACGACGGCGACGACCCGCCCACGTTCGCCTCGACCCCGACGGCCGAGGACTGGCTCGACGACGACCTGGGCGACCGCTGGGCCGCGCTCGCGCGCGGGTGGTGGCGGTCGCGCCGCACGCCGTGGCTCGTCGGGAGCCGTGACGAGCGGGGCGCCCTGCGCGCCGCGCTCGACCCCGAGCTGTGGCGGCCCTGGGTCCCGCGGCTGCGTCGCTCGGTCCTCGACGTGCTCGCTCTCGCGCCCGACCGGCCGCTCGGCCCGGCCGACGTCGTCGCGGTCCTGCGCTGGCGCACGCCGCGCGCGGTGCCGCCGGAGCAGGCCGTCGCGGGGCTGCTGCGCGAGGCCGCGCTGCTCGGCGTGACGGGCGCGGGCGCGCTCGCTCCCCCGGGCCGGGCGCTCGTCGCGGGCGACGACCCCGCGCCGTCGTCGGAGCCCGTGGACCTGGGCGCCGCGTTCGAGGCCGTGCTCCCGCCCGAGGTGGACGACCTCCTGCTCCAGGGCGACCTCACCGGCATCGTGCCGGGCCGGCCGTCGCGCACCCTCGAGCGCCTCGTGGAGGTCGCGGCCGACGTCGAGTCGCGCGGTGCCGCGACCACGGTCCGGTTCACCGCGGAGTCGGTGCTGCGCGCACTCGACCGGGGCGCGACGGCCGACGAGCTGCTCGCCGAGCTCGCGTCGCACTCCCGCACGCCCGTGCCCCAGCCGCTGGAGTACCTGGTGCGCGACACCGCGCGACGTCACGGGCGCGTGCGGGTCGGGACGGCGTCGTCGTACGTGCGCGCCGAGGACCCGGCGCTCCTCGCGGGCATCGCGGAGGACCCTGCGCTGCGCGGCCTCGGCCTCGTGCTGCTCGCGCCGACCGTGCTCGCGTCCGGCGCACCGGCCGGGGAGCTACAGGACGCGCTGCGGGCGCGCGGCGTGCCGTCGGTCGTGGAGGGCCCGGACGGGCGCGTGCTCGTCGCGGACCGTGCGGGCCGTCGCGACCTGCCCGACGCCGCGGGCCCGGCCCGGCGAGGACGGGCCGGGGCGGTCGTCGGGCGGCGCGGGGGCCGCGCCCGGACCGGGGTCGTGCCCGGCTCCGGGGCCCGCGTGGACGAGGCGCGGGACGGGGCAGGGCGTGGCGAGCAGCGGTTCGCCGACCTCGTCGCCCGGCTCCGCGCCGCGGAGACGCGCTCGGCGGAGCAGGCCCAGACCCGCGCGGCCGGCGGGGCACGCGCCGACGGCGACGGGTCGCGCCGGGGCGGGGGGACGTCGTCGGGCCGGGCAGGACGCGGGGACGACGGCCCCGAGGGAACAAGCGACCCGGTGGCGGCGTTGGGGCTGCTGCGCGAGGCGATCGCGGACGGCGCCATGGTGTGGCTCGAGGTCGTCGGGTCGACGGGCGCGCCGGACCGCCGCCGCGTGCGGCCCCTCACGCTCGACGCCGGACGGCTGCGCGCGCAGGACCCGGCACGCGACGCCGAGCTCACGGTCGCGGTCCACCGCATCGCGTCCGTGACCCCGGACTGACCCTGGCCCGGCCCCCGCACTACCCCCGGACCGTCACCCGACCGACCCCGGACCACCACCGGCCCGCCCGGCGACCGCCCGGACCGCACGACCCTCGGCCACCCACGGCAAGGAGAACGCATGACCGACGGACCTCTCATCGTCCAGAGCGACAAGTCGCTCCTGCTCGAGGTCGACCACCCCCGTGCCGACGACGCGCGGCGGGCCATCGCGCCGTTCGCCGAGCTCGAGCGCGCCCCGGAGCACGTCCACACGTACCGGCTCACGCCGCTCGGCCTGTGGAACGCGCGCGCGGCCGGGCACGACGCCGAGCAGGTCGTCAACACGCTCATCGAGTACTCGCGCTACCCGGTGCCGCACGCGCTGCTCATCGACGTCGCGGAGACCATGTCGCGGTACGGGCGGCTCACGCTCGCGCAGCACCCCACGCACGGGCTCGTGCTCGAGGCGACGGACCGGGCCGTCCTCGCCGAGGTGCTCAAGTCCAAGCGCACCGCCGGGCTGGTGGGCGACCGGATCGACGACACGACCGTCGTCGTGCACCCGTCCGAGCGCGGCCACCTCAAGCAGGTCCTCGTGAAGCTCGGCTGGCCCGCCGAGGACCTCGCGGGGTACGTCGACGGCGAGAAGCACGCCATCGCGCTCAGCCCGACGACGCCGCCGCGCGCCGAGGGCGAGGAGCCGAAGCCGTGGGAGATGCGCCCGTACCAGGCGCAGGCGGTGGACGGGTTCTGGCACGGCGGGAGCGGCGTCGTCGTGCTGCCGTGCGGCGCCGGCAAGACGATCGTGGGCGCGGGCGCGATGGCGAGGTCCGGGACGACGACGCTCATCCTCGTGACGAACACCGTGAGCGCGCGCCAGTGGCGCGACGAGCTCGTACGGCGCACGACGCTCACCGAGGACGAGATCGGCGAGTACTCCGGCGCGCGCAAGGAGATCAAGCCCGTCACGATCGCGACCTACCAGGTGCTGACGACCAAGCGGAAGGGCGTGTACACGCACCTCGAGCTGCTCGACGCGCGCGACTGGGGCCTCGTCGTGTACGACGAGGTGCACCTGCTGCCCGCGCCGATCTTCCGCATGACGGCGGACCTGCAGGCGCGCCGCCGCCTCGGGCTCACCGCGACGCTCGTGCGCGAGGACGGCCGGGAGGACGAGGTGTTCTCGCTCATCGGGCCCAAGCGGTACGACGCCCCGTGGAAGGACATCGAGGCGCAGGGGTACATCGCGCCCGCGGACTGCGTCGAGGTGCGCCTCACGCTGCCGGAGTCCGACCGCATGACGTACGCCGTCGCCGAGCCAGAGGACAAGTACCGGCTCGCCGCGACCGCCACCGGCAAGAACCGGGTCGTGGAGCAGATCGTCGCGCAGCACCCGGACGACCAGGTGCTCGTGATCGGCCAGTACCTCGACCAGCTCGAGGAGCTGTCGCAGCACCTCGACGCGCCGCTCATCACGGGCGCGACGACGGTCCGCGAGCGCCAGCGCCTGTTCGACGCGTTCCGCACGGGCGAGATCTCGCGGCTCGTCGTGTCGAAGGTCGCGAACTTCTCCATCGACCTACCAGAGGCGTCCGTCGCGATCCAGGTCTCCGGGTCGTTCGGGTCGCGCCAGGAGGAGGCCCAGCGCCTCGGCCGCGTCATGCGCCCCAAGGCCGACGGCCGCACCGCGCACTTCTACGCCGTCGTCGCGCGCGACACGGTGGACCAGGACTTCGCGGCGCACCGCCAGCGGTTCCTGGCGGAGCAGGGGTACGCGTACCGCATCGTCGACGCGGAGGACCTGGGCGTCGTGCAGTGACGGGTGGGGACCGCAGCGCAGCAAGGTACCCGCCCGGCACGGAACGACGCCCAGGGCCGACCAGGAACGCGGAGGACCTGGGCGTCGTGCAGTGACGGGTGGGGGTCCCGCGACGTAGGAGCGCGGCACCCGCCCGACACGGAACGACGCCCAGGGCCGACCAAGAACCCGGAGGACCTGGGCGTCGTGCAGTGACGGGTGGGGACCGCAGCGCAGCAAGGTACCCGCCCGGCACGGAACGACGCCGGAGGCCTACCGAGACACCGGGACCTGGGCGTCATCCGGCGACCGAGGGCCCCGCGGCACCGATTGCGGGTCCTGGGCCGCTGGGAAAGGATCGGGCCGTGAGCACGGCCGATTGTCCCTGGCACCCCCGCGCGGCCGGGGGCCGCGGCGCCCGCGCGTTCCTCGCCCTCGTCGTCTCGACGCTCGTCGGGCTGCTGACGTGCATCGCCCTCGTCGCCCCGGCGGGCCTCGCGCACGCCGTCCCGCCGATGGACGTGACGGACGAGATCACCGACCCGTCCGGCGTCCTCGGGGACCGTACGGACGACGTGCGCGCGGCGCTCGACCGCCTGGCCCAGGACACGGACCTGCAGCTCTTCGTCGTGTACGTGGACGACCTCGACGGCATGGACGGCGTCGACTGGGCGAACGCGACGGCGAACCAGTCGGGGCTGGGGGTCGACGACCTGCTGCTGGCCGTCGGGACGCAGGACCGGCGGTACGGGCTGTCGTACGACAACAACGTCCCGCTGTCGGACGCCGAGCTGGACCGGATCACGTCCGCCGTGGAGGACGAGCTGCGCGCCGACGACTGGGCGGGTGCGGCCATCGCGGCGGCCGAGGTGGCGCGGGGTGCGAGCCAGGGTTCGGGCGGCGTGTCGTGGTTCTGGGTCCTGCTCGTCGGCGGCGTGCTCGTGATCGTGGTCGTGGTGGTCGCCCGCGCGGCGGGACGACGCCGCCGGGCCGCGACTGCCGTCGGGCCGGCGGGCGACCCGCTCGCGGCGCTGCCCACGGCCGAGCTGGACCGCCGCGCGAGCGCGGCCCTCGTGGCGATCGACGACGCCGTGAAGACGTCCGAGCAGGAGCTCGGCTTCGCGCAGGCGCAGTTCGGGATCGAGGCGACGCAGCAGTTCTCCGCCGCTCTCGCCGAGGGCAAGCAGCAGGTCGCGGAGGCGTTCGCGCTGCGCCAGCAGCTCGACGACGACCAGCCCGAGGCGGAGCCCCAGGCGCGGCAGATGATGGCGCGCATCGTCGCCCTGTGCGACGAGGTCGCGGACTCGCTCGACGCCCAGTCCCGCACGTTCGACGAGCTGCGCGACCTGCAGGCCCGCGCGCCGCAGGTGCTCGACGAGACTGACCAGCGCGCGACCGAGGTGCTCGCCCGCGTCGAGCCCGCGCGCGCGACGCTCGAGGCGCTCGGGCGCACGTACCCGTCGACGGCGCTCGCGTCCGTCGCGCAGAACCCCGAGCAGGCGCAGGCGCTCCTCGCGGGCGCGCGCGAGTCGGTGGCGCGCGGTCGGGAGGCGCTCGCCTCCAAGGACCGGGCGACGGCGGTCGCGCTCGCCCGGGCCGCGCAGAACGCCGTCGGGCAGGCGGTGACGCTGCTCGACGCCGTCGACCGCGCGGGCACCGAGCTCGCCGAGTCCGGTCCGCGGCTCGACCGGGGCGTCGCGTCGATCACGTCCGACATCGCGGACGCCGGGCGGCTCGCCCCGGGGGACCCCGCGGTCGCGCCGGCGCTCGCGGAGGCGCAGGCCGCCGTGGCGACGGCCGGGGCTGCGCGCGACGGCGGCGACCCGCTCGCCGCGCTCCGTCGCCTCACGGACGCGGAGGCGGCGCTCGACGCCGTCCTCGCCCCGTTCCGCGAGCGTGCCGAGCAGGCGGCGCGTGCGAACGCGCTGCTGCGCGAGACCCTCGCGCGCGTCGACTCGCAGGTCCGCGCGACGAACGACTTCATCGAGACGCGGCGCGGCGCCGTCGGCCCGGAGGCACGGACCCGGCTCGCGGAGGCGATCCGCCTGCTCGGCGAGGCGCGCGCGCTCCAGCCGACCGACCCCGTCGCCGCGCTCCAGCGCGCGCAGCAGGCGGACGCGCAGGCGCAGTCCGCGGCCCAGCGCGCGCAGCAGGACGCGTCGAGCTGGCAGTCGTCCCAGGGTGGCGGGTTCGGCGGGGGTGGCGGCAGCAACGTCGGGGGCATGGTCCTCGGCGGGATCCTCCTCGACTCCATCCTCCGCGGCGGGGGCGGCGGCGGACGCTCGGGCGGGTTCGGCGGCGGCAGCTTCGGCGGCGGCTACGGGGGTGGCGGGTTCGGCGGCGGACGCTCCGGCGGACGGTCGGGCGGCCGGTCCTCGGGCGGGCGCTCCGGCCGCGGCGGACGCTTCTGAGCACGGGCGCCACCTCACGCCCCGCACCACCGGACGACGGCACGACGGCACGACCAGCACCAGACGGCTCACCAGAGAGGGACGACCATGGCGGAGAAGCAGAGCATCTTCGGACGGATCGCGCAGCTCGCCCGCGCGAACATCAACGCGCTCCTGGACAGCGCCGAGGATCCGCAGAAGATGCTGGACCAGCTCGTGCGCGACTACACGAACAACATCGCCGAGGCGGAGCAGGCCGTCGCGCAGACCATCGGCAACCTGCGCCTCGCCGAGCAGGACTACAACGAGGACGTCGCCGCCGTCCAGGAGTGGGGCCAGAAGGCCGCGGCCGCGTCGGCGCAGGCCGACCGGTACCGCGAGCAGGGCGACGCCGCGAACGCCGACAAGTTCGACAACCTCGCGAAGATCGCGCTCGGCAAGCAGATCGCCGCCGAGGGCGAGGCGCGCCAGGCCGAGCCGCTCATCGCGTCGCAGCGCGAGTCCGTCGAGAAGCTCAAGTCCGGTCTCGCGATGATGAAGGACAAGCTCGGTCAGCTGAAGTCCAGGCGTGACTCGCTCGTCGCGCGGCAGAAGAGCGCGCAGGCGCAGCAGACGGTGCAGGGCGCGCTGAGCTCCATCAACGTGCTCGACCCGACGAGCGAGCTCTCCCGCTACGAGGAGATCGTCCGCCGCGAGGAGGCGCTGGCGCTCGGCCAGGCGGAGGTCGCCGCGTCGAGCATCGACGCCCAGTTCGCCGAGCTCGAGACGTCGGGCGAGGCCGTCGAGATCGAGGCCCGCCTCGCCGCCCTCAAGCAGGGCTCTGCCCCGGCCGCGCAGGTGTCGCCCACGCAGGTCACGCCCGCGATCGGTTCCGGGACGACCACCCAGGACGGCCCCTCGACCGACTGGTGACCTCGGCCCGGGTCAGGCGGGGACGCGTCGTCGGCTGACCCGGACCGCGGTGACGAACGACTCCGCGAGCCGGCGTCCGCCGTCGAGCAGCGCGGGGGCGTGCTCGTCGAACCCGGCGAGCGCCGCCGCGGTGTCGACGTCGTCGTACCGGTCGCACCAGGCCGCGAACCCGGCGCGCGACGCCTCGGGGTGGAACTGGACGCCGAGCGCGGACCCGAGGTGGAACGCCTGGTAGGGGTACATGTTCGACGACGCGAGCCAGACCGCGCCGGCCGGGAGCTCGACGATCGCGTCGCCGTGCATGCTCGTCACGCAGCGCACCGGGTCGTCGCCCGTCGCGAGCGGCGCCAGCACCGGGTCGGTGTCCGCCTCGGCACGCCAGAAGACGCGGGTCGCGCCGACCTCGCGCCCGGGCGGGGCGGCGACCGCCACCTGTCCCCCGCCCGCGACGGCGAGGAGCTGTGCGCCGAGGCAGATCCCGAGCGTCGGGACGCCCTGCGTCGCGGCGGCGACGAGGGTCTCGCGCAGGGCGGGCAGCCAGGGGGCGCGCGCGTCGTCGTACGCGGACACGTGGCCCCCGAGGACGACGAGACCGTCGCCGAGCTCGTCGAGCCGGTCTGCGGCGGGGACGGGCTCGCCGTCGTGCGCCCGGACGACGCGGAGCTCCGCGTCGAGGAGGTCGGCGTAGGCGTCGAGCGTGACGTCCGGGGAGTTCTCGACGACCGTGAGCCGGACGGTCCCGGTCGCGGTCGTGGCGTCGGTGTCGTGCGTGGTCACGAACCCTGACGGTACCCACTCGGGGGTGGGGCGACGCAAACACCCACGTCGTGGACAGGGCGGCCGGGCGCACCGGGACGGAGCGCGGCGGGTCGCGCGCCGATAGGCTGACCGGCATGTCCGACCTCCAGACCTCCGACGGCCGAGCGCTGACGACGCCGCGCCGCACCTACCTCGTCGTCGACGGCGAGAACATCGACGCGACGCTCGGCATGAACGTCCTCGGCCACCGCCCCGCCCCGGAGGAGCGGCCGCGCTGGGACCGCATCGTCGACTTCGCGCGCCAGGCCTGGGGCCAGGACGTCACGCCCCTGTTCTTCCTCAACGCGTCGTCGGGCCAGATGCCGATGTCGTTCGTGCAGGCGCTGCTCGCGATGGGCTACCGCCCGATCCCGCTGTCGGGGTCGAGCAACGAGAAGGTCGTCGACATCGGTATCCAGCGCATGCTGGACGCGATCGCCGGCCAGCCGGGCGACGTGCTCCTCGCGAGCCACGACGGCGACTTCCTGCCCCAGGTCGAGACGCTGCTCGACGACAAGGACCGCCGCGTGGGCGTCCTCGCGTTCCGCGAGTTCGTCAACGTGCGCCTCACCGAGCTCACGGGCCGCGGGCTCGAGATCTTCGACCTCGAGGACCACGCGGGCGCGTTCACGGCCGTGCTGCCGCGCGTGCGGATCATCCCGCTCGACGAGTTCGACCCGATGCGCTACCTCTGACCGGCCGTACCGCGGGCTCCGGCGCTCAGGCGTGGAGCTCGCGGTACAGCGGCG
Organism: Cellulosimicrobium sp. SL-1; assembly: GCF_011033075.1. Classification (NCBI taxonomy): domain Bacteria; kingdom Bacillati; phylum Actinomycetota; class Actinomycetes; order Micrococcales; family Promicromonosporaceae; genus Cellulosimicrobium; species Cellulosimicrobium sp. SL-1. The sequence goes on along the minus strand of NZ_JAACJC010000008.1, from coordinate 75,675 downwards.
TCGGGAACGACGCCGTCACGCCGTCGCCGCCGAGGAGCGCCGCGATCCGCTCGGCCTCGGCCGCGACGGCCCGCTCGCCGTCCGAGCCGACGTCGTCGAGGAGACGCCACGCGGGCTCGCCGCCCGGGCGCACGACCCAGGCCCCGACGATCCGGCCCTCCCACCAGACGGTCGCGCCCGCGTTGCCGATCGTGTCGAAGACGGCGGCCTTGTGCGCTCCCAGGTACCAGTCGCGTGCGGTCCAGCCCATCGTCGTCGGGTCGAGCGAGGGCAGGAGCGCGACGTGGCCCTCGATCGGCACCTCGTCCGGGCCGGGCAGGTCCGTGCCCCGCAGCATGACGCCGGGGCGGGCGTCCTCGCCGCCCGACGCACCGACCTCGACCTCCACCTCGACGACGTCGAGACCCGCGAGCGCCGCGACCGTGTCGCGGCGGTTCCAGCCGGTCCACCACACGAGGTCCTCGACCGTCGCGGGCCCGAACACGTCGAGCCAGGCCCGCGCCAGCGCGGTCCGCGCCGCGGCCTCGTCGAGCACGGGGATCCCGCCGGGAAACCAGTCCTCGACGGGCGACCAGACGTGCCGGTTGGAGGACCACGTGCCCCGCGGCTCGCCCCGCACGACCGCGCCCTCGGCCGACAGGAGCGCGAGGAGCTGGGAGGTCATCGTGCGGCGCACGTCCCACGTCTTGGTGGTCGTGGGCAGGAACGCCGTCCGCAGCAGCGGCGCGGCCCGCGACAGGCTCGCGCCGTCGAGCGGGCCGTGCTCGGCGAGCGCCGCGTGCACCTGGGCCTCGACCGCGGCGAGGAAGGTCGCGGCGTCGTCGACGGGCGGGTCCGTGGGCAGGGTCGCGAGCTCCTTGAGCAGGCGGGTGCGCAGCCGTCGCGCGACGGCGAGGGCCGCCGCCGCGTGCACGACGGGCACCGTCTCGCGGCGCACGACGAACATCGTGCGCCGCATGGCGAGCACCTTGACGAGCGAGCGCCGCCGGAAGACGGCGTCCCGGACGTCGTCGAGCACGAGGCCGGGGACCCGCGCGAGCACCGACAGGTAGACGCTCGGGGCGTCGGTCGCGTGCAGCGCGAGGAGCCGGTCCACCACGTCCTCCGGGCTCCGGGCCGCCGGCCTGCCGGGAAGGTCCGCGGCGAGCGCGAGCTGCTGCGCGACGAGCCGACGCCGCCTCTGGTCCACCGTGATCCGCACGGCGGCCATCCTGCCCCGGGCCACCCACGCCCGCCCGCGTGCCGCGTCCGGCGCCCGGTGCCGGCGCCGACGTCGCGCCGGGTGCCGCCGGGTCGAGCACGTTCCCAGGCGGCTCCCAGACCGCGGGAGCACACTGGACGCATGAGCACCACCCCCGAGGCACGCCTCGTCGTCGTCGACGACGAGCCGAACATCCGCGAGCTGCTGGCCACGTCCCTGCGCTTCGCCGGGTTCGAGGTGCACGCCGCCGCGGACGGGCAGAGCGCCCTGCGGCTCGTGCGCGACGTCGAGCCCGACCTCGTCGTGCTCGACGTGATGCTCCCCGACATGGACGGGTTCACCGTGACCCGCCGCCTGCGCGAGAAGGGCCAGCACACGCCCGTCGTCTTCCTCACCGCGAAGGACGACACGCGCGACAAGGTCACGGGGCTCACCGTGGGCGGCGACGACTACGTGACGAAGCCCTTCAGCCTGGAGGAGGTCGTGGCGCGCATCCGGGCCGTGCTGCGCCGCACGCACGCCGAGCCGGTCGACGACGCCGTCCTGCGCTTCGCCGACCTCGAGATGGACGAGGACTCGCACGAGGTCCGCCGCGCCGGCGTCGACATCGACCTGTCCCCCACCGAGTTCAAGCTGCTGCGCTACCTCATGCTCAACGCCGGGCGCGTGCTGTCCAAGGCGCAGATCCTCGACCACGTGTGGCAGTACGACTGGGGCGGCGACGCGAACATCGTCGAGTCCTACATCTCCTACCTGCGCCGCAAGATCGACAACCTCACCGTGCCCGGCCCGGACGGCGAGCCCGTGGCCCTGCCGCCGCTCATCCACACCAAGCGCGGCGTCGGCTACCTGCTGCGCCAGCCGCCCGCGGCGTCATGACGGCCGGCCCCGACCGCACGACGGCCGGGTCCCCGCCGGTCCCGCCCCCTCCCCCGCCCCCCGGGGCGGCCTCGCAGCCCGGCAGCGCGGCGTCGGGCGAGCACGCGGCGTCCGCACCCGTCCCCGACGGCCCGACGGCGGAGCGCCCCTTCGGTCGGCCCGTCCCCACCGAGGGGTGGGGCTGGTTCGCGCGCGTGCCGCTGCGGGCACGTCTCGTCGCGATCACCGTGCTCCTGCTCGCGGCGGGGCTCGGGCTGGCCTCGGTCGTGACGACGACCGTCGTGTCCAGCTACCTGGTCGCGCAGGTCGACCAGGACCTCCAGGGGTCGGCGACGACCGTCGCCCGGTCCTCGTTGCTCAGCAACCCGCGCACCGCGAGCCAGATCCCGAGCGAGTACTTCGTGCTGCTCCGCGAGCTGTCCGGCAACGAGACCGGCTACAGCTGGCAGGCCACGACGTCGCGGTACGGGGAGCCCGACATCCCCGCGCTGTCCGACCAGGAGATCGAGCGGCTCGCGGGCGAGCCCTTCACGGTGCGGTCCGTCGGAGGCTCCGACCCCGCGCAGTGGCGTGTCGTCGGGCGGTTCCTCTTCGTGGACGGCCAGCAGGCCGGGACCGTCTTCGTCGCGCTGCCGCTGACGGGCATCCACGAGACGGTCAAGGTGCTCGGCCGGGCGCTCGCGCTGTCGGCGCTCGGCATCGCGCTCGTCGGCGGCGCGGTCGCCTACCTCGCCGTCCACCGCGCGCTGCGCCCGCTGCGCGAGATCGAGGAGACCGCGGCCGACATCGCCGCGGGCGACCTGTCGCGACGCGTGCGCCCCGCGCCGCCGACGACGGAGGTCGGCTCGCTCGCGGTGTCGCTCAACGCGATGCTCACCCAGATCGAGGAGGCGTTCGCGGTCCAGGAGGCGTCCGAGGAACGGATGCGGCGCTTCGTCTCGGACGCGAGCCACGAGCTGCGCACGCCGCTCGCGACGATCCGCGGCTACGGCGAGCTGTACCGCATGGGCGCGCTCGACACCCCGGACAAGGTCGACGACACGATGGGCCGCATCGAGGACTCGGCGACCCGTATGGGCACGCTCGTCAACGACCTGCTCGCCCTCGCGCGGCTCGACGAGGGCCGGCCGCTGCGCCACGAGCCGGTCGACCTCGTCTCCCTCGCGCGGGACTCCGCGCAGGACCTGCACGCGCTCGACCCCGCGCGCGACGTGCGGGTCGTCGGGCTCGCGCCGGGCGCGGACGCTCCGGCGTCGCTGCGCGTCGTGGGCGACGAGGACCGGCTGCGGCAGGTGCTCGCCAACCTCGTCGGCAACGTCGCGCGCCACACGCCGTCGGGCACTCCGGTGGAGATCGCGCTCGGCGCGGCGCCCGCGCCCCCGTCGGACGACGCGCCGTCGGGCGACACCCGGGGCGGCGACGCTCCGCGCGGCGACCTCGCGCGGGGGGACGTCGCGCGGGGGGACGTCGCGCGCGGCGACGTCGCGGTGCTCGAGGTCCGCGACCATGGCCCCGGCGTCCCGACGACACAGCGGGGCCGCCTGTTCGAGCGGTTCTACCGGGCGGACACGTCGCGCAACCGCTCGTCCGGCGGGTCCGGGCTCGGCCTGGCGATCGTCGCCGCGATCGTCGGGGCGCACCGCGGCCGCGTGTCGGTCCGTGAGACGCCGGGCGGCGGGCTCACCGTCCGCGTGGACCTCCCGCTCGGCTCCTGACGGCCCGCACCCCGCCCGACCTGGGGGTTCGTCGACAACCGTCCGCCTCGTCGCGCGGGAGCCCGCCGAGGCGTCCCGACGCGCCGCCGACTGGGGCTACGATGGCGGGTCGTCCCGCGAGACCTAGGCTGAAGACGAGGCCGCGCGGCGACGCGGGGGCCTCCGCGCCGGGCAGCACGCCCGGCGACGACGACCTCCGTCCTGCTCGTCTCCGTCGAAGAAGGCTGAAGTTCATGGGCGTCAACAGCGCCGACGCACCGCAGTGGTTCCTCTCCTCGTTCGTCCGCAGCGCCCGGGGCGCCGGGGCGACCGCCCCGGACGACGAGATCCGCGCCGTCGGGCAGGGGCTGCTCGACCGCTGGGACCAGCCGGGACGCCACTTCCACAACCTGCGCCACCTGGCCGACGTCCTGGGCCGGGTCGACGAGCTCTCGCAGGAGACGCACGACCCCGACCTCGTGCGCCTCGCGGCCTGGTACCACGGCGCCATCTTCGACGCGAAGGGCGGCGCGACCTACGCCAACAAGGGCGGCGAGGACGAGACCGCGAGCGCGGCGCTCGCCGTCGCCGAGCTCACGCGGCTCGGCGTCCCCGAGCCCGCGGTGCGGCGCGTCGCGCACCTCGTCAACGCGCTCGTCCGCCACGCCCCGGACGCCTCCGACTTCGACTGCGCGGTCCTGTGCGACGCCGACCTCGCGATGCTCGCGGCCGAGCCGCAGCGCTACAAGGAGTACCTCAAGGACGTGCGCGACGAGTACGCGCACATCCCCAAGCCCGACTACGTGCGCGCCCGCATCGCGATCCTCACGAAGCTGCTCGACCGGCGCACGCTCTTCTCGAGCCCGCTCGGCGCGGCCTGGGAGGAGGCCGCGCGGCAGAACCTCGACGCGGAGCTCCAGCGCCTGCGCAAGGAGCAGGCCAAGCTCGCGGAAGCGTCGACGGCGTCCCCAGCCTCCGGCGCCTGAACCGCCGTCCACAGGCCTGACCTCCGCTCCTCCGGACCCGGGGAGGTCCGCCTACCGTCGTCGCCACGCCCCGGTGCTCACCGGGGCGACGGACGGCCCCCGGGCCGAGGGACGACGGAGGTTCGGATGAGCCGGTTCGAGGTGGACAGCGCGCGCGTCGCGCAGGCGAGCGCCGCGGTGCACGGGTCGGTCACGGCGATCCGTGCGGAGGTCGGCGCCATGATGCGGCACCTCACGGACCTGCAGGCGTCGTGGCGCGGTGGGGCGGCGACGTCGTTCACGGGCGTCATGGCGCAGTGGCAGACGACGCAGACCCAGGTCGAGGTCGCGCTCGACGACATCACGGCCGCGCTCGGCGCCGCCGCCCAGACCTACGCCGACGCCGAGTCGCAGGCCGCGCGCCTGTTCACGGCGCGGTAGACCCCGCCCGGGACCTCCCAGCGGGCACGACGAAGGCCGCCGGCCGGGCGAACCCGGCCGACGGCCTTCGGTGTCCTACGACTCCCCGTGAGGGGAGGCAGGTCGGCTCAGAAGTCCATGCCGCCCATGCCACCGGTCGGGTCGCCCGCGGGGGCAGCCTTCTCCGGCTTGTCGGCCACGACGGCCTCGGTCGTGAGGAACAGCGCCGCGATGGAGGCGGCGTTCTGCAGCGCGGAGCGCGTGACCTTGACCGGGTCGTTCACGCCGGCGGCGAGGAGGTCCTCGTACACACCGGTCGCGGCGTTGAGGCCCTGGCCCGACGGGAGGTTGCGCACCTTCTCCGCCACGACGCCACCCTCGAGGCCCGCGTTGACCGCGATCTGCTTGAGCGGGGCGTCGATCGCGGCGCGCACGATCTGCGCACCGGTCGCCTCGTCACCCTCGAGCTCGAGCTTCTCGAACGCCACGGCACCGGCCTGGATGAGCGCGACGCCACCACCGGCGACGATGCCCTCCTCGACGGCAGCCTTCGCGTTGCGGACGGCGTCCTCGATGCGGTGCTTGCGCTCCTTGAGCTCGACCTCCGTCGCGGCACCCGCCTTGATGACGGCCACGCCGCCGGCGAGCTTCGCGAGGCGCTCCTGGAGCTTCTCGCGGTCGTAGTCGGAGTCCGACTTCTCGATCTCGCCACGGATCTGGTTGACGCGACCCTGGATCAGGTCGGCGTCGCCCGCGCCCTCGACGATCGTGGTCTCGTCCTTCGTGACGACGACCTTGCGCGCCTGGCCGAGCAGGTCCAGCGTCGCGTTCTCGAGCTTGAGGCCCACCGTCTCGGTGATGACCTGGCCGCCGGTGAGGATCGCGATGTCCTGGAGCATGGCCTTGCGGCGGTCGCCGAAGCCCGGGGCCTTGACGGCGACGGACTTGAACGTGCCACGGATCTTGTTGAGCACCAGGGTCGCGAGCGCCTCGCCCTCGACGTCCTCGGCGATGATGAGGAGCGAGCGGCCGGCCTTCATGACCTGGTCGAGGACCGGGAGCAGGTCCTTCACGTTCGAGATCTTGGACTCGACGATGAGGACGTACGGGTCCTCGAGCACGGCCTCCTGGCGCTCGGGGTCCGTCTCGAAGTAGCGCGCGAGGAAGCCCTTGTCGAAGCGCATGCCCTCGGTGAGCTCGAGCTCGAGGCCGAAGGTGTTCGACTCCTCGACCGTGATGACGCCCTCCTTGCCCACCTTGTCGAGGGCCTCGGCGATGAGCTCGCCGATCGCGGGGTCGCCGGCGGAGATGGCGGCCGTGGCGGCGATCTCCTCCTTGGTCTCGATGTCCTTCGCGGCGTTGAGCAGCTGCTCCGTCACCGCGTCGACGGCCTTCTCGATGCCGCGCTTGACGGCGATCGGGTTGGCGCCGGCCGCGACGACGCGCAGGCCCTCGCGCACGAGCGCCTGGGCGAGCACGGTCGCGGTGGTCGTGCCGTCACCCGCGACGTCGTCGGTCTTCTTGGCGACCTCCTTGACGAGCTCCGCACCGATCTTCTCGTACGGGTCCTCGAGCTCGATCTCCTTGGCGATGGAGACGCCGTCGTTCGTGATGGTCGGCGCGCCCCACTTCTTGTCGAGGACGACGTTGCGGCCCTTGGGGCCGAGGGTGACCTTGACGGTGTCGGCGAGCGTGTTGAGCCCGCGCTCCATGCTCCGACGAGCCTCCTCGTCGAAGGCGATGATCTTGGCCATGGGGAATGATCCTCCGCTGGTGGCGTATGGCGGTCGGCCGGCGCCCGCGACGGACGGCCCACGACGGCGGCGTTCATGTCACGCCGCCAGGGCGGGCCTCACCTGTCGACCTGGTGGGTTGCGCCGCAGCCGCCTGAGCGGCTGCCTGCGCTGGTCACTTCTGTCACTCTCGTGACGAGAGTGCTAACGCCATTATTGGCACTCGCACGGTGCGAGTGCAAGACAGCGGTCCGCCACGCCGCCGCGTATCGCGAGGGGCGAAACCGAGCGTCGCGAGACTCGCTCTAGGATGCGCGGTGTGATCCGCGCAACACCGTCGTGGCGCCCCCTCGCAGCCCTGGCCGGCTTCGTGCTGGTCCCTGCCCTCGGCCTGACCGCCGCGACCGCGGTCGCGGCGCCCTCGGGCGAGCACATCGACCTCTACCAGGACGGCGTCGCGGTGACGACCGGGCCCGACGGCGGCCCCGCGGTGCTGCGCCTCGCGCCCGGCGTCGGCGCGACGTACCTCGAGGGCAGCCGCGTGCTCGACCCGGCGTCGCTCGACCCCGGCGCGCTCGCCGCAGGCGTCGACCCCGCGGACGGCGAGGCGGACCGGCTCGCGCAGGTCGCCGGGGCGCGCCTCGACGCGACGGCGCTCCTCGACCCCGGTCTCGCCCACCAGACCGCCACCGCGTCGCGGGCCTGGCTCGCGTCCGGCGTCGTACCGGGGGCAGGCGGTCCGTTCGCCGCGCTCGGCGAGGCGGCCCTCCTCGACCTGCGCGCGCTGACGCTCGGCGACGGCGCCGCCCTCGCCGCGCCGTCGCCCAAGTGGCGCTACGTGTGGCCGCGCGACGCGTCGTTCACCGCGGCGGCGTTCGCGCGCACCGGTCACGTCGACGACGCGCGCGCCGTCCTCGGCTTCCTCGCCCGGGTCCAGGAGGACGACGGCTCGTTCCACGCTCGCTACCTCCCCGACGGGTCGGGCGTCCCCGACGACCGGGGCATCCAGTCCGACGGCGTCGGCTGGGTCCTGTGGGCCGCGGACGTCGTGCTGGAGGAGACGCCCGCGGCGGACCGCGCCGAGGTGGCCGCCGAGCTGCGCCCGCTGGTCGACGCCGCGACGGACCACGCGCTCGAGCTCGTCGACGGCGAGGACCCGCTGCCGCCGCCGTCGAGCGACTACTGGGAGGTCGAGCCCACGTCTCTCACCCTCGGGACCGCCGGTCCCCTGCTCGCCGGCCTGGAGGCCGCGGCGGACGTGTACGCGGCCGCGGGCGAGGCGCCGCGCGCGCACGAGGCGACCCTCGCTGCCGCCCGCCTGCGCATGGCGGTCGAGCGCTCGTTCGGGTCCCAGGGCTACCCGCGCCACGTCACCGGCGGCGCGCGCGACGCCTCGACGGCGTTCGTGCTGCCGCCCTTCCAGCCGGAGCCCCTCGCCGGCGCGGACGAGGCCTGGCGCACGTCCGTGCGCGAGATGCTGCGCCCGGCCGGCGGGCTCGCGCCGGGCGCGGGCTGGCGGGCCGACGGCATCTCGTGGACACCCCAGACCACGCTGTACGCGCTGGCCGCGGCGTCGTCGTCGGACCCCGAGGACCGCGCCGACGCCGAGGAGTGGCTCCGCTGGGTCGACGACCACCGCACCGCGTCCGGGGCCATCCCGGAGAAGGTCCTCGCCGACGGCTCGCCCGCCGCCGTCGCGCCGCTGTCGTGGAGCTCCGCGCTCGTCGTGCTCGCGCTCGTGGAGCTCGGCGCCCAGGGCACGCCGGGCGGCGCGGGCTGACGCTCCTCCTGGGCTCTCCCGGTCCGCTGCGCCGGCGCGCCGGGGCTACCGGGTGGTCGCGCCGCTCGTCGCGACGGGCCCCAGGTCGGGCGCGTCACGCACGTCGAACTCGCGCCGCAGCACCCGTTGCGCGGCGTACCAGCCCCCGAGGCCGTGCACGCCCGGCCCGGGCGGCGTGGACGCCGAGCACAGGTAGACGCCCTCCAGCCCGACGGCGTAGGGGTCGAACCGGGGCGTGGGCCGCGCGACCATCTGCCACATGCTCACGGCGCCGCCCGCGATGTCGCCGCCCACGTAGCTCTCGTCGTGCGCCGCCATCTCCGCCGCGGGCACGCAGCGCGACGCCACGACGACGTCCCGGAAGCCCGGCGCGAACCGCTCGACCTGCGCGACGACGTCCTCCGTCACGTCACGCGTCGACCCGGCGGGCACGTGCGCGTAGGTCCACAGCGGGCGCAGCCCGCTCGCCCCTCGCCCGGGGTCGACGACGGTCGGGTCGCTCACCAGCACCACGGGCCGGGCAGCGTGGCGACCGGCCGCGACGTCGGCCTCGCTGCGCGCCATCTCGGCGCGCGTCCCGCCGAGGTGCACGGTCCCCGCGCGCCCCACCTCCGGGTCGGCCCAGGGCACGGGCCCGGAGAGCACGAGGTCGACCTTCGCGGCCGCGTCGCCGTGCCGGAACCGGCGCAGCGCATCCTCCGCACGCCGCGGGAGCCGGTCCGCGAACACGTCCGCGACGACGCGCGGCGTCGTGTCGAACACGTAGGCGCGGGCCCGCGGCAGGTCGGCGAGCGAACCGACCCGGTGGCCCGTGACGACGTCGCCCCCGTGGGCACGCAGGTCGTCCTCGAGCGCGGCGACGATCGCGCCGGAGCCGCCACGCGGCAGCGGCCAGCCGCCCGGCGCGTGGCCGAGCGACGCCAGCAGCACCGCCGTCCCGGCCGCGGCGAGCGACGGGAGGCGCGAGATGGCGTGCGCCGCGACGCCCGTGAGGAGCGCGCCGGCCTCGTCGGTGCGGAAGCGCCGCGTCCACGCGGGGCTCCCCTGCTCCAGCACCGCCGCGCCGAACCGGGCCGTCACACCGGCGCCGCTCGGCGTGAGCACGCGCCCCGGCACCGAGCGCTTGTCACCGAGAGCGACCGCGACGACGTCGCGCCACCCCTCGGCGAGCGGGCCGAGCAAGGCGCGCCAGGCGGCGCCGTCGACCCCGAGCCGCTCGACCGTGCGCTCGAGGTCGTGATAGGCCACGCCCGCACGACCCCCGTCGAGGGGGTGGGCGTACGAGACCTCCGGCGCGAGCAGCTCCACGCCGCGCGCGCCGAGGTCGAACGCCTCGAAGAACGGCGAGGCCCACGCCATCGGGTGCACCGCCGAGCAGACGTCGTGCACGACGCCGTCGGCCAGCCCGAGGTCGAGCGTGCGGGCCCCGCCGCCCGACGTCGGCTGCGCCTCCAGCACGCGCACGGAGAGACCGGCGCGCGCGAGGGTCACGGCGGCGGCCAGGCCGTTGGGGCCCGAACCGACGACGACGGCGTCGAGGTCCTCCGTCACGCGACCCTCGGAACCGGGATCAGAGCGGCCGCACCTGCTCGGCCTGCGGGCCCTTGCTGCCCTGGCCGAGCTCGAACTCGACCTCCTGGCCCTCGTCGAGCGTGCGGTAGCCGTCCGTCTGGATCGCGCTGAAGTGCACGAAGAGGTCCTGTCCACCCGCTGCGGGCGTGATGAACCCGTAGCCCTTCTCGGCGTTGAACCACTTCACGGTCCCCTGAGCCATGTACGTCTCCTCGTGCATCGTCGCCCGCGAGGCGACCGCCGCCCCGTGGTAGCCCGAGCCTAGCCCGCAGGCGGCGTGCACGGAAGGTCGAACGGCAGGTCGCGATTCTCGGGCTCCGGGCCGAACGAGCAGGTCACGCGGGTGCAGCGTCAGGTCGTGGCGCCACGGCCGGGGCGGCCCGGGGTCCGGGTCAGCCGACCGGCGCCAGCTCGGACTTGATGATCACCGCGACGTCGCCCTCGCGCAGGCTGTCGACCTGGACGACGTTCTCCGCGGGGATGCCCAGCGTCGCGGCGACCGCGGCGGCGGTGTCGCTCCGCTCGGGCACGTACCAGACCGTGGTGACGTCGACCGGCGCCGGCCCGTTCGTGTAGTCCGTGGCGACGGTGTTGCTGAAGCCCTGCGCGTCGAGGGCATCCTTGCCCTTGGCCGCCTCGCCGCCGATGCCGCTGTCGTTCAGCACGCGGACGTAGGCGCTCGGGTCGGCCGCCGCCATGAGCGTCGCGAGGTCCGGGGTCTCGGGCGTCTCCTCGGTCGCGGGCGGCTCCTCCGCAGCCGGGGGCTCCTCGGTCGCGGGCGGCTCCTCCGCCGCGGGCGGCTCCTCGGCCTCCGCGGGCGGCGGCTCCGTGGACTGCGCCTGCGGCGGGTCCTCCGTGGCACCGTTGTCGGACAGCAGCGCGACGCCCCCGTACGCGAGGCCGGCGAAGACGACGGCGACCAGCAGGAACGGCCACGTCTTGCTCCACCCGCTGCGCGGCGTGCGGTGCACCCCCACGGGCGCACCCTGCGGCGCGGGCGCGTCGAACTCGTCGGGCGCGTAGGGGTAGCGGCTCTTCGTCACGGCGACAGGGTAGCCCGGTCGGGGCTCTCGGCTAAACGCCCTGTTCGCCCGGACTTCACGCGCACCCGGTCGTCCCGGGTCAGAGGCCCTCGAGCCGACGCGCCGTGCGCGCCCGCTGCCGGGTGGAGCGCATCCGCCGCAGCCGCTTGACGAGCATGGGGTCGTGCGCGAGCGCGGCCGGGGAGTCGATGAGCGCGTTGAGCACCTGGTAGTAGCGCGTCGCGGACATGTCGAACAGCTCGCGCACCGCCTGCTCCTTGGCGCCCGAGTACTTCCACCACTGCCGCTCGAACGCCAGGATCTCCTGGTCCCGCTCGCTCAGGCCCGACGCCGGCGCCTCCGAGGTGGTCGGGTCGCCGACCGCGTCGGGTCCGTCGAGCACGTACGCCGCCTCGCTCATCGTTCCCTCCCTGCACTCTCTCGTCACCGGACCTGCGCACTCCCGCGCGCGGCCGCCTCTCAGCCTACGCACGAACCACACCCGTGTCATTCGTCCTCGCCGCACGCTGCGGACGTGCCGAGGACGCCGGTTAGGCTCGGGGCCGTGGAGAGCGCACCCGCCCAGCCCGTCGCCGTCGACCCGGTCGCGACCGCCTCGACGGCCGACCCCCGCCCGGCCCTCGCGAGCATCATGGCGCCCGACTGGGCCGAGGCCCTCGCACCCGTCGAGCCGCAGCTGCACGCGCTCGGCGACTTCCTGCGCGCCGAGGTGGCGGCCGGACGGGAGTACCTCCCCGCGCCGTCGGCCATCCTCAACGCGTTCTCGCGCCCCCTGGCCGAGGTGCGGGTGCTCGTCGTCGGGCAGGACCCGTACCCCACGCCCGGGCACCCGATGGGGCTGTCGTTCTCCGTGCAGCCGCACGTGCGCCCCGTGCCCCGCTCGCTCCAGAACATCTTCGCCGAGCTCGCGGACGACGTCGGCGCCCCGACGCCCGCGAACGGCGACCTGTCCGCGTGGAGCGACCAGGGCGTCATGCTCCTCAACAGGGTGCTCACGGTCCGGCCGGGCGAGCCCGGGTCCCACCGCGGCCAGGGCTGGGAGGCCGTCACCGAGGCGGCGATCCGGGCGCTCGTCGCGCGCGACGCCCCGCTCGTCGCGATCCTCTGGGGTCGCGACGCCGCGACCCTGCGCCCGATGCTCGGCGACACCCCCGTCGTCGCGAGCGCCCACCCGAGCCCGCTCTCCGCGCGCCGCGGGTTCTTCGGGTCGCGCCCGTTCTCGCGCGTCAACGAGCTCCTCGTCGTCCAGGGCGCCGCCCCCGTCGACTGGACCCTCCCCCCGGCCTGACCCCCCGCCCGCCCCCGGCCCCCGGCCCCCGGCCGAGCAGGTGGTCCTGGCCCGTCCGCGCCACGTGACGCGCCAGGACCACCTGCTCGACCCGCCAGGATCGCCGGGTCGACGGCACGCCGCCCCGCAGGAGCAGAATGGGGCGGGTGACGACGCAGAACCCGACGACCACTCCCCTGGCCGGTGACACCGCCGACGCACGCCGACCCGACGACCCCGCTCCGCGCTGGACGAGCTACGTCGCGATCGGCGACTCGTTCACCGAAGGGCTGTGGGACCCGTATCCCGGCGAGGAGGACCACCAGCGAGGATGGGCCGACCTCCTCGCCCAGCACCTCGCGACCCGGCGCGTCGCCGCCGGCGAGGCCCCGCTGCGGTACGCGAACCTCGCCATCCGCGGGCGCAAGCTGCGCTCGATCCTGACGGAGCAGGTGCCGGCGGCGCTCGAGCTCCGGCCGGACCTCGTGAGCGTCATCGGCGGCGGCAACGACATCCTGCGGCCGAACGCCGACGTCGACCGCCTCGCGCGCAACCTCGAGCACGCGGTCTCGCGCCTGCGCGGCGCGGGGATCGACGTGCTCATGGCGACCGGCTTCGACGCCTCGCAGTCGCCGCTCGTCGGCCTCACGCGCCCGCGCGTCGGCGTGTACAACGCCCACATCTGGTCGATCGCGCGCCGACAGGGCGCGTACGTGCTGGACCTGTGGGGCATGCGCGCGCTCCAGGACTGGCGCGTGTGGTCGGAGGACCGCATCCACCTGACGCCCGCGGGGCACGCGCGGGTCGCCCAGGCGGCGCTCGTCGCGCTCGGCCAGGCGCCCGACGACGCCGCGTGGGACGACCCGCTGGCTCCCCTCCCGCCCGCGCCGGCTCTCGACCGCGCGCGGCAGAACGCGCAGTGGGTGCGCACGCACGTCGTGCCGTGGGCGCAGCGGCGGCTGCGCGGGACGTCGTCGGGCGACGGGCGGCTCCCCAAGGCGCCCGAGCTCCTGCCCGTCCCGCTCGCCGACCGCTGAGCGCGGGCGACCTCGGCAGCACCTGCCGAGATCGGCTCGCGCGACCACCGATCCGGGCAGCGACTGCCGACCGACTGCTGACCCCGCGGTGCGCACCGGCACGACGACGCCCCCGGCTCCGTGGAGCCGGGGGCGTCGTGGTGGAGCCGCCTGTCGGATTCGAACCGACGACCGTTCGCTTACAAGGCGAGTGCTCTACCGGCTGAGCTAAGGCGGCGTTCCCGGGGCTGCCGGGCGAGCGAACAGACTACCTGCTCGCCCGGCGCGCCCCGGCCGGCGGCCCGTGCGGTCGGGGGCGCGGGCCTGGCCGGTCGGGTACCGGTGCGGTGCCGGTCAGCCCTGGGCGGCGGTGACGGCCTGCGGGAGCGCGTTCGGGTCGCTCCAGTTGCCGTCCCACCGCTCGCCGTTGATCGTGATCGTCGGCGTGCCGAACCCGCGCTCGCCGTGCAGCGACGTGTCCTGGTTCACGAGGCTCGACGCCGTCGCGACCCAGTCGCCGAACGTCTCGACGGCCGTCCCGTCCTCGATGCCGGCGGCGACGTCGGCGGGCACGCCCGCCTGCTCCGCGATGTCGGCGATCTGGGCGTCGGTCAGGGTCTCGCTGCCCTCCTGGGGCTGGTTCTGGAACATCGCGGTGTTGAAGTCGTTCATCGACTCGGGCGCGCGGTCGGCGACCCAGGCCGCCGCGGCGGCAGAACGCGTCGAGAACTGCTGCGACTGCGCGACGCGGTCGAGGATCGAGATCGGGTGCAGCACGACGGTCACGTCACCGGACTCGCGGAGCTGGTCGAGCGTCGCGCCGTTCGTCTCCTCGAACTGGCCGCAGATGGGGCACATGTAGTCGAGGTAGACCCCGACCTCGACGGCACCCTCGTTCTGCGTCCCGGCGGCGCCGTCCGCACCGATCGGGATGCCGCCGTCCTCGGCGTCGCTCGTGGCGGGGCTCGTGACGTCGGCGAGGTTGCCCGCCGCGACGGCGTCGATCGTCTTGTTCCGGTCGTTCATGGCCGGGATCCACACGGCGAGGAACACGCCGACGAGGACGAGGACGCCCGCGACGAGCGCTCCGATCGTGATGAGGCGGTTGCGCTTGTCGCGCTTGGCCTGCGCCTCACGCAGCGCGAGCGCCTCCGCGCGTGCGGCCTCGCGACGCTGGGCCTTGGTCTGGGTTTCGTTGCTGGGCATGGTCGTCCTCCGAGGGAGTGCCGAGAGCTGGGGATGTGTCAGGGTGCGCGCCGACGGGGTCGCGCGGGCCGTGCGTCCGACGACGTCGTCAGACGAGCGCGACCTGCGGAGGCCCGCGCCGGGTGCGCACCACCGCGTCGGCGAGGTGGTGCAGCGCGGTGGGGACGGCGTCGGGCACCGGGCGCACGACGCGGCGCGCGACCCCGACGAGCGACCCCACGGGGCGCAGCGCCCCCCGGAGCACGGCGCGCAGCGCACGCCCGGCCCCGGTCACGACGGCGCGGGAGCGCTCGTGCGCGCGTCGCGCCCACGCGGAGAGCCCCCACGCGACGGCAGCCGCCGCCGCGTGGGCCACGACGACGGGCAGCGCGAGCGCGCCCACGACGGTGACCATGGCGGCCGGGTCGCCCCCGAGCGCGGTGCCCGACGGGCAGTCCGGCACCTCGTGGACGAGCGCGAGGTGCATCCCGGCGGCTCCCCACACCCCCGGCACCGTCACGCACTGGTGCACGACGGCGTACCCGCGGTCGGCGAGGTGCGTCACCACGGCGGCGAGGAGGGTGAGGAGCAGGAGCGCGGGGCCGAGCAGACGGCCGGCTGCGGGCACGACGGACGTGCGCGTCACGCCGCGCGACAGGGCGCGCGGCACCGTCGTCCGGAGCACGGCGCCCATCCTACGCGCGCGGCCTGGCAGCGGGCTGGGAAGGGCCGGTGCCGGCTCAGCGCAGCGACGGCGGGCCGGGGAACGGCCACCAGGTGACGCCCGGGTCGCCCCCGAGGAGCACGAGGGACACGACGGTGAGCACGAGACCCAGGCCGGCGAGCACGAGCGTCCCCGTGCGGCCGGGGGCGAGCCGCGCCAGCGCGGTCCGCGTCCCGTACCGCGTGAGGTGCGTCAGGGGCCCGACCCAGGCCAGGGTCACCGCCGCGACCGCCGCGAGGCACAGGAGCACGGTCGTCACGACGGGCGCGTTGCCGCCGTCGGGACCCTCGACGACGACCCAGCGGTCGGACTCGAGCAACCACCACCCGGCCACGACCACGAGCACCGCGGCGCACGCCGCGACCAGGAGGGACGGGAGCGCGCCGACGAGCGCGCGCACGACGTACCACGGCGACGCCGCGACCGCGCGCACCGTGTCCCGCGACGAGACGCCGCGCCGCTCGCGCCGCGCGTGCAGCGACTCGGTCGTCACGCCGACGACGCGCGCGAGCACGACCAGCACCGACAGCACGACGAACGCCACGCCGGGGTACGTCCCGCCGAGCAGCACGAGCGGCACGGCGAGCAGGAGCAGCGCGGTGCGCCGTGCCGCGGGCACGGGGCGCACGTAGAGCGGTTCGCCGTCCTCGCCGAGGGGAGGGGCGCCGAGGTCGTCCATGAGGTCGTGCCCGACGGGGACGGCCATCGTGCGGCCGTCGTTGACCTGCGCCTGCGACGTGGGCAGGGGCGGCGGCACGACCTGGGCCTGGCCGGTCCACGCGGACGCGCCGGTCCACGCCTGGGCCCCCGTGCCGCCGGGCACGACGGCGACGGGCGGCACCACCTGGGTCGGTCCGGTGGGCGGCGCGACCACCTGGGTCGCGGGCGCGGCGTCGCCGGTGTCGGCCGCGTGCCGCAGGGCGGCCACGACCTCGGTCGGCCCGAGGCGCTGCGCCGGGTCGGCGTGCAGCGCACGACCGATCGCGCGCGCGGTGACGGGCCCCAGGCCGGCGAGGTCAGGGCGTCCGCTGCGCGCGCGGGCGAGCACGACGTCCGTCGGGCGCACGCCGAACGGCGCCCGTCCGGTCGCCGCGTAGGCGAGCAGAGCAGCCCACCCCCACCAGTCGGTGTCCACGCTGGGGGCCGCGCCCTCGAGCAGCTCGGGCGCCAGGTACCCCGGGGTGCCCATGACGAGGCCCGTGGACGTGACGCGCGCGTCCTCGAGCCCCTGGGCGATGCCGAAGTCGATGAGCACGGGTCCCCGGGAGGACACCATGACGTTGCTCGGCTTGAGGTCGCGGTGCACGACGCCGGCCGCGTGCACGGCCTCGAGCGCCGCGGCGAGCTGGTCGGCGAGCTCGTAGAGGTCCCAGGCGTCGAGCGGCCCGCCCTCGGCGATCTCGTCCTCGAGCGTGGGTCCGTCGACGAGCTCGGTGACGATGAAGGCGTCCGGGCCGTCGAGCTCGACGTCGAGGATCTGCGCGACGGCGGGGTGCCGCAGGCGCTGGAGGGCGCGGGCCTCGCGGCGCAGCCGTTCGCGGCCCTGCGCGGCGGCGTCGAGGTCGACGTGCGCGTGCAGGAGCTTGATCGCGACGAGGTTGCCGCCGCCGTCGTGCGCGCTGTGGACGGTGCCCATGGCGCCGGACCCGAGCCGCGCGCCGATGTGGTAGCCCCCGACCTCGCTGCCGGGGGCGGGTCCGCGCGACGGCCCCCCGGCGACGTTCCGCGCCTCGACGCGCTGCGTGGGCTCCTCCATGGTGACAAGGTAGCCGCAGTGGACGGGCCGGTGCTGGAGGGTGCGGCCCCGACGGGCCCGGTGGGCGACCCGGCCCGGGGCGGCCTCCGACGTGCGACCGGCACCGGACGACCCGTCCATGCGCCCGACGAGCGGACTACCCTGGGCCGCCCAGGCGCGATTCATCGAAGCTCAAGGAGAGGTCCATTGACAGGCAAAGAGGGATTCGATCTCGTCGTGGTGGCCAACCGGCTGCCCGTGGACTTCACGGTCGGCCCCGGCGGTGAGATCGAGTGGAAGCGGTCGCCCGGAGGCCTGGTCACGGCGCTCGAGCCCGTCATGCAGGCGTCCGACGGCGCCTGGGTCGGCTGGTCCGGCGCGCCCGACCTGGCGAGCGAGCCGTTCGACGCCGACGAGATGCGCCTCGTGCCCGTGACGCTCTCGGCCGACGAGATCGAGCGGTACTACGAGGGCTTCTCGAACGACACGCTCTGGCCGCTCTACCACGACGTCATCTCGCCGCCCACGTACCACCGCACGTGGTGGGACGCGTACCGCCGCGTCAACCAGCGCTTCGCCGACGCCGCCGTCGCGCAGGCGGCACCGGGCGCCGTCGTCTGGGTGCACGACTACCAGCTCCAGCTCGTGCCGCAGATGATCCGCGCCCAGCGCCCGGACGTGCGGATCGGGTTCTTCAACCACATCCCGTTCCCCCCGCTCGAGCTGTTCCAGCAGCTGCCGTGGCGCCGTCAGGTGATCGACGGCCTGCTGGGCGCGGACCTCGTGGGCTTCCAGCGCGCGGGCGACGCCGCGAACTTCATCCGTGCGGTGCGGCGGCTGCGCGCCCACACCACGCGCGGGCCGATCATCACGGTCCCGGGCGAGGACGGGCGCGACCGCCACGTCCGCGCCGCCGCGTTCCCCATCTCGATCGACTCGCGCCGGTTCGACGAGCTCGCCCGCACGCCCGAGGTCCAGCAGCGCTCGCGCGAGATCCGCGCGGACCTGGGCGACCCGGACATCATGATGCTCGGCGTCGACCGCCTCGACTACACCAAGGGCATCCGGCACCGCATCAAGGCGTACGGCGAGCTGCTGCAGGACGGCCGCCTCGACGTCGAGCACGCCACGCTCGTCCAGGTCGCGAGCCCGAGCCGCGAGAACGTCGACGCCTACCAGGAGCTGCGCGAGCACGTCGAGGGCGCGGTGGGCCGCATCAACGGCGAGTACGCGGAGATCGGGCACGCCGCGATCCACTACCTGCACCACTCCTACCCGCCCGAGGAGATGGCCGCCCTGTACCTCGCGGCCGACGTCATGCTCGTCACGGCGCTGCGCGACGGCATGAACCTCGTCGCGAAGGAGTACGTCGCGGCCCGCTCCGACGACCGCGGGGTGCTCGTGCTCTCCGAGTTCACCGGTGCCGCCGACGAGCTCTCGTCCGGCGCGCTCCTCGTCAACCCGCACGACATCGACGGGATGAAGGACATCATCGTCGCGGCCGCGCACATGGACCACCGCGAGCAGCGCAAGCGCATGCGCCGGCTGCGCCGCAAGGTCCTCACCGACGACGTCGCGCGCTGGTCGGAGTCGTTCCTCGGCGTCCTCACCGCGATGCCGTCCCGCGTGCCGCGCCGCCGCCCGGAGGACGACGAGCCGGGTGCGCCGCAGGACGCCCGCGAGGGCGCCGACCAGCCCGCGGAGCAGGGCGCGTGACCGCGACGCACCACCCCGCGCCGGTGCCCGAGCCGGTCGCCGACGCCGTGCGCGCCTTTGCGGCGGACGCGGACGGCGCACCCGCCGCCCGGCTCGTCGCGCTCGACTTCGACGGCACGCTCTCGCCGCTCGTCGACGACCCGCTCACCGCGCGCATGGCGCCGTCCGCCCGGGCCGCCGTCGACCGGCTGGCCGCCGCGCTCGTCGGCACGACGACGCGCCTCGCCCTCGTCTCGGGCCGCAACCTCGCGGACCTCGCCGAGCGCAGCGAGCCGCCCGTCGGCACGTACCTCGTGGGCAGCCACGGTGCCGAGACCGGGCACGTGACCGAGGACGGGCTCGACGCCGTCCCGCTCGACCTCACGCCGGAGCAGGCCGACCACCTCGCCGCCCTGCGCGCGGGCATGGCCGACGCCGTCGCGGGGCGCGAGGGCGCGTGGGTGCAGGAGAAGCCGAGCGCCGCCGTCCTGCACACGCGGCTCGCCTCGGCGGCGGACACGCAGGCCGCCGAGGACCTGGCCGACGCGGTGGCCGAGCGGCTCGGGCTGCACGCGATGCACGGCAAGGACGTCGTCGAGGTCGCGGTCGTCGAGACGTCGAAGGGCGAGGCGGTGGACCGGCTGCGGGACGTCGTCGGGCAGGACGCCGGGTGCCCCGACGCGCGCACGCGCGTGCTCTACGCGGGCGACGACACGACCGACGAGACGGCGTTCGCCGTGCTCGGCCCGGGCGACCTGGGCATCAAGGTGGGCGACGGCGACACGCTCGCCGAGCAGCGTGTGCCCGACGCCGACGGGCTCGCCGCGGTGCTCGACCTCCTCGCGGACCTCCTGGAGCGCCGGGAGGGCTGACCCGGGGCAGGGTCCGCCGGGCGCGCGCCCGGCGGACCCTCCCGCCCGCACCGAACCGCTACCGGATCGTGACCGACGCTGTGACGAAGCACTCAGGACCGGGAGTAGGATCGGGTCCACGATGACGTCGGGTCCCCTGCCCGTACCGGAGGGGGTCCGACTTCTTCTGTGTCGTCGAAGACACGCTCGTCCGCCATCGCGAACAGCTACGTCGACGTGGCACGTCACTGCACAACGGATCGTCCGGCACGTACCTGCCGGTGGAGGGATGTACCAGTCATGGCTACGGTCACCTACGACCACGCAACCCGCGTCTACCCCGGGACCGAGCGTCCTGCCGTGGACCAGCTCAACCTGCACATCGAGGACGGCGAGTTCCTCGTCCTCGTCGGCCCCTCGGGCTGCGGCAAGTCGACCTCGCTCCGCATGCTCGCGGGCCTCGAGGACGTCAACGGCGGACACATCTACATCGGCGACCGCGACGTCACGGACGTCCAGCCGAAGGACCGCGACATCGCGATGGTGTTCCAGAACTACGCGCTGTACCCGCACATGTCCGTCGCGGACAACATGGGCTTCGCGCTGAAGATCGCCGGCACGCCGAAGGCGGAGATCCGCCAGCGCGTCGAGGAGGCCGCGAAGATCCTCGACCTCACCGAGTACCTCGACCGCAAGCCGAAGGCGCTCTCCGGCGGTCAGCGCCAGCGCGTCGCGATGGGCCGTGCGATCGTCCGTCAGCCGCAGGTGTTCCTCATGGACGAGCCGCTGTCGAACCTCGACGCCAAGCTCCGCGTCCAGACGCGCACCCAGATCGCGTCGCTCCAGCGCCGCCTCGGCGTCACGACGGTCTACGTCACGCACGACCAGACCGAGGCCCTCACCATGGGCGACCGCATCGCGGTCCTCAAGGACGGTCTGCTCCAGCAGGTCGGCACGCCGCGCGAGATGTACGACACGCCGGCCAACGTCTTCGTCGCGGGCTTCATCGGCTCGCCGGCGATGAACATCGGCACGTTCGCGGTCAGCAACGGCGTCGCCGAGGTCGGCCCCGCGCGCATCGCGCTCGAGCGCGAGACGGCCGCCAAGATCACCGAGGCCGACAACGGCAAGGTGACGATCGGCTTCCGTCCCGAGGCCCTCGACGTCGTGTCGCAGGCCAACGAGGCTGCGTTCCCGGTCGAGGTCAACATCGTCGAGGAGCTCGGCTCCGACGCGTTCGTCTACGGCACGCTCAAGGGTGACCTGGCCTCGCAGGCCGACGTCCACTCGGGCGCCGGCGACAACCAGGTCATCGTCCGCGTCGACCCGCGCAACGTCCCGGCCAAGGGCGAGCGCATCTACGTGACGATCCGCCCGGGTCAGTCGCACGTCTTCGGTGCCGCCTCGGGTCAGCGCATCAGCTGACACCCCGCACCACCGCCGCAGGGCGGGCCCTCCCGGTCGGGAGGGCCCGCCCTGCGGCGTTCCGGGCTCGCGACGGCGAGGCGCGCCCTCCCGCCGACCCGCCGGGTCCGTGCCCTTGACAGGGTCATGGGGGACCTCAAGACTGCTTTTGCACACACGACGCCAAAAGTCGTCTGTTCGTCACCCAAATCGACAACGCTGTCAATTGGAGCCTCATGCAGATCCCGTCCCCCTCCCCGCGCGCCCGGCGCCTCGGCGCGGCCCTGGCCACCGGCGCGCTCGTCGCGACCGCGCTCGCCACCGCGCCGGCCGTCGCAGCGCCCGTCGGGCCCGCGCCGTCCGCGGGTCCGTCGACCACCGGCGCCGTCACGTGCGACGCGGACGACGGCCTCCCCGACTCCAAGATCTCGATCCAGCTCTACACGCACGTGGGCGAGCTCGGCGGCTCGGGGACCCCGTCACCGGAGACCCTCGACCGCGTGCTCGGCGAGGTGGCCGCGGCCGGCTTCACGAACGTCGAGCCGTACAACCAGCCCTACGCGATGCCGGTCGACGACTACCGGGCGATCCTCGACCGGCACGGCCTCCAGGTGTCGTCGAGCCACGGCAGCACGGACCGGGCCACGTGGCCCGCGACGGTCGCGTACGCCGTCGCGCTGGGCCAGGACTACATCGGGACCGGCGGCATGGCGGGCGGCTACGGCACCTACGACGAGGCGGTCGCCACCGCGGCGTACGTGAACGAGCTCGGGAAGTACGCGCACGAGAACGGCGCGAACAAGATCGTGCTGCACAACCACCAGAGCGAGTTCACCACGCGGTACACCCACCCGGGGACGGGCGAGACGGTCAGTGCCTGGGAGGTCATCGAGGAGAACACCGACCCGCGCTACGTCACGTTCGAGCTCGACGTCGGCTGGGCCGCCGACGCCGGCCTCGACGTCCCGGCGTGGATCGAGGAGCACGGGGACCGCATCGAGCTGCTCCACATCAAGGACGCCGTGAACGTCGACGCGCCGGGCGACATGCGGCAGGTCGCGCTCGGCCGCGGCGAGCTCGACCTCCCGGCGATCATCGCCGCGGCCGAGCCCTACGTCGAGTACTTCACCTACGAGTGGGACTGGGCACCGTCGTTCGAGACCTCCGCGGAGTCCTACCAGTACCTGCGCTGCTTCCGGTCCGACGACGGGGGCGGCGAGGAGGACGAGGACTCGCTCGCCCTGGGCCGGCCCGTGACGGCCTCCAGCATCGACGAGGCCGGCCACGAGCCCGAGAAGGCGGTCGACGGCAACGCCGGGACCCGCTGGAGCAGCGCGTGGAGCGAGCCCGAGTGGATCGCGGTGGACCTCGGCGCGAGCTACGACCTGAGCCGCGTCGTCGTCGACTGGGAGACGGCGTACGGGTCGGGCTACGAGGTCCAGACGTCCCCCGACGGCGAGACCTGGACCACGGTCCGCACCGTCACCGACGGTGACGGCGGGTTCGACGACCTGGAGATCACCGGGACGGGCCGGCACGTGCGGCTCTACCTCACCGAGCGCGCGACGCAGTGGGGCTTCTCCCTCTACGAGCTCGAGGTCTACGGCGCACCGGCCGGACAGCTCGACCTCGACGTCGAGGTGCAGGCCCGCTGCCTCGCCGGCCAGGCGTACGTCGCCGTCCGGGCGACGAACGGCGAGGACCAGCCCGTCGACGTGACGCTCGCGACGCCGTACGGCACCCGCGAGGTCGCCGACGTCGCCCCGGGCGCGAACGCGTACCAGTCGTTCGCGGTGCGCTCCACCTCCGTCGAGAACGGGTCGGTGACCGTCACCGGCACCGCGACGGTCGACGGCGAGGACGTCACGTCGACGGTCGAGGTCGACCACGACGCGGTCGCCTGCGCCTGACCTGCGGCACCTCGTCGCGGGGCGGGTCCGACCTCACGGGTCGGGCCCGCCCCGCCCGGGCCCCACGACCATGGACAATGGACCCGTGACGGTGCACAACCTGCAGATCACCGCGTCGGCCCCCGACCCGGCGCTCCTCGACCTGCCCTGGGACGTCCCGCTCGAGGAATGGCCGGCGGAGACGCTCGCCGCCCTCCCCCGCGGCATCTCGCGGCACATCGTGCGGTTCGTCCGCCTCTCCGGGCGGGTGATCGCGATCAAGGAGATCGGCGAGACGGTCGCGTACCGCGAGTACGAGCTGCTGCGGCAGCTCCGCCGACTCGAGGTGCCGAGCGTCGTCCCGGTGGGCGTCATCACCGGACGCCAGGACGCGAACGGCGAGCGGCTCGAGGCCGTGCTCATCACCGAGCACCTCCAGTTCTCGCTCCCCTACCGCGCGCTGTTCAGCCAGTCGCTGCGGCCGGACACGGCCACGCGCCTCATCGACGCGCTCGCCGTCCTCCTCGTGCGCCTGCACCTCGTGGGCTTCTACTGGGGCGACGTGTCGCTGTCGAACACGCTGTTCCGGCGCGACGCGGAGACGTTCGCCGCCTTCCTCGTGGACGCCGAGACGGGTGACCTGCACCGCGAGCTCTCCCCCGGCCAGCGCTCGTACGACGTCGACCTCGCGCGCACGAACATCATCGGCGAGCTCATGGACCTCGCCGCCGGCGAGCTGCTCGACGAGGACGTGGACGAGGTCGCGATCGGCGACGCGCTCGTCGCGCGCTACGAGGAGCTGTGGGAGGCGCTGACGACGTCCGAGTCGTTCGACGCGAACGAGCGGTGGCGCGTCGCGGCCCGCATCGAGCACCTCAACAACCTCGGGTTCGACGTCGACGAGCTCGCGATCACGACCGACATCGACGGCACGACCGTGCAGATCCAGCCGAAGGTCGTGGACGCGGGGCACCACTCGCGACGCCTGCTGCGCCTCACCGGCCTCGACGTGCAGGAGAACCAGGCCCGCCGTCTGCTCAACGACCTGGACTCGTTCCGCGCGGCGGCCGAGCGGCAGAACGACGACGAGGAGTTCGTCGCGCACGACTGGCTGAGCGGCGTGTTCGAGCCCACGATCCAGGCCGTGCCGCGGAACCTGCGCCGCAAGCTCGAGCCGGCGCAGCTCTTCCACGAGATCCTCGACCACCGCTGGTTCATCTCGGAGCGCGCCGGTCGCGACGTGCCGATGGCGGAGGCGACGCAGTCGTACGTGGAGAACGTCCTGCGCCACCGCCCGGACGAGAAGGCGATCCTCGGCCTCGCGCCGGGCGAGAAGGACCCCGAGTACTACGGCTGACGGACGCGCGTCGCCCCGCCGTCCGAGGACGGGCGGGGCGACGCGGGCACCGCGTGACGGTGGGTGGTGCCGGGCGTGCCGGCGTCAGGCCTCGCGCCGCAGGCGCGCGACCTCGTAGAGCGAGATGCCCGTCGCGACGGCGGCGTTGAGCGACTCCGTGTCCGACCCGATGGGGATGGACGCGACGACGTCGCACGCCTCGCGCACGAGGCGGGACAGGCCCTTGCCCTCCGACCCCGCGACGACGACGAGCGGCTCGGTGGCGAGCTCGAGGTCGCCGATCGCCGTGGTGCCGCCCGCGTCGAGCCCGACGACGAAGCACCCCGCCTTCTTCAGCTCACCGAGCGCGCGCACGAGGTTGGTCGCCCGGGCGACCGGGACGCGCGCGGCGGCACCCGCCGAGACCTTCCACGCGGACGCGGTGACGCCCGCGGCGCGGCGCTCGGGCACGAGGACGCCGTGCGCGCCGAACGCGCCCGCGGAGCGGAGCACCGCGCCGAGGTTGCGCGGGTCCGTGACGCCGTCGAGCGCGACGACGAGCGGCGGCCGCCCCGACTCCTCGGCGGCGTCGAGCAGGTCGTCGACGTCCGCGTACTCGTACGGCGGGACCTTGATCGCGACGCCCTGGTGCACGGCCCCGTCGGTGAGACGGTCGAGCTCGGGCTTGCCCACCTCGAGGAGGTCGTAGCCGCGGCCCGCGACGATGTCGACGATCTCGCGCGTGCGGTCGTCGGCGTCGAGACGCGACGCGAGGTAGACCACCTCGACGGGGATGCGCGCGCGCAGCGCCTCCAGGACCGAGTTGCGACCCGCGACGACCTCCTGGACCGACCCGCGGCCCTTGGGGCCGCCACCGCGCGAGGCCCCGCCGCGCGACGTGCCGGCACGCTCGGTGCCGCGCGCCGGGCCGCCGCGCCCGGTCGCGCGCTTCTCGTCGGCCACCTTGCGCTTGTGCGCCGCGTGGTAGACGCGGTCCTCGGCCTTCGGGGTCGGCCCGCGGCCCTCGAGGCCCTTGCGCCGCTGCCCGCCCGAGCCGACGGTCGCGCCCTTCTTGCTTCCGGGCTTGCGGGTCGCGCCGCGTCGTTGTGAGTTGCCAGCCATGGTGCACCGATCGTGTCGTCGTTCAGGTCAGTTCAGGTCAGTCCACGTCGGGTTCGGCGCCCGGCGTGCGTGTCTCGCTCCTGGGTCCAGTGTCCCCCAGACACCCCGCCGAGGGGGAACCGTGGTCGTCACCAGGGTTCTCCCGCGCGCTACCAGAGCTCTACCTCGCGTTACCGGAGCTCTATCTCGTGCTACCGGAGCTCTATCTCGTGCGCCGGCGGGTGGCTCCCGGCCGTCGTCCGGTGGGCGTCAGGCGAGGGTCCAGCGCGCGCCGTCGGCCGAGTCCTCGACCGCGACGCCTGCCGCGGCGAGCCGGTCGCGGATCGCGTCGGCCGTCGCGAAGTCCCGCGACGCGCGCGCCTCGGCCCGCGCCGCGAGCTCCGCGCCCACGACGGCGTCGAGCACCGCCGCGTAGCGCGAGTCGCCGCGGTCGGCCCACTGCGCGTCGCCCGGGTCGAGCCCGAGCACGTCGAGCATCGCGCGCACCGCCACGAGGTGGTGGCGCGCGACGGCGTCCGCGGCCGTCGTCCGGTCCGCGAGCGCCGCGTTGCCCGCGCGCAGGTGCTCGTGCACGACGGCGAGCGCCGCCGGCACGTTGAGGTCGTCGTCCATCGCTGCGGTGAAGGCGGTCGGGAGCTCGGCGTCGCGCACGTCGTCGACCTCGCCGACCCGCTCGGTCGCCCGCTCGACGAAGCCCGCCAGCCGCTCCCACGTCGCCTCGGCCTCGACGACCGTGGCGGGCGTCCACTCGAGCATCGAGCGGTACTGCACGGACGCGAGCGCGTAGCGCAGCACGGCGGGGCTCGTGGTCGCGAGGACCTCGCGCACGAGCAGCCCGTTGCCGAGCGACTTGCTCATCTTGGCGCCGCCCTGCGTGACCCACGCGCTGTGCAGCCAGTGCTGCGCGAACCCGTAGCCCGCGGCGCGCGACTGGGCCTGCTCGTTCTCGTGGTGGGGGAAGCGCAGGTCGAGGCCGCCCCCGTGGAGGTCGAACGTGTCGCCGAGGTAGCGGCGCGCCATGGCGGAGCACTCGAGGTGCCAGCCCGGACGGCCGCGCCCGAACGGCGTGTCCCACGACGCGGTCTCCGGCTCGCCCGGCTTGGGGGCCTTCCAGAGCGCGAAGTCGCGCGGGTCGCGCTTGGCGGCGGCCTCCTCGGCGTCGGCGGGGACGTCGTCGGGCACGGGGTTGAGGTCCTCGAGGCGCTGGTTGGTGAGCGCGCCGTACTCGGGCCAGGACCGCACGTCGAACCACACGTCGCCGGGGCCCGTGGTGTAGGCGTGGCCGCGCTCGACGAGGCGCTGCATGAGCTCCACCATGTCCGGGACGTGGCCCGTCGCGCGCGGCTCGTACGTGGGGGGCAGCACGCCCAGGGCGTCGTACGCGGCGGTGAACGCGCGCTCGTACGTCGCGGCCCAGGCCCACCAGGGCTCGCCCGCGTCGGCGGACTTCGCGAGGATCTTGTCGTCGATGTCGGTGACGTTGCGGATGAGCGTCACCCGCGCGCCCCCGCGCCGGAGCCAGCGCACGAGGACGTCGAACGCGACGGCCGAGCGCATGTGCCCGATGTGGGGGGCGGCCTGGACGGTGGCGCCGCACAGGTAGATGCCGACCTCGCCCGGGGTCAGGGGGACGAAGTCGCGCACGTCCCGCGTGGCGGTGTCGAACAGGCGAAGGGTCACGCCGCAAGGGTACCGGGGACGCACCGTCGCGGCCGAAGCGGCGCCGTGGCGACTCCCGGTCCGTCCTCGCCGCGTCAGCCGAAGCTCTTGCCCTCGCCGCGGTACGTCGGGACCACGTCGACCACCTCGTCGCCGCGCACGAGGTGCACGCGGTCGAACCGCTCCATGGCCTCGCCAGCCTTGCCGTGGCGGAACCAGACGCGGTCTCCCACGCCCAGGTCGGGCGCCCCGGCGCCGCGCGACCGGTGCAGCGGCGTCTGCACCTCGCCCGCACCCTCGCGGCCCGTGAGCGACCATCCCGGCGTCACGACGCGCGGCAGCCGGCTGCGGGTCGCCGGGCCGGACGCGACGTACCCGCCGCCGAACGCCGTCGCCCAGCCCGGGCCCGGGACGCGCACGACGTCGAGGCCGAAGAACGCCGACGGCCGGGGCCGGAACGCGCGGTACTCGTCGAACAGGCCCGGGACGTACAGGCCCGACCCGGCCGTCACCTCGGTCACGACCGCGTCGGCGGACGACGTCTCGAGCGACCCCGTGCCGCCCGAGTTCACGAGCTCGAGGTCGTGGCCGACGACGTCCCGGACCGCCGCGACGACCTCGCCGCGCCGCTCCCCCAGCTCGAGCACCGAGAGCCGCTTGACCGCGCGGACGGCGAGGCTGGAGTCCGGCATCCCGGCGACCTGCGCCTCGTAGAACATGAGGCCCCGCAGGGCGAGACCGGGCGTCGAGACGACCCGGGCGGCGAGCGACGCGACGTCGCGCGCCCCGTGCAGGGGCGAGCGGCGCGTACCCAGGTGGACCGTCACGAGACCGAGGCCCACGCGCAGCGACGCGTCCACGTCGAGGCACACCCGCACGGGCGGCTCGTCCCCGGTGCCGGTCTCGGCGAGCGCGTGGCGCACGAGCTCCAGGTGCGCGGCGTCGTCGACCATGAGCGTGACCTCGCGCCGGCCGGCCTCGTGGCGGGCGAGCTCGGCGAGCGCCCCGCGGTCGACCGACGGGTAGCCCACGAGGACGTCGCGGACGCCCGACTCGACGAGCCACAGCGCCTCGCGCACCGAGTACGCCATGACGCCCCGGAAGCCCCGCTCGCCCGCGCGCGCGACGAGCGAGCGCACGCGCACGGACTTCGACGCGACCCGCACGGGGACCCCGCCCGCGCGCGCGAGCAGCTCGTCGGCGTTGGCGTCGAACCGGTCGAGGTCGACGACGGCGAGCGGGCCGTCGAGCGTCGCGGTCGCGCGGGTCAGGCGGGCCAGGAGCGACGGCGTCGCGCCCCGCTCGTCACCGTCCAGCGGGCCCGCGCCCTGGTCCGCCCCCGGTGCCGTGTGGGTCGTCATGGAGAGAACGTACGCCACCCGCCGGGCGTGAGACAGTACGACCTGTGAGCAGCGACGACGCCCTCTCCTGGACCAACTGGGCCCGCACGGCCTCCGCGACGCCGCGCCGTCGGGCCTCGCCGCGCGACGAGGCGGAGCTGGGCGGCCTCGTCGCCCGTGCCGCGGCGGAAGGGATGCCCGTCCGCGCGGTGGGCGCCGGGCACTCGTTCACCCCGGCCGCCGTGACGGACGGCCTCCTGCTCGACCTCGACCGGCTGAGCCTCGTCGAGCGCATCGCGCGCGGCGGCGGCGCGGACGGCACCGACGGCGACGCGATCCTCGTGACCGTCGGGGCGGGCATCCGCCTGCACCGGCTCAACGAGGCCCTCGCCGCCGCGGGGCTCGCGATGCGCAACCTCGGCGACATCGACAGGCAGTCGGTCGCGGGCGCGATCTCGACCGGCACGCACGGCACCGGGGCACGCCTCGGCGGCCTCGCGACGCAGGTGCGCGGCGTCCGCGTGGTCGGGGCCGACGGCGAGGTGCGCGAGGCGTCGCCCGGGCACGAGCCGGGCCTGTTCGAGGTCAGCCGGCTCGGGCTGGGGGTCACGGGCATCCTGTCCGCCGTGACGCTCGAGGTGGTCCCGGCGTTCCTCCTGCGCGCGCAGGAGGAGCCGTGGCCGCTCGACCGCGTGCTCGAGCGGCTCGGCACGCCAGACGACCCCGACGGGCTCGTCGGCGGCAACGACCACTTCGAGTTCTACTGGTTCCCCCACACCCGCCGGGCGCTGACCAAGCGCAACAACCGCCTCGCGCCCGACGAGGAGGCCGTCGAGCTCGAGCGGCTGCGCACCACGGGCCCCGGGCCGGTCGCGCGGGCGCGCACGTGGGTCGACGAGGAGCTCCTGTCGAACGGCGCGTTCGAGCTCGTGAACCGGCTCGCGACCGCGGTCCCGCGCGTCACGCCGCGCCTCAACGCGGTCTCCGCGCGGGCGCTCGCGCCGCGTACGTACGTCGCGCCGTCGCACCACGTGTTCGTCACGTCGCGCCGCGTCCGGTTCCGCGAGATGGAGTACGCCGTGCCGCGCGAGCACCTCGTCGACGTGCTGTCGAGCATCGACGCGTGGCTCGACCTGTCCGGCGAGCACGTGCCGTTCCCCGTCGAGGTCCGGTTCGCGGCGCCCGACGACGTGTGGCTCTCCACGGCCCACGGGCGCGAGACCGCCTACGTCGCCGTGCACCAGTACGCGCGCCTGCCGCACGAGCGGTACTTCGACGCCGTCGAGCGCATCGTCGCCGAGGTGGGTGGCCGCCCGCACTGGGGCAAGATGCACGGCCTGGCGGCGGACCGGTTCCGGGAGCTCTACCCGCGGTTCGACGACGCCGTCGCCGTCCGCGACGCGACGGACCCCGAGGGCGTGTTCGCGAACGGCTACACCGACCGCGTGCTCGGCCCGGCCCCGGCCGCGCGGCGCTGACCGGCGACGTCCCGGACCCGTCAGGGGACGGGACGTCGTCCGCCCGTCAGGGGACGGGCTCGGGACCGTGCTCCCGCACCGGCGAGCCGTCGGGGCGCACCATCATCGACAGCACGTACTCGGCGAGCGCGTGGAAGCTGCGGACCGCCGTCTCGTCGTCCTGCTCGACGAGCCACGCGATCTCGATCCCGTCGATGTACCCCGCGACGACCCGGGACAGGAACCCCATGTCCATCGTGTAGCTGACGTTCCCCCGCTCGGCCACGTTCTCGAGGAACCCGCGCGTCATCGCCCAGGTCTGCTCGAGGTGCGTGTGCGCGACGGAGCGCAGCGCGCGGCTGCGCACGCCCGCCGTCGCGAACTCGAACGTGAGGAGCCGCATGTGACGACGCGGCGTCAGCCCGCTCCACAGACCGTCGGCGGCGGCGTGGGCGAGCGCCACGACGTCGCCGTCGACGTCGAGCGCGGACCGGACGGGCTCGGAGGCCACGAGCGCGAGGCTGTTGCCCATCGCCTGGAGGAGCTCGTCCTTGTCCTCGAAGCAGTAGTGCACGACGCCGAGCGAGACCCCGGCCTCGGCCGCGACGCCGCGGATGGTCACGGCCTCGACGCCCTCGCGGACGGCGATGGTCATCGCGGCGTCGACGAGCTGGGCTCGGCGTTCCTCGACGGACATTCGGTTCATGTGCGATTCATCCCATGTGTCGTTCTTGGGAAAGTCAAACACATCGATGCGCTTCCAGCGATCGTAGAGGCAGGTGGCGGGCCTGGCACGCCGGACGGGAGCGGGCGAGAATGACGAGCCGGACCAGCCCCGGCCCCACCCCCGACGAAGGACTCCCGTGCCCCGACCGCGCCTGCCCCGCTCCCCCTGGACGCTCGCCCTCACGGCGGCCGTCGCGCTCGCCCTCGCGGCCTGCGGCGGGCCCG
This sequence comes from Cellulosimicrobium sp. SL-1, assembly GCF_011033075.1. Classification (NCBI taxonomy): domain Bacteria; kingdom Bacillati; phylum Actinomycetota; class Actinomycetes; order Micrococcales; family Promicromonosporaceae; genus Cellulosimicrobium; species Cellulosimicrobium sp. SL-1. The sequence continues at coordinate 44,757 of NZ_JAACJC010000008.1, read as the reverse complement.
AGGACGCCGCAGGCGGCACGGAGCCGGTCGTGCACGACGTCCCCGAGATCCCGGTCCAGGTGACCGCGCCCCCGGACTGGGAGCGCGGCACGCGCGACGGCGCGTTCCTGCTGCGCGCGCCGAGCGGCACGGGTTCCGAGGACTTCCGGGCGAACGTCGTCGTCACCGGCAAGCAGTCGGCGCAGACCGTCGACGAGGCGGGCGCCGCGACGACGGCGGCGGTCGCCTCGATCCCCGGCTGGGTGCCCGATCCCGACGGGCAGGGCCCCACGACCCTCGCCGGGCTGCCCGCCTACCGCGTGGCCGGGACGTACGACGCCGCGGGCACCGCCGTCGCGCAGGAGATCGTGGCCGTGCGGACGGGCGACGGGCCGGACGCGTGGGTCGTCGACCTCACGGCGTCGTACGCCGTCGACGACGCCGACGGCGCCGCGCAGGCGCGCGCGATCCTCGAGAGCGTCCAGGTCGCGCCCGCGGCCTGACGTCAGGCGGGCGGCGCGACCCGGACCACGAGGGCCGTGGCGACCGCCGCGACGCCCTCGCCGCGCCCGGTGAGGCCCAGCCCGTCGGTCGTGGTCGCCGTGAGGGTCACCGGGGCGCCCGCGGCCGCCCCGAGCGCCGCCTCCGCCTCCGCGCGGCGCGGTCCGAGGCGCGGCCGGTTGCCGATCACCTGGACGGCCACGTTCCCGATCTCGAACCCCGCGGCCCGCACCCGGCGCGCGGCCTCCGCGAGCAGGCTCGCACCGCTCGCGCCCGCCCACTCGGGCGCGCTCGTGCCGAAGTTCGAACCGAGGTCTCCCAGGCCGGTGGCCGAGAACAGCGCGTCCGCGGCGGCGTGCGCCGCGACGTCGGCGTCGGAGTGCCCGGCGAGCCCGCGCTCGCCCGGCCAGTGCAGACCGCCCAGCCACAGCGCTCGATCCTCGCCCTCGGTCGCGAACGCGTGGACGTCCACCCCGATGCCCGTGCGCGGGAGCGCCGGGACGGGGCCCGCGGCGGCCGGTGCGGTGGTGGGCGTCTCGGCCGGTGTCCCCGTGGAGCCTGCAGGGGTGGTCATCGGTCCTCCCGGAGCGTGAGCGCCGCGACCCGGAGGTCGTGCGCGGTGGTGATCTTGGCCGCCGCGGCGTCGCCGGGCACCACGTGGACCGGGACGCCGAGCGCCTCGACCAGCCCGGCGTCGTCGGTCGCGGCGACGGACTCGTCGTCCGCGCGGTGCGCCGCTGCCGCGTGCGCGCGGGCCAGGAGCTCGCCCTCGAACCCCTGCGGGGTCTGGACGGCGCGCAGCGCGCTCCGGTCGACCGTCTCGACCACGGGCTCCGCGCCGGACGCGTCTTCCGCGCCCGCGGGGGCGACGCGCTTGATCGTGTCCGTGACGGGGAGCCCCGGCACGACGGCCCCGTGGCCCGCGCGCACGGCCGCGACGACGCGGCGGACCAGCGACGGCGGCGCGAGGGGCCGTGCGGCGTCGTGGACGAGCACGACGTCGGCGGGCACGTCGCCCTCCGAGAGGTCGCGGCCGGCCCGGAGACCGGCCGCCACGGAGGCCTGACGGGTCCCCGCGCCCTCGACCACCCGGACCGGCCGGTCGACCGCGGGGTCGTCGGCCAGGAGCGTCGCGACGTGGTCGCGCAGCCCGGGCGGCGCGGTCACGACGAGCGCGTCCACGACCCCGGACGCGCACAGCCGCCGGGCAGCGTGCGCCACGAGCGGGAGGCCGTCGAGCTCGACGAGGGCCTTGGGCAGGTCCAGCCCGAGGCGGGTCCCGGAGCCTGCGGCGGTGAGGACGGCGAGAGTCGGCACGCGCACACGCTACCGGGCACGACGACGGGGAGGGCGCCGTCCGTACGGACGGCGCCCTCCCCGGTGGTCTGTGGCGCTGACTGCGCGGGCCGCGGCCCGGGACGTCAGGAGGCGAGCACCTCGTCGAGGATCGCCTCGGCCTTGTCCTCTTCGGTGTGCTCGGCCAGCGCGAGCTCCGAGACGAGGATCTGCCGTGCCTTCGAGAGCATGCGCTTCTCGCCGGCGGACAGACCGCGGTCGGCGTCGCGGCGGGAGAGGTCGCGCACGACCTCGGCGACCTTGATCACGTCGCCCGACGCGAGCTTCTCGAGGTTCGCCTTGTACCGGCGCGACCAGTTGGTCGGCTCCTCGGTGTAGGGTGCACGAAGCACCTCGAACACGCGGTCGAGACCCTCCTGGCCGACGACGTCACGCACGCCGACGAGGTCGACGTTCTCGGCTGGGACTTCGATGGTCAGGTCGCCCTGCGCGACCTTGAGCTTGAGGTAGATCTTGTCCTCTCCGCGGATGGTGCGCGTCTTGATCTCCTCGATCAGTGCGGCTCCGTGGTGCGGGTAGACAACGGTCTCGCCTACTGTGAACGTCATCTGCAGATGTCCCCTTTCGCGGTGGTCCACCTTACCACGCGGAAGGGCGGAAATCCGAGCCCCTGCGCCCCTTGACAAGCCCGTCACCAGCACGTTCGCCCAGGTCAGAGCCGTGTCAGCGCGCCTGACGAATCTCGAGGAGGGGCCCCATCGGCCCCTGGCGAGCGCCCCGCGGGCCCTTTCAGGACCCCCACCTCGCACGACGACCACCGTCCCGGCGCCCCCGGAGCCACGTGACGCCGCTCACGCCACGGTCGCGAGCCGGCCGTTCCGGCCGCCCTCGCCCTCCCGACGCACTAGGCTGGGCGCGGAATCCCGTCCCCCTTCTTGCAGCCCTGGAGTGCACGTGACCCGCATCCCGACCCCCCGAGCCTCGACCCGTGCGGAGTCCCGAGCGACCGGCCGTGCGCGCGCCTGGGCCGTGCCCCTCCTGGTCGCCGGTGTGGCCCTCGCGTCCGCCTGCTCCCCCATCGAGACGAACCGCCCGTACTCCCCCTCCGACGGCCTGCGGGTCGACCTCACCAGCGAGCTGCGCGGGCTCAACCTGCTCGTCGTGAGCGCGGAGGACGGCGAGCCGGGCGCCCTCGTCGGGGCCTTCGCCAACGACTCGACGGAGGACGTGGAGTTCGACGTGACGCCCGAGGGCGGCGCGCCGGTGACGATCCCCGTCGCGGCCGGCGAGACGGTCTACCTCGGCGCCGAGGACGGCTTCGACGCGCAGATCGGCCGCGTCGACGCGGCCCCCGGCGCGATGCTGCCCGTCACGGTGAGCACGACGACGGGCGAGGAGCAGACCCTCTCCCTCCCCGTCCTCGACGGCACCCTCGAGGAGTACGCGCACCTCCTGCCGTGACCGCCCAGGTCGCGCCGGAAATCGGCTCGGCTCGTGTCACCGCCCGGCGCTAGCCTTCGCGTGCCGCCCCACCACCCTGGTCGGGGCCTCGTACCGAAGGAACCCTGGTGACCCTCCCCCGCTCCACCCGCCGGCCGCTCGTCCTCGTCGTGAGCGCCGTCGCCCTCGCCCTGACCGCGTCGGGCTGCGGCGCGATCCTCGACGAGATCTCCGGACCCGCCGACGCCCAGCGCGACGAGCCCGGCGGCGAGGTGACCGAGGCGTCGGACGCCGACGTCTTCTCGGTCCAGGTCGGCGACTGCATCGTCTCCTCGAAGCTGGACGACGCGGACCTGGTCGAGTCCGTGCCCGTCGTGCCGTGCTCGGAGCCGCACGACGCCGAGGTCTACGCCGAGACCGAGCTCCCCGCGGGCGACTACCCCGGTGACGAGGCCGTGACCACGAGCGCCGAGGAGTTCTGCTACGGCGCGTTCGAGCCGTTCGTGGGGCTCCCCTACGAGGAGTCGGCGCACGAGTACTGGTACTTCACGCCGCGCGCGGACGGCTGGAACCGGCAGGGCGACCGCGTGGTCCAGTGCGTCCTCGACACGAACGGCACCGACGTCACGGGCTCGCTCCAGGGCAGCGCCACCTGATCCCCTGATCCGTCCCGCACGCCCGACGGCGCCCCTCCCCGCGTGGGGAGGGGCGCCGTCGGGCGTCGGGCCGGGGCCGTGACGGACGGGCTGAGGTCACCCGAAGCGGCCGGAGATGTAGTCCTCGGTGGCCTGCTGCGTGGGCGAGGAGAACATCGTCGCGGTGTCGTCCATCTCGATGAGGCGCCCGGGCTTGCCGGTGCCCGCGATGTTGAAGAACGCGGTGCGGTCGCTCACGCGCGCCGCCTGCTGCATGTTGTGGGTGACGATGACGATCGTGTACTCGTCCTTGAGCTCGGCGATGAGGTCCTCGATCGCGAGCGTGGAGATCGGGTCGAGCGCCGAGCACGGCTCGTCCATGAGGAGCACCTGGGGCTTGACGGCGATCGCGCGCGCGATGCACAGGCGCTGCTGCTGGCCGCCGGAGAGGCCCGAGCCCGGGCGGTCGAGGCGGTCCTTCACCTCGTTCCACAGGTTCGCGCCGCGCAGCGACGACTCGACGAGGTCCTCGGCGTCGGACTTCGAGATGCGCTTGTTGTTGAGCTTCACCCCCGCGAGCACGTTCTCCTTGATGGACATCGTGGGGAACGGGTTCGGCCGCTGGAAGACCATGCCGACCTGTCGGCGGACGGCGACCGGGTCGACGTCGTCGCCGTAGAGGTCGACGCCCTCCATCGCGACGGTCCCCTCGACGCGCGCGCCGGGGATCACCTCGTGCATGCGGTTGAGCGTCCGCAGGAACGTCGACTTGCCGCAGCCGGACGGGCCGATGAAGGCCGTCACGGACTGGGGTTCGATCGTCATGCCGACGTCCTGCACCGCGAGGAAGTCGCCGTAGTAGATGTTGAGGTCCTTGACGTCGATGCGCTGTGCCATCGGGGCTGTCCTGTTCTAGCGGAGGGTCTTGGGCGCGAACCAGCGGGTGACGAGTCGCCCGACGAGGTTGAGCAGCATGACGATGAGGATCAGCGTCAGGGCGGCCGCCCAGGCCCGGTCGTAGTTGATGTCGGGGAGGCACACGGCGTCGGTGACGTTGCTGCAGGGCACCAGGCCCTGGCTGTACTGCCGGTAGACGTACACCGGGAGCGTCATCATGCGGCCCTCGAAGAGGTTGCCGTTGATCGAGTCGACGACGCCGACCGTGATGAGGAGCGGCGCCGTCTCGCCGATCACGCGCGCGACGGCGAGCATGACGCCCGTCGTGATGCCGGCGATCGACGTGCGGAGCACGACCCGCACGACCGTGAGCCACTTGGGCACGCCGAGCGCGTAGGCGGCCTCGCGCAGCTCGTTCGGCACGAGCCGGAGCATCTCCTCGCACGAGCGCACGACGACCGGGATCATGAGGACGGACAGCGCGACCGAGCCGACGATGCCCATGCGCACCCCCGGCCCGAACAGCACCGCGAAGAGCGCGTACGCGAAGAGGCCCGCGACGATCGACGGGATGCCGGTCATGACGTCGACGAAGAACGTCACCGCGCGCGCGAGCGGCCCGCGCCCGTACTCGACGAGGTAGATCGCGGCGAGCAGGCCGATCGGCACCGAGATCACCGCGGCGCCAAGGGTGATGAGGAGCGTGCCGAGGATCGCGTGGTAGATGCCGCCCGCGTCCATGCCGCCGAACACGCCGCGCATGGAGTGCGTGAGGAAGTAGACGTCGAACCGCTCCATGCCGTGCACGACGACGGTCCACGCGACGGACACGAGGGGCACCATCGCGAGGGCGAACGCGCCCCACATGAGGACCGTCATGGTGCGGTCCTTGCGGCGGCGTCCGGCGTCCGCGCCGCGCAGGAGCGCGCGCACGGACGCGGTGCGCTCCGGGTCCGGTGCGGAGGCCCCGCGCGCGGGGCTGGTGCTGAGGGCGCTCATCAGTTGGCTCCCGAGAAGTCCTTGCGCCGCGCGACGATCGCGCGGGCGCCCATGTTGACGAGCAGGGTGATGACGAACAGCGCGAGGCCCGTCGCGATGAGGGCGCTCACCCCGAGCGGGTTCGCCTCGGGGAAGTCCGCCGCGATGTTCGCGGCGATCGTCTGCTGCTGCCCCGCCTGCAGGATCTTGAACGAGTAGAGGAGCCCGGGCGAGAGGATCATGAGCACGGCCATCGTCTCGCCGAGCGCGCGCCCGAGGCCGAGCATCGCGGCCGAGATGACGCCCGACCGCCCGAACGGGATGACCGCGGTGCGGATCATCTCCCAGCGCGTCGCACCGAGGGCGAGCGCGGCCTCCTCGTGGAGCTTCGGCGTCTGGAGGAACACCTCGCGGCTCACGGCCGTGATGATCGGCAGGATCATCACGGCGAGGACGAGCGCGACGGTGAGCAGGACGCGACCGGTCGGCGACGCCGGGCCGGCGAACAGCGGGAACCACCCGAGGGTGTCGGCGAGCCAGGACCACACCGGCACGACGACCGGCGGGAGGACGAGCGAGCCCCACAGGCCGTAGACGACGCTGGGGATCGCCGCGAGCAGGTCGACGACGTAGCCCAGGGTCGAGGCGAGCCGGCGGGGCGCGTAGTGGGAGATGAACAGCGCGATGCCCATCGCGACGGGCGTCGCGAGCACGAGCGAGAGCGCCGCCGCGAGCAGCGTGCCGAAGATCAGCGGCCCCACGAACGACAGCAGCGACGCGCCCTCGGGGAACCACGCGACCTGCTCGCTCAGCTCGGCCCCGCCCGCGCTGAGCGCGGGCCACGCCCGCAGCAGCAGGAAGATCGCGACCGCGGCCAGCACGGCGAGGATGAGCGCGCCGGCGCCCGTCGCGGTCCAGCGGAACGCGCGGTTCACACCACGGTCGCTGTTGCGGGCGCGACGGCGCGAGGTGCCCGCGCGTCGCACGGGCTCGGACGAGCCGCCCGGCGCGGGGCCCGGCGTCGTGGGTGGGGCTGTGGTGGTCACTCTCGTGCTCCCGGTGTGCTGTCCTGCGGCGTACGGTCTGGTCGCGGGTCGGGGGCGACGGGGCCCGCAGGCCCCGCCGCCCCCCGGCGCCCGGCGGTCGTCAGCCGGCGGCGCCGACCGTGATGGCCTCGACGGCCGCGTGGACGTCCGTGCGCAGGTCCTCCGAGATCGGCGCGCTGCCCGCGGCCGACGCGGAGGCCGACTGGCCCTCCTCGCTCGAGACGTAGGTGAGGAACGCCTTGACGAGGTCGCCCGTCGCCTCGTCCTCGTAGTTGAGGCACGCCACCGCGTACGAGACGAGCACCAGCGGGTAGGCGCCGGCCTCGGTCGTGGTGCGGTCCAGCTCGACCGCGATGTCGTGCTCGTGCCGGCCCTCGACGCGCGGCGACGCGTCGACGACCTTGGCCGCGGCCTCCGGGGAGTAGGCGACCCACTCCTCGCCGACCTTGATCTTCGCGGTGCCGAGGTCGCCGGCCTTCGAGGCGTCGGCGTAGCCGATGGTGCCCTCGCCGCCCTGGACGGTCTGCACGACGCCGGACGTGCCCTGCGCGGACTCGCCGCCCTGCGTCGGCCAGTCGCCGCTCGGCTCGTGGCCCCACGCATCGCCCGCGGTCGCGGCGAGGTACTCGGTGAAGTTCTCGGTGGTGCCCGACTCGTCGGAGCGGTGGACGGGCGTGATCGCCACGTCGGGGAGCGTCGCGTCGGGGTTGTCGGCGGCGATCTCCGGCGCGTTCCACTGCGTGATGGTGCCGTTGAAGATGCCCGCGATCGTGGCCGGGGCGAGGTTCAGCTCGGCGACGTCCGGCAGGTTGTAGATGATCGCGATCGGGCTGACGTAGACGGGGAGGTCGATCGCGCCGTCGGGGCCGCACACGGCCTGCGACTGGGTGATCTCCTCCTCCTTGAGCACCGCGTCGGAGCCGGCGAACGCGACGCCGCCCTCGAGGAACTGGGTGCGGCCGCCGCCGGAGCCGACCGGGTCGTAGTTGACCGTGACGTCGGGGTTCGCGCTCTGGAACCCGGCGCGCCACGCCTCCATCGCGGACTCCTGCGAGCTCGCGCCCGCACCGTTGAGCTCACCGCTGAGGTCGCTCGCGGTCTCGGACGAGCCCTCGGAGGAACCACCGGTGGAGCCGTCGGCGCCGCCGACGGGGTCGTCCGACCCGCACGCGGCGAGGGTCAGGGCGAGCGCGCCGACCGCGACGGCGGATCCTGCACGGGAGAATCGGCTGAGCTTCACTCTTCGTTCCATCCTGTTCACGCGTCTCGTGCCACCAGCGAGCGCCGGTGACGATCCCGACGCTAGGAGCGCCGGGTGACGCGTTCCCCGAGAGCGGGTGAACGACGGATGAACAGTGCACAGACCTTCCGTGCCGGGCTGCCGGCTCGCGCGGCGGGCCCCGCGGCGTCGGACGACGACGACCCCGGCGCGTCCGCGAGGGACGCACCGGGGCCGTCGTCGTACCGGCAGCCGTGCCGGTCGTCCGCCGGTCGTCCGCGCCGGACGGGACCGCCGGGTCAGGCCTGCCCGACGCCGTCGGCGATCTTGTAGCCGAGGCCCCGCACCGTGAGGAGGTAGCGCGGGCTCGCGGGCTCGGGCTCGATCTTCGACCGGATGCGCTTGACGTGGACGTCGAGGGTCTTGGTGTCCCCCACGTAGTCCGTGCCCCACACCCGGTCGATGAGCTGCCCGCGCGTGAGCACGCGACCGGCGTTGCGCAGGAGCAGCTCGAGGAGCTCGAACTCCTTGAGCGGGAACGGCACGACCTCGCCGTCCACGCTCACGGTGTGCCGCTCGACGTCCATGCGGACGGGACCGACCTCGAGCGCGCTCTCCGCGACCGGTTCGGCGCCGGCCTCCCCACCCTTGCGGCGCAGGACGGCGCGCACGCGCGCGAGCAGCTCGCGGAACGAGTACGGCTTGGTCACGTAGTCGTCCGCGCCCAGCTCCAGGCCGACGACCTTGTCGATCTCCGAGTCCTTCGCCGTGAGCATGATGACGGGGACGTCGCCGCGCTGGCGCAGCTCCCGGCACACCTCCGTGCCGCTCAGGCCGGGGAGCATGAGGTCGAGCAGGACGAGGTCCGCGCCGTCGGCGTCGTACCGCTCCAGCGCCTCCGTGCCCGTCGCCGCCTCGACGACGTCGAAGCCCTCGCGCCGCAGCTGGTACGTCAGCGGGTCGCGGTACGACTCCTCGTCCTCCACCACCAGGATGCGCGTCACGCGCCTACCTCCTTGTTCGGTGCGCCCGCTTCCGGGGCGCCGTCGTCCGACGCGTGCCCGTGCGGCGCGCGCTCGTGCTCGTCCGGTGCGCGACCCTCCGTCGCGTGCCCGTCGGGTGCCTGCTCGGCCACCCGGTCGGTCACCGCGCCGCGCGTCCGCGCGGCCGGGACGTTCGCCGCCGGGATGCGGAGCGTGAAGGTCGACCCGCGGCCCGGCTCGGACCACATCGTCACCTCGCCGCCGTGGTCGGCGGCGACGTGCTTGACGATGCTCAGCCCGAGGCCGGTGCCCCCGGTGTCGCGCGAGCGCGCCGGGTCGACGCGGTAGAACCGCTCGAAGACCCGCGCCTGCTCGTCGGCCGCGATCCCGATGCCCTGGTCCACGACGGCGATCTCGACGAGGTCGCCCGACCGGGTCACGCCGACGCCGACGCGCGTGTTCTCGCCCGAGTAGGCGACCGCGTTGTCGAGGAGGTTGCGCACCGCGGTGACGAGCAGGTTGTGGTCGCCGTAGACCGCGGCGTCCAGCTCGCCGCCCGTCGTGAGCACGATGCCCTTACCCTGCGCGGTCGTGCGGGCGCGGTCGACGGCCTCCTCGACCACGCCGCGCACCGGCACGACCGTCACCTCCTGCAGGGCTCCCGCGACCTGGAGCCGCGACAGCTCGATGATCTCCTGGACGAGCGCGGACAGGCGCGTCGCCTCGGACTGCATGCGTGCGGCGAACCGGCGCACCGCCACCGGGTCGTCCGCGGCGTCCTGGACGGTCTCCGCGAGCAGCGCGAGCGCGCCCACCGGCGTCTTCAGCTCGTGGGACACGTTGACGACGAAGTCGCGGCGGATCGCCTCGACGCGCCGCGCCTCCGTCCGGTCCTCCGCGAGCACGAGCACGTGGTGCGGGCCCACCTGGGCCACGCGCACCTGGAGCATCACCGTGCCCCGGCCGACGGGACCGCGCGGGAGCTCGAGCTCCTCGTCGCGGATCACGCCGTCCCGGCGCACGTCGTCGATCATGTCGCGGATCGCGGCGTGCGCGATCGCGTCGCCGCGCACGACCCCCAGCGCGTACGCGGGCGGGCTGGCCCGCACGACCTCCCCCTCGCCGTCGAGCACGACGGCGGCGGACCGCAGCACGGCCAGCACCCGGACGAGTCCCTCGTCGAGCTCCGGCGCGGTCTCCTCGCGCGCGGCGCGCTGCTGCCGCTCGCTCACGCGGAACGCGATCGCGGCGATCACGCCGACGACGATGCCCACGACACCGGCGAGCAGCACGGTCACGCCCTCGATCAGACTCTCGGCTTGCACCCGTCCAGCGTACGGTCGCGCACGCTCCCTCCCGGCCCCACCGGACCTTGGGCGGGCCCGAGCCGCCAAGAGTTCACCTGACGGCGCACTGGTGTTCACCGGCCGGTCGACCACGCCTGCGAGCGTGTCAGGAGCCGACGGCGTGCCCGGGCGCCTCCCGGCGCGTCGGGGCGCACGCCGTCACGGACCGGACCGACCGGTCACGACGAGAGGGAAGCGATGCGGGAGATCTTCGAGGCCGAGCTGAAGCAGGTCGGCGACGACCTGGCCGAGATGAGCCGGCTGGTGGAGTCGGCCGTGAACCGCGCCGGGCAGGCGCTCCTCACGGCGGACCTGCAGCTCGCGCAGTCGGTGATCGGCGACGACCACACGATCGACGCCCTCGAGCGCGAGCTCGACGAGCGCTGCGTGCTGCTGCTCGCGCAGCAGCAGCCCGTCGCGACCGACCTGCGGGTCGTCGTCAGCGCGCTGCGCATGAGCGCCACCCTGGAGCGCATGGGCGACCTCGCGCGCCACATCGCGCAGGTCGCGCGCGGCCGCTACCCCGGCCGCGCGATCGAGCCGTCGCTGCACCGCACGTTCGAGCAGATGCACGACGCGGCCGTCCGCGTCGCGCGGCGCACGACCACGCTCCTCACGACGCGCGACCTCACCGTCGCCGCGAACATCGAGCGTGACGACGACCTGCTCGACAAGCTGCACCAGGACACGTTCAGCGCGCTGCTCGACGGCACGTGGACGGGCACGCCGCAGGAGACTGTCGACGTCACGCTCGTGGGCCGCTACTACGAGCGCTTCGGCGACCACGGGGTGTCGATCGCCAAGCGCGTGACGTACCTCGTGACCGGCGAGTTCGCCGACGACCGCGGTGCCCCGGCGGGCACGACGCGCGCGACCGCCTGACCCGCCGCCGGGAGCACCCGCTCGACCGACGCAGACGACCGTGGCCCGTCCGGATCTCCGGACGGGCCACGGTCGTGCGTGGGGTGGGGCCGGTCAGCGGCCCTGGTTCGCGACCGCCGCGGCGGCCTCGGCGGCGGCCTCGGGGTCGAGGTAGCGGCCGCCCTTCGTGACGGGCTTGAGGTCCTCGTCGAGCTCGTAGAGCAGCGGGATGCCGGTCGGGATGTTGAGCGCGGCGATGTCCTCGTCGGAGATGCCGTCGAGGTGCTTGACGATCGCGCGCAGCGAGTTGCCGTGCGCGGCGACCAGCACGGTCTTGCCCGCCTTGAGGTCGGGGACGACCTCGCCGTCCCAGTACGGCAGGGCGCGCTCGAGCACGTCCTTGAGGCACTCGGTGCGCACGACGGGGGCGTCGGCGTAGCGCGGGTCGGTGTCCTGCGAGAACTCGGAGCCGAGCTCGATCTCGGGCGGCGGGACGTCGTAGGAGCGGCGCCAGAGCATGAACTGCTCCTCGCCGAACTCCTCGAGCGTCTGCTTCTTGTTCTTGCCCTGGAGCGCACCGTAGTGCCGCTCGTTGAGGCGCCACGACCGCTTCACGGGGATCCAGTGGCGGTCGGCCGCGTCGAGCGCGAGGTTCGCCGTCGTGATGGCGCGGCGCAGGAGCGAGGTGTGCACGACGTCGGGCAGGACGCCGGCCTCCGTGAGGAGCTGACCGCCGCGCTTCGCCTCCTCGGTGCCCTTCTCCGACAGGGCGACGTCCACCCAGCCGGTGAACAGGTTCTTGGCGTTCCATTCGCTCTCGCCGTGGCGGAGCAGCACGAGGGTGTAGGTCATGCCTCCATCCTGCCGCACGGCCCGGCGCCGCGGCACGCGCGTCCCACGTGGTGGTGACCGTCGCCGCGCGGCGTGGGACGAAGGTCCGGCCGGTACGGCGCTGCCCGGAGCGCCGCGCCGTCCCGTCCGGGAGGGCCGGGAATCAGCGCGCCGTCGCGCACGTTCTCTCCCGCATGCCGATCGACGGAGAGCACGCACCGAGCCCGAGCACCTGGTCCCGCAAGCAGGCGGAGGCCTACGAGTCGTCCGGCGGGACGCGCAGCACGACCATGAACGGGATGCCCGTCGTTGTCCTCACGACGCTCGGGCGCCGCAGCGGCAAGGTCCGCAAGACCCCGCTCATGCGGGTCGAGCACGACGGCGCGTACGCGGTCGTCGCGTCGCTCGGCGGCGCGCCGAAGCACCCGGTCTGGTACCTCAACGTGCTCGCGCACCCGCGGGTCGAGCTGCAGGACGGTCCCGAGCGCCACGACTACGTCGCGCGCGAGGTCCACGGCGAGGAGAAGGCGCTGTGGTGGGAGCGCGCGGTCGCGGCCTACCCGCCGTACGCCGACTACCAGGAGAAGACGTCGCGGGAGATCCCCGTCCTCGTGCTGGAGCGCGCGAGCGACTGACCCGCCGCGCGGCCCGTGCCGGTCCGCGCGGTCAGCGCGCCGCGCGGACCTTGCGCGCCTGCGCGTAGACGTCGAGCATGCGGACCGCCGCGACGTCCCACCCGAACCGCTCCCCCGCGCGTCGGGCGCCCTCGCCGAGGGTCGCGAGGCGGGCGTCGTCGGCGAGCAGGTCCGCGAGGACGCGCGCCCAGGTCGCCGGGTCGTGGTCGGGCACGAGGACGCCGGAGACCTGGTCCTCCACCACGGTCCGCAGCCCGCCGACGGCGGCCGCGACCACGGGCGTGCCGCTCGCCTCCGCCTCGGCCGCGACGAGCCCGAACGTCTCGTTGTGCGAGGGGACCGCGACGACGTCGGCCGCCCGGTACCAGCGCACGAGCTCGTCGCGCGGGACGGGCGGGCGCACCACGAGCCGGTCGCTCACGCCCACCTGGTAGGCGAGCGCCTCGAGCTCGCGGACGGCCGTCGGGCGGCCGCTGGGACCACCGAGCACGACGAGCGTCGGCACGGGCTCCCCGCGCGCGGCGAGGACGCCGAGCGCCCGGACGAGCACGTCCGGGCCCTTGAGCGGCTGCACGCGCCCGGCGAAGAGGACGAGGCCGCCGTCGGCGGGCAGACCCAGCTCGGCCCGCAGCGCGCGTCGCCGCTCGCGGCGCACCCGAGCGTCGCCGGTCGTGGCGCCCGGCGCCGGGGAGAACAGCTCGAGGTCGACGCCCGGCGGCACGACGTGCACGCGCGCCGGGTCGGCCGCGTAGTCGCGCACGAGGTCCTGCGCCTCCGCGTCCGTGCTCGCGACGAGCGCGTCCGCCTCCGCGACGACCTGCTCCTCGCCGATGATGCGCCCGAGCGGCTCGGGCGCGTCACCCGGCGCGAGCGCCGCGTTCTTCACGCGCGCGAGCGTGTGCATGGTGTGGACGAGCGGGACGTCCCAGCGGTCGGCGGCGAGCCACCCGACCTGCCCCGAGAGCCAGTAGTGCGTGTGCACGACGTCGTACCAGCCCTCGCGATGCCGGGCCTCGGCGCGGAGCACCCCGGCCGTGAACGCGCAGAGCTGGCCCGGGAGGTCGTTCTTGTCGAGCCCCTCGAAGGGCCCGGCGGCGACGTGGCGCACCGTCACGCCGTCGGACACCTCGACCACGGGCGGCTGGCTCGACGCCGTCGCGCGCGTGAAGATCTCGACCTGCGTGCCGCGGCGCGCGAGCGCGTGCGCGAGCTCGGTGACGTACACGTTCATGCCGCCCGCGTCGCCGGTGCCCGGCTGGTCGAGCGGCGACGTGTGCACCGAGAGCATCGCGACCCGCAGCGGGTCCGACGGGTCGGGGGCGGTGCCGCCCGGCAGGTCGAGCGTCGTCACGGCGGGTCAGGCCTCCACGACGCACGCCGGGGCCGGGAGCGCGAGCACGTCGAGCACCTGGGCGGCGCCGTCCGAGCGGCGCACGCGCAGGAGCGCGAGGTTCGACGTCGGGGCGTCCGGGCCGGCCGCGGCGGGCCGCTCGATGAGCGGGTCGTCGTTCTGGTTCGCCACGACGACGAGGTCGTGCAGCGGCGCGTCGACGTCCCCCTGGTCGGTCTCGGCGGCCGACCCCGCGCCGGTCGCGACCCCGAGGATCGCGAAGTGGCGCGGCCACGCGCCGCCCACGGGCGAGTCGGCGAGGTGGCGCAGCGTGGGCACGCCGCCGTCCGGCCCCAGCTCGACCGCGTGCACCGCGAGCACGTCGGCGCCGCGCACCGCGGCGAGGACGCGCGTGCCGTCGGCGGTGACCGCGACGTGCGAGGGGTAGTTCCCGCCGCCGGCGGGAGCGGCGGCGTGCGTGACGTCGTAGCGCGCGACGACGTCGTAGGTGCGCACGCCGTCCGGCCCGTCCACCGGGGAGAGCAGGAACAGCGCCGGGTCCAGCTCGCCGACGACGACGAGGTGCCCCGACGGCAGCGCCGCGAGGTGGCGCGGGCCCGTGCCGGGCGGGAAGGTCGCGACGACGCGGGCCGTCGAGCCGTCGGGCGCGGCCGGGTCGTGCCGGCGCAGCTCGTCGGTGCCGAGGTCGACGACGAGCACCGCGCCGCTGCCGTCGTCCGCCGCGCCGAGGTGCGCGAGGGGCGCGACGAAGTGCGCGTGCGGCCCCTCCTGGCGGTCGGCGACCGGGCCGGTCCCCGCGTGCCCCTGCCGGCGCGGGCCGACGTCGGGCGCGGTCGCCTCGAACGCGCCGTCGTCCGTCGTCGGCACGACCGTGAGGACGCCGTCGCCGTAGTTGGCGACGAGCACGTCACCGCTCACGGCGACGTGGCACGGGTACGAGCCGCCCGTGGCGACCGGGCCACCCCGGGGGGTGAGGGCGCCGTCGGGCCCGACGGCGAACGCCGCGACCGAGCCGGTCTCCGTCTCCCCCACCGCGTAGAGCGTGTCGCCGTCGAGCGCCAGGAACGACGGCGACCCCGACGCGGCGGCGAGCGTGCCGCCCCCGAAGGAGCCGGTGCCCGCAGCCGGGTCGACGTCGAGCTCGACGCGCCACACGCCCTCCGTGCCGCTCGGGTGCGGGTAGGTGCCGATCCAGAGGGCGCGGGTCGCGGAGGTCATGCCCCGAGCCTAGTTCTCCGCGCGGGCGGCTCGGCACGAGCGCCCCGGTGCTCGGTGAGACGACGCGTCAGTGCGCGGCGTCGTACGCGGTCTGGATCTCCTGGGAGATGCGCCCGCGGTCGTTGACCGTGTAGCCGTTGGCACGGGCCCACTCGCGGACCTCGGTCGCACGGGCCGAGCCGGACGAACGACCGCCGCCGCTGCGGCGGGCCGGCCGGGCCGAGCTCGTGCGGGACGAGACCTTGCGCGCGTTGCCGACCCACGAGGCAAAGGCGTCGCGCAGCTCTTGGGCATTCTTCGTGCTGAGGTCGATCTCGTAGGAGACGCCGTCGAGTGCGAACGTGACGGTCTCGTCGGCCGCACCCCCGTCGAGATCGTCGACGAGAATTACCTGGACTTTCTGGGCCACTGTGGTTTCCTCACGCTTCACAGGAATTGCTGTCGTCGTCAGGATGCCACCGCGAATGGCGAGGGTCAATTGAACACGCCGCGCCGACGGAACGTGCGCGCCGTACCTGACGGGCAATTCTTGGACGGCGGTCCATCATTTCGGGACGCCGCCCGACGGCCTTCCGCGGAGATCAGGAGTCGTGCGCGGGAGCAGCATTCCCGCGCGCGGCGGATTCCTGTTCCGCGTCGAGGCGCGCCAGCGCGGCGCGCTCGTTGCGGTCCGCGCGCACGATCGCGCGCATCGCGACATAGAAGAGCACGCCGACGCCGATCGACGGGATCAGCGCCGCGAGGGTGGGCCAGATGTCCATGCTGTCGGTCCTAGTTCTCGGCCGCGCTACTGCGCGGGCTTCACGAGCGGGAAGAGGATGGTCTCGCGGATGCCGAGACCGGTGAGCGCCATGAGCAGGCGGTCGATGCCCAGGCCCATCCCGCCGGACGGGGGCATCGCGTACTCCATCGCGGTGAGGAAGTCCTCGTCGATGCGCATGGCCTCCTCGTCGCCGGCCGCGGCGAGCAGGGCCTGCGCCTCGAACCGCTGCCGCTGGACCACCGGGTCCACGAGCTCGGAGTACGCCGTCGCGAGCTCGACGCCGCGCACGTAGAGGTCCCACTTCTCGACCTGCCCGCGCACCGTGCGGTGGTCGCGCGTCAGCGGCGAGGTCTCGACCGGGAAGTCCCGCACGAACGTGGGTGCCACCAGGTGGTCTCCCACGAGGTGCTCCCACAGGCCTTCGACGAGCTTTCCGTGATTGACGTTCTTCGGGTCGAAGGAGAGCTCGTGCTTGTCCGCGAACGCCCGCAGCGTCTCGACCGACGTCTCGGGGGTGATGAGCTCCCCCAGCGCGTCCGAGAGCGAGTCGTACATCTTCAGCTGGGTCCATTCCCCGCCGAGGTCGTACTCCGTGCCGTCGGCGAGCGTCACGAGCGTCGTGCCGAGAGCGTCCTGCGCGGCGCGCTGGACGAGGTTCTGGGTGAGCACGGCCATCGTGTCGTAGTCGCCGTAGGCCTCGTACGCCTCGAGCATCGCGAATTCCGGCGAGTGCGTGGAGTCCACGCCCTCGTTACGGAAGTTGCGGTTGATCTCGAACACCTTCTCGACGCCGCCGACGGCCGCGCGCTTGAGGAACAGCTCGGGCGCGATGCGCAGGAACAGGTCGATGTCGAACGCATTCATGTGCGTCTCGAACTGGCGCGCGGCGGCACCCTCCGGACGCGTCTGGAGCATCGGGGTCTCGACCTCGACGAAACCGCGCTCCCAGAAGTTCTCGCGGATCGAGCGCACGACGGCGGCGCGCAGGCGCACGGTGTCGCGTGCAGCCGGGCGGGCGATGAGGTCGACGTAGCGCTGGCGCACGCGCGCCTCCTCCGAGAGCTCCTTGTGGAGCACCGGGAGGGGACGCAGCGCCTTCGCGGCGATCTGCCACGCGTCCGCGAACACGCTCAGCTCCCCGCGGCGCGAGCTGATGACGCGGCCGTGCGCGAACAGGTGGTCGCCGAGGTCGACGTCGGACTTGAACGCCGCGAGCGACTCCTCCCCGACCACGGCCTGGCTGAGCATGACCTGCAGGCGGTTCCCCTCGCCGTCCTGCAGCGTGGCGAAGCACAGCTTGCCGGTGTTGCGCAGGAACACCACGCGGCCGGCGACGCCGACCTCGTCCTGCGTCTCCTCGCCCGTCTCCAGGTGCGCGTACGCGGCACGGACCTCGGCGATCGTGGTCGTGCGCGGCACCGAGACGGGGTAGGGCTCGTCGCCGCGCGCGAGGATCCGCTCGCGCTTCTCGCGGCGGACCTGCATCTGCTCGGGCACGTCGTCGACGTGGTCCTCGGGCTCGGGCACGGCAGGAGAGGGGGTTCCGGCGGGGGAGGTCACCCCTGGATTCTACCGACGCTCCCGCGTCCCCGAGATAGAGCCGTGGTCCGCCGGGGTAGAGCCGTGGTCGTGACCAGGGCTCTACCTCGCGGGACCGGGGTTCTACCTCGCGGGACCGGGGCTCTCCCTCGGCGGGAGGGTGGGGAGGAGGTCGAGCGCGAGGTCGAGGATCGGGGCCGAGTGGGTGAGCGCGCCGACGGACAGGTAGTCGACGCCCGTGCCCGCGACCTCGCGCGCGCGGTCCAGCGTGAGGTTGCCCGTCGCCTCGAGCTCCACCTTCGCCGGGACGCCGTCCGTCCCCTCGCGCGCCCGCACGGCCGCGACCGTGTCGGCGAGCACCGACGTCGGCATGTTGTCCAGGAGCAGGAAGTCGGCGCCCGCCGACAGCGCCTCGAGCGCCTGCGCCGTGGTGTCGGCCTCGACCTGCACGAGCACGTCGGGGAACGCGCTGCGGATCGCCTCGATCGCGGCGCTCACCGACCCCGCGGCCACGACGTGGTTGTCCTTGACCATCGCGACGTCGTACAGGCCCATGCGCTTGTTCGTGCCGCCGCCCGCGCGGACCGCGTACTTCTCCAGCGCGCGCAGCCCGGGGGTCGTCTTGCGCGTGTCGAGCACCTGGGCGCCGGTGCCGGCGAGCTCGCGCGCCCACGCGCGCGTCGCCGTCGCGACGCCCGACGCGCGGCTCGCGAGGTTGAGCAGCGTGCGCTCCGCCGTGAGCAGCACCTGGACGGGGCCGGTCAGCGCGGCGAGGACGCGGCCGCGGCCCACGGCCTCGCCGTCGGACGCGGCGAACGTCACCTCGACGGGCGGGAGGCCGAACCGCTGAGCGACCTGTCGCGTCACCTCCTCGACCACCACGAGGCCCGCGACGACCCCGTCCGCGCGCGCCACGAGGTGCGCGGTCCCGGTGGCCGACGCCGGCACGGTCGCCTGGGTGGTCACGTCGCGCCCGGGCACGGGGCCCAGGTCCTCGTCGAGCGCCCGCGCGACGGTCTCGGCGATCCACGCCGGGTCGAGGCCCGGCTCCACGCGGGACGGGACGGCGGGCGGCGCTCCGCCGTCGGCGGGACGGGCGGGCACGGGCTCGGCAGGGCTGCTCACGGTCCCCCACGCTATCCGCTCGTGTGCCCGCAGCGCGCCGGTGCCCGGCGGCTCCCGGCCGCCGCCCGCTCACGCCGTCGCGCAGGACCGCGATCGTGCAGGACCGCGGTCGTGCAGGACCGCGGTCGTGCAGGCCCGCGGTCGCGAGGTCGCGCCTCAGCGGACGAGCAGGGTCCCGTCCGCGCCGAGCGAGACGAGCACGCGCCGCTCCCACGCGGGGTCGCTCGCCGGGAAGTCGGTGCGGAAGTGGCCGCCGCGGCTCTCGGTGCGCAGCGCCGCCGCGGCGGTGAGCGCGGTCGCGACCTGGTGCACGTTCGTCGTCTCCCACTCCGCGGCCTGCGGCTGCGCGACGACGTCGCTCGCCTCGTGCGCGTCGGTGCGGACCGCGGCGAGGCGGGCGGCGGCGGCCGCGAGCCCGTCGCCGTCGCGCAGGACGCCCGGGCCCGCGGACGCGATGGACTGGATGCGCGAGCGCGCGGCCGCCGCCACGAGGGCCGACGGCCCCGGACGGTCGACGGGCTCGCCCAACTCGAGCTCGCCCGCGGCCACGCGCTCCGTGATCTGCCGCGCCGCCCGGTGGGCGAAGACGAGCCCCTCGAGCAGCGAGTTCGACGCGAGGCGGTTCGCGCCGTGCACTCCCGTGCACGCGACCTCGCCGATCGCGTAGAGGCCGTCGACGGTGGAGCGCCCGTGCAGGTCCGTCACGACGCCGCCCGAGTGGTAGTGCTGGGCGGGCGCCACGGGGACGGGCTCCTCGGTCCAGTCGAGCCCGTTCTCGGCGAGCCGTCGGGTGATCGTCGGGAAGCGCGCGCGCAGGAACTCGGCGCCGAGGTGCCGGGCGTCGAGCAGCACGTGGTCCGAGCCGGTCGCGGCCATCTGCCGCACGATCGCGTGCGCGACGACGTCGCGCGGCGCGAGCTCGGCCATGGGGTGCTGCGCGGGCATGAACCGGTGGCCGTCGGTGTCGAGGAGGATCGCGCCCTCGCCGCGCACGGCCTCGGAGATGAGCGGGAGCTGCCCCTTGGCGCCGAGCCCGAGCCACAGCACCGTGGGGTGGAACTGCACGAACTCGAGGTCGCCGAGCGTCGCGCCCGCGCGCAGCGCCGCGGCGATGCCGTCGCCCGTGGCCTGCGGCGGGTTGGTCGACGAGCGGAACACCTGCCCCACTCCCCCCGTCGCGAGCACGACGGCGCGCGCGAGGACCGCACCGACGCCGTCGCGCGAGCCCTCGCCGCGCACGTGGAGGGTCACGCCGCACGCGCGGGCAGCGCGGTCGCCCGAGCCGTCGGTCGTCAGCACGTCGAGCACGAGCGCGTTCTCGATGACCTCGATGCCCGGGTCGCGGCGCACGGCCTCGAGCTGCGCGACGAGCGCCCGCGAGATCTCCGCGCCCGTGGCGTCGCCGCCCGCGTGCGCGATCCGGTCGGCGTGGTGCCCGCCCTCGCGCGTGAGGGCGATGTCGCCGTTGGCCGCCCGGTCGAAGTTCGCGCCGCGCGCGACGAGCTCGCGCACGCGTGCGGGGCCCTCGGTGACGAGCACCTCGACGGCCGGCGGGTCGCACACGCCGGCCCCTGCGACGAGCGTGTCCGCGAGGTGCGCCTCGGGCGAGTCCTCGGGGTCGAGCGCGGCCGCGATGCCGCCCTGCGCCCAGACCGTCGACCCCGACGACAGCTCGCCCTTGGTGACGAGCAGGACGTGGGGCACGCGCGTGCGCAGCTCGAGCGCGGCGGTGAGGCCGGCGATGCCCGAGCCGACGACCACGACGTCCGCCGTCGTCGTCCACCCCGGTGCGGGGGCGGCGAGGGACCGGGCGAGCTGGGGCGCGGACGCCCCGCCGGCCCGGGTCACGCGGGGCGCACCGCGGAGGCCACGCCGCTGTCGTCGACCGCGCCGCGGAACGGGGCGAACGGCAGGCCGCTCGCCTCGAGGCCGTGGCCCGCGGGCACGAGCCCGGGCTCGTCGGAGAGCTCGACGATGCGGTTCTGCTCGTCCACGAAGACGACGTTCGGCAGGTAGGTGCGCGCGTCGGCGTCGTCGAGCATGCCGTAGGCGATGAGGATGACGACGTCGCCCGGACTCACGAGGTGCGCGGCGGCGCCGTTGATGCAGATCTGGCCCGCACCGCGCTCGCCCGGGATGACGTAGGTCGTCAGGCGCGCGCCGTTGGTGACGTCCACGACGTCGACCTGCTGGCCCGGGTAGAGGTCCGCGGCGTCGAGCAGGTCGGCGTCCACGGTGATCGAGCCGACGTAGTGCAGGTCGGCCTGCGTCACCGTCGCGCGGTGGATCTTGCCGATCATCATGGGTCGCTGCAGCGACGCCGGACGTCGCGGCGGGCTCGGCGGGGTCTGCGCGGTCACGCGGTTCCTCCAGGTGCGGGGGCACGGCCCGCGGGGTCCGCCGCCCGGGTCGCGGGCGGCACGATCTCGACGGCCGTGTTGTCGATGAGACGCGTGGTGCCCACGCGTGCCGCCACCAGGAGGAGCCCGGGGCCGACGGCGCCGGGCGCCAGGTCCTCCACGGTAGCGGGATCGACGAGCACCACGTAATCGACGTCAACGCCGTCGGTGGCCTCCAGGATTCCCCGCGCGGCGGCGAGCACGGACGGCGCGCCCTCCCCCGCGGCCGCGGCGTCCCGCCCGGCGCGCAGCGCGCGGCTCAGCGCGAGCGCGTGCTCGTGCTCGGCCGGGGAGAGGTACGCGTTGCGCGACGACCGCGCGAGGCCGTCCGCCTCGCGCACGGTCTCGACCGCCAGGACCTCCACGTCGAGGTCGAGGTCGGCGACCATGCGGCGCACGGCGAGCAGCTGCTGCGCGTCCTTCGCCCCGAACACGGCGACGTCCGGGCGCACGAGGTGGAGCAGCTTGAGCACGACCGTGAGCACGCCGTCGAAGTGCCCCGGCCGCGTCGCGCCCTCCAGCACCGTCCCGATGCGCCCCGACGTCACCCGCACGATCGGGCCGTCGGCCGAGCCCAGGTCGGGGTAGAGCTCGTCGACGGGCGGCGCGAACACGACGTCGACCACCGCGTCCGGGCCCGCCGCGGCGAGCAGCGCCACGTCGGCCGCGACGTCGCGCGGGTAGCGCTCGTAGTCCTCGCCGGGGCCGAACTGCAGCGGGTTGACGAAGTCCGTCACGACGACCTGGCCGTCGGGGCCCGCCTCCGCGCGCGCCCGGCGCACGAGCTCGAGGTGCCCGGCGTGCAGCGCACCCATGGTCATGACGACGACGCGGCGACCGTGCGGGTGCTCGGCGCGCCACGCGTCGAGCGCGGTGCGCAGCGCGGCGCGCGTCGTCACGACGGCCGGGGTCCCGGCTGCGGGGGGCCCGGCGTCCGGGCGGGGGGTGCTCGTCATGCTCGTCCTTCGTCGTGCGGGTCCTGCGGGTCGGGCCGGTCCTGCTGGTCGTGCCGGTCCTGCGGGTCGGGCGCGGGCGCGTCGAGCGCGTCGAGGAGCTCGCGGGCCGCGCGCTCGCCGAGCCGGCCGCCCGCGAGCGCGCGGTGCGTCGCGGCGCGGCTCAGCGCCCGGTACGACGGCGGCACGTCCGCCGCGTCGCTCGTCGCGGCGAGCGCGTCCAGGGCGGCGAGGTGCTCGCGGACCGTGCCGACGTCGCCCCGCGCCACCGGCCCGGTGAGCCCGAGGAGCGCCCCGGCGCCCGCGCCCGTCCCCGACTCGGCACCCGCGTCGGCGCCCCGCGTCGCGCCGTCGAGGGCGGCCGCGAGGAGCGGCGCGAGCGCGCGCCCGGGCCGGTCGACGCCCGCGGCCTCGAGCGCCTGCGCGGCCTGCGCGACGAGCACGACGAGGTGGTTCGCGCCGTGCGCGAGGGCCGCGTGGTAGAGCCCGCGCGACTCCTCCGCGACGACGACCGGCTCCCCGCCGAGCTCGACGACGAGCGCCTGCCCGATCGGCAGGACCGGGCCGGGCGCGGTGACGGCGAACGTCGTGCCCTCCAGCCGCGCGAGGTCGAGCGACGTGCCGGTGAACGTCATGGCGGGGTGCAGCGCGAGCGGGATGGCGCCGGCGGCGCGCGCCGGGTCGAGGACGGCCGTGCCGTAGCGGCCCGACGTGTGCACGACGATCTGGCCGGGCTGCCACGCCCCCGTGTCGGCGAGGCCGCGGACCAGGGCCGGGAGCGCGTCGTCGGGCACGGCGAGGAGCACGAGCTCGGCGCGCTCCACGACCTGCGGGACCTCGAGGACGGGCACCCCCGCGAGGAGCGTCTCGATGCGGTCGCGCGACGCGTCGGACACGCCGCTCGCGCCCACGACCGCGTGGCCGACGGCGCGCAGGGCGCTGCCGAGGACCGCGCCGACACGGCCTGCCCCGACGACGCCGACCCCGAGCCGCCCGGGACGGCGAGCCCCCTCCGCGGCGCTCACGCGTTCTCCTCGAGCGGGACGTCGTCGCGGCGCATCCAGAGCTCCGGCCCCGCGTGCGCGCGGGCCTCGCGGGCGCGCTCGGCCTGGGTGTCGAGGAGGCGGGCGGCGTCGCCCGCGTCGAGGTGCCGCACCTGGGGCGAGACCGGCCCGGGCGTCGAGTGCACGGTGAACGACGCGACGTCGAGCCGGCGCTGCAGCGGCCCCTGCTCGAGCCCGAGCGACTGCGTGCGCTCGTGGGGCACGACGACGAGGGTGCGGAAGACGCGCCCGCCGCGCAGCAGGAGCGCGCGGTCGGTGACGCTGAAGCCGTTCCGCCGCCACGCGACGAGGTCCAGCAGGCGCGCGCGGCGCGGGGACGCGACGAAGTGCTGCCCGGCGTCGAGGCCGGACAGGCCCTCGTCGAGCACGCTGCGGGGGTCGGGCGTGCCGAGGTCCGGCAGCACGAGCCACAGGGCCGCGAGCGCCTCGTCGCGCGTGCCGACGGGCAGGAGCACGCTCGTGCTGTCCGTCCCGTCGGTGCTGACGCCGTAGCCCGCGACGTTGACGTCGACGCGCCACCAGTCAGGACCGCGCCAGAACGGTCCCTGCCGCAGCCGCACGGCCTGGACGCGGCCGGGCGGGATCGTCTGCGAGCGGGTCTCCAGCAGGCCGTGGCGCAGGCGGATGCCGTCGGGCGAGATGGCGGACCGGAAGCCGAACTCCCCCGTGAACCGGGAGAACAGGAACCCGCCGAAGCCGAGCACGGCGGGCAGCGCGCTGAACAGGATCCCGATCTCGCGCGTGCCGACGACGACGCCCGCGATGCCGAGCACACCGAGGACGAGACCGACCGTCGCGCCCGACCGCACGAGCGAGGCGACGAGCCGCCCCGGCCCGACGGCGGTCACCGGCTGCTCGGGCGCCTCGGCGACGAACGACGGCGCGTCCGTCGCGGGGACCGTGACCTCTCCGGCCGGCGTGCCGACGGCGCCGGGCGCACCCGGGACTGCGGGCGCACCGGGGACGCCGGGCGCCGTCGCGGCGGCCGGGCGCTCGCGCGCGACCCGCAGGCCCGCGGCGCGCGCGAGGAGGTCGTTGCGCAGCCGGTTCGCCTCCGCCTCCTTGAGGAAGCCGAGCTTCACGCCCGAGTCCGCTCCCCCGGCGACCTCGAGCTTGAGCTCCGCGAGCCCGAAGAACCGGGCGAGGAGCGGCTGCACGACGTCGACCGCCTGGAGCCGGTCGAGCCGCGCCTTGCGCTGCTGCCGGAACAGCACGCCGGTGCGCAGGTGCACCGACTCGTCGTCGACCGCGTAGCTCGTCATGCGCCACGCGACCGCCGAGTAGCCGAGCCCCACGAGGCCCACCACGAGGATGCCGAGGAGGATCATCCACCAGCGGTCGCCCTCGAGGAGGTTCTCCCCCTCGGGCAGCCCGTTGAGCGTCTGCTGGCCGACGACGACCAGGAGCACCGCGATGACGGTCCAGCCCCGCACGAGCGGGGTGACCGGGTGCACCCGGTGCCACACGAGGTCGTCGGTGGCCGGTGCGTCGTTCACAGGCCCGCCAACCTCGCCTCGCCGCGCGACGCGAGCCGGTCGCGCAGACGCTCCGCCTCGGCGGGCTCGAGACCGTCGATCGTCGCGTCGGTCGACGCGGACGCCGTGTGGAGCTGGACCTGGGCGATGCCGAGCTTGCGCGCGAGCGGCCCGGCCTGGACGTCGACGTACTGCATGCGGCCGTAGGGCACGACGACGAGCGTGCGGAACATGATGCCGTGGCGGATCAGGAGGTCGTCGTCACGCTCCGCGTAGCCGATCGCGCGGACCTGGCGCGGCACGAGGACGGCCGCCCACAGGCCCAGGAGCGCGAGCACGCCGAGCACGAGCCACTGCCACCAGTGCGGGAAGAGGATCGCGAGCACGACCACGGCGACGGCCGGGACCGCGAGCGTGATGCCCACGGACAGCAGGCGCGCCGTGACGAGCCGCGGCGACACGCGCGTCCACTCGATGCCGGGCGGGTCGAAGGGGCCGGTGCCGCGGGGGTCCTGGTCCCGTGCAGGGTCGGTCATGCGTCGATTCTCCCATCCCGTCCCGGTGCGGACCGGGTCGTGCGCAGGCCGGGGCGGAGGGCGCGTCTCAGGCGGGCGTGCCCGCGCCCGGAGTCTCCGGGTCCTCGCGCGTCACCGAGCCCTCGCGGCCCTCCCGGCCCTCGCCGCGGTCGTCGGGCGGGAGCTGGCAGAACCGCTCGGCCACGAGCCCGACGACGGCCAGCACCACCGCGCACGCGGCGGCCAACCCGGCCGCGAGGGCCCGGTCGCGGAACGCGTCGATCGAGAGGTCGGGCAGGGCGGCGAGCACCTGCGCGCCGTACCAGCCCGTCAGGAGCGCGCCCGTGAGCGCCGCCGCCTTCGCGAGGACGAACGTGCGCGCCGCGCGGATCGCGTCGAGCGACGGACGCTTGCCCTGCTGGTACGCGCGCACGGTCCAACCCGCCCAGAACACCGCTGCCGCGAGCGCGAGGACGGTGACGTCCACGATCCACGGCACCGCCGGCAGGAGCGTGCCGCGGCTCTGGAGCAGGCGCACGACGAACCACCCGCCGACGGCGGTCGCGACCGCCACGAGCAGCAGGGTGCGGACGGAGGTGCGCCGCATCAGCGCTCGTCGTCGCGACCGTCGCCGGACACCGGCCCGAACGGCGGCCACGGGTCGTTCGCCGGGAGCCCCGCGTCCGCGAGCGGGCCGGGGGCGGACGCCGGTCCGCCGCTCGAGACCGGCGCGAACGGCACCGACCGGATGATGTCGTCACCGGACGACGCGGCGTCCGCGGGCGGCTGCGGGTGCGCGGGCTGCGCGGACGGCTGCTGCGGCGCGGCCGGCACGGGCTCGGGCGCGTGGACCGGCGGGAAGACCGGGTGCGCGGGTGCGCCGTGCTCGGGGAAGCGCGCCGCGTCCTGAGCCGGGGCGGGCCCGGCGTCCGGGGCGTGCCCGGCGTCGGGCGACGACGGCACGGGGTGCGACGGCGGCCGGTTCGACGGCCCGGGGAACGGGGCGACGGGGACGCCTGCGTCCTCGCGCGGGTCGAACGAGCCGTCGGGGACGATCGGCGGGGCCGCCCCCTCGGGCGCGACGCCCTCGGAGACGGGCGCGAAGACCGGCCGTGCCGGGAGCGCCTCGCTCGGCGTCACGGTCTGCGGGAGACCGGCCGGCTGCGGCACGACCGCGGCCTGCGGCGGCGCGGCCGGGGGCGCGGGCTCCGGTGCGGGCGGCTGCGGCGGCTCCGCCTGCCGGACGTGCGGCGGCTGCTGCGGCGCGGGCTGCTGCGGGGCCGCGGGCTGCTGTGCGAGGGGCTCCTGCGCGAGCGGCTGCTGCGGCGCCGGGTGCGCCTCGTGCGGCGGCACGGGCTGCTGCGGTGCCGACTGCTGCGGTGCCGGGTGCTGCGGTGCCGGCGCGCCGTCGGGGGCAGGCACGTCGCCGCCGGGCGTCACGGGACCGTCGTACGGGGCGACGGGACCGGTGTGCGCCTGCTGGTAGGGGTCGGGCACGTCGACGGGCGCGGGCGGCGGCGCGGCGTCCGTGCTGCCCGTGGCGACGGGCACGGCGCCCGTCGGGTCCGGAGCAGGGTCCGTCAGCCAGTCGAGCGCGAGCCACCGGATGCCGCCGCGGTCGGGCGCGGTCGCGGCGAGGGCCGCGACCGGACCGCCCCCGAGGCCCGGGAGCACCGCGTCCGGGTCGATCTGCGACCACGGCTCGAGCACGAACGCCCGCTCGTGCGCGCGGGGGTGCGGCAGCTCCAGGTCGTCGGCGACGGCCGTCAGCGTGCCGTAGACGATGAGGTCGACGTCGAGCGTGCGGGGACCCCAGCGCTCGTCGCGCACCCGGCCGTGCGCCTGCTCGACCGCCTGGCACGCGTGCAGCAGGTCGCGCGCCGACAGGCGCGTGCGCGCGAGGAGGACGGTGTTGAGGTAGTCCGGCTGGTCGGGGCCGCCCACGGCCTCCGTCCGGGCCAGCGGCGAGACCTCCGTGATCTCGAGACCGGAGATCCGGTCGAGGTCCGTGATCGCGTCGCGCAGCGTCTGCTGGGCGTCGCCCAGGTTCGCGCCCAGCGCGAGCACGACCTCGACGAACCCGGCGGGCACGTCGTCCATCCGATCGTGCTCGACGGGCGCGGCCACCTCCGCGGCGTCGTGCGCCCCGCCGTGGGCCTCGTCGCGCGCCGGGGCGGGCTCGGCCGCGGCGCCGTACGGCAGGGGCTCGGCCTCGGGAGCGGCGCGCTCGACGGGCGCGGCGTCGCCGGGGACGGTCTGCTGCTCGCCCGACGGCGCGCCGGGCGCGACCGGCGGCGCGTCGTGGTGCAGCACGTGCTCGGCGGGGCCGGCCGCGGCCACCGACCCCGCGACGAGCTCGTCGTACGACGCCGCCTGCTGCGGGTGCGGTGCCGCGTCGTCGTGCGCCGGCTCGTCGACGTCGTCGTGCGCGGGCTCCGCGTACGGCGCCTCCCCGTACGGCGCCTCGCCGTACGGTGCCTCCACGTGGGTCTGCTGCTCGGGACGGGCGTCGCCGGGGACGGCGTCGTCCCGGACGGCGGGCGCCTCGCGGGTCGCGTCGAGCGCGTCCTCCGGGGACCCGGCCGCCGTCGCACCGGGCTCGGCCGAGGTCCGCGCGTCCTCGCCCGGGGCACCGGCCGAGCCCGGGAGGATGCTGGGCGGCATGACCTCGGGCGCGGGGGCGAGCGGGGTCCGGTCGTCGGGCGCGGGGACGTCGCCGACGCCGTGGATGAGCGCGGGGGCGACCGATCCGACCGGGATCGGCCCGACGGGCTGCGCGTCGCGCGACCCCTGCTCCCCGCGGCGCGCCAGCGGCGCGACGACGGGGACGACCACGCGGTCGCGACGGATGACGACCTCGACGTCCTCGAACGGGACCGTGATCGGCGCCTGCGGCTTGTGCACCGCGACGTCGACCGCGACGACGTCGTCGTGCGTGAGGATCGTCGCGGCGATGCGCTCGGCGACGGTCTCGACGAGGTCGGCGGGCGATCCGGCGAGGACCGCGACGACGTCCTCGGCGACGCCCGCGTAGCTGACCGTCCGGGACAGGTCGTCGCCGCTCGCGGCAGCGCGCGTGTCGAGGTGGAGCACGACGTCGGCCCGGAAGAGCTGGCCCTGCGCCTTCTCGTGCTCGAAGACGCCGTGGTGGCCCGTCGCGCTCAGGCCCGTGAGGCGGATCCGGTCGAACGGCCGTCCGTCCGCGTCGAGGACCGCTCCTGCGAACGCTGTGGTCACGTCGTGCTCCCGTCCGGTGCTGCGTCGTCGCCCACGGGGGCGGGTCGTCGTCACCGTGTCTCGTTGCGTGTGTCGTGCTGCGCCGGGCCGCCCCGCGCCGCGGGGCCCCTCGCCCATCCTGCTAGGTCGTGGGCCGCGCCGTCGAGTCGCTCCCGGCCCTCGGTCGGTCCGTCGGCTCCGCCGCGGCGCCGTCCCCGGGACCCACGACCTCGTCGCGGGCCCGGCCCCAGGCGGCGGCGACCCGCACGGCGTCGGCGGACGCCCGGACCGCGTGGACCCGCACGCACCACGCGCCCGACGCCGCGGCGAGGGTCGTGACCGCGGCGGTCGCGTCGTCGCGCAGGAGCGGCGGGACGGGCCGCCCGTCGGAGCGCGCGAGGAGGTGCCCGAGGAACCGCTTGCGGGACGCGCCCACGAGGACGGGCAGGCCCAGCGCCTCGAGCTCGCGCAGGCGCGCGAGCAGCGGCCAGTTCGACGACCCGGCCTTCGAGAAACCGAGACCCGGGTCGAGCACGACCTGCTCGCGCCGCACGCCCGCCGCGAGGAGCACGTCCACGCGCGCGGCCAGCTCGTCGCGCACGTCCGTGACGACGTCGTCGTAGTCCTCGAGGTCGTCCATGACGTCAGCGTGCCCGCGCCAGTGCATGCAGACGTAGGCGACGCCCGTGCGCGCGACGACGTCGGCCATCGCCGGGTCGGCGAGACCGCCGGAGACGTCGTTGACGAGCCGGGCGCCCGCCGCGACCGCGCGCTCCGCGACGACCGCGCGCGTCGTGTCGACGCTGACGACCGCCCCCTCGGCCGCGAGCGCGGAGATCACGGGGAGCACGCGCGCGAGCTCCGCCTCGACGGGCACCCGGCCCGCCCCGGGGCGGGTCGACTCCCCGCCGACGTCGAGGATGTCCGCGCCCTCGCCCAGCAGCTCGCGCCCGTGGGCGATCGCGGCGTCCGGCTCGAACCACTCGCCGCCGTCGGAGAACGAGTCGGGCGTGACGTTGACGACGCCCATGACGAGCGTGCGTCCGACGTCCGCGAGCTCCTCGAGCCCCGCGACCACGAACCGGTCCACGGGCCTAGCGCCCCAGGATGAGGCTCATCGCCTCGGCCCGCGTCGCGCCGTCTCGCATCTGGCCGCGCACCGCCGACGTGACGGTGCGCGCGCCGGGCTTGCGCACGCCGCGCATCGACATGCACAGGTGCTCGCACTCGACGACGACGATCGCGCCGCGCGGCTTGAGGTGCTCCACGAGCGCGTCCGCGACCTGCGACGTGAGCCGCTCCTGCACCTGCGGGCGGCGCGCGTACACCTCGACGAGGCGCGCGAGCTTCGACAGGCCCGTGATGCGGCCGTCCACGTTGGGGATGTACCCGACGTGCGCGACGCCGTGGAAGGGCACGAGGTGGTGCTCGCACGTCGAGTACACCTCGATGTCCTTGACGAGCACCATCTCCTCGTGGCCGAGGTCGAAGGTCGTCGTCAGGACGTCCGCGGCCTCCTGGCGCAGGCCCGCGAAGATCTCGCGGTACGCGCGCGCCACGCGGGCCGGCGTCTCGCGCAGCCCCTCGCGGTCCGGGTCCTCGCCGACGGCGAGCAGCAGCTCGCGGACGGCGGCCTCCGCGCGGTCCTGGTCGTACGGCGGGACGTCCGCGGGGGCGCGCAGGCCCTCCGCCGACCGGGCCGGCGTGATCGCTCCCGTGCCCGCCGAGGCGTCCGTGGGGGTGCCCATCAGTCCTGCCCCGGCTCGCGCACGTCCGTGACGTCCGTGGTCGTGTCGCGGCCGAGCGCGCGGTCCAGCGGGCTGTCCGCGGGCACCTCGCCGATCCGCTCCGGGGGGAGCTCGTCGTTCGCGGCCGCGGCCTCGTCCTGCGGGATCACGGGCGCGCCGTTCTGTGCCGCCTTCTCGGCGTCGGTGAGCACGGGCCCGCGCTGGGAGACGGCCCGCTGCTCGCTCGAGAGCCAGACGTCGCGCGGGGCGCGCTTCTCGACGGGGGAGAACACGCGCGCGAGCTCGGCCTGGTTCAGCGTCTCCTTCTCGAGGAGCTCGAGCACGAGGGCGTCGAGCACGTCGCGGTACTGCGTGAGCACCTCCCACGCCTCGTCGTGCGCGGCCTCGACGAGCTTGCGGACCTCGTGGTCCACCGTGCCCGCGACCGACTCCGAGTAGTCGCGCTGGTGGCCCATGTCGCGGCCGAGGAACGGCTCGCCCGAGCCGGAGCCGAGCTTGATCGCGCCGACGCGCTCGCTCATGCCGTACTCGGTGACCATCTTGCGCGCGATGGCGGTGGCCTTCTCGATGTCGTTCGAGGCGCCCGTCGTCGGGTCGTGGAACACGAGCTCCTCGGCGACGCGGCCGCCCATCGCGTACGCGAGCTGGTCGAGCAGCTCGTTGCGCGTCGTGGAGTACTTGTCCTCGGTCGGCATGACCATCGTGTACCCGAGCGCCCGGCCGCGCGGCAGGATCGTCACCTTCGTGACAGGGTCCGTGTACCGCATGGCCGCCGCGACGAGGGCGTGGCCGCCCTCGTGGTAGGCGGTGATCTTCTGCTCCTTGACGTTCATGACGCGCGTGCGCTTCTGCGGACCGGCGATCACGCGGTCGATCGCCTCGTCGAGCGCCCTGTCGTCGATGAGCTGCGCCCCGCTGCGGGCGGTGAGGAGCGCCGCCTCGTTGAGCACGTTCGCGAGGTCGGCACCGGTGAAGCCGGGCGTGCGGCGCGCGACGGCCGCCAGGTCGATCTCGGGGACGATCGGCTTGCCCGCCGCGTGCACCCGCAGGATGGCCTCGCGACCCTTGAGGTCGGGGGCCTCGACCGCGATCTGGCGGTCGAAGCGGCCCGGGCGCAGGAGCGCCGGGTCGAGGATGTCGGGGCGGTTGGTCGCGGCGATGAGGATGACGTTCGTCTTGACGTCGAAGCCGTCCATCTCCACGAGGAGCTGGTTGAGCGTCTGCTCGCGCTCGTCGTGGCCGCCGCCCATGCCGGCGCCACGGTGGCGGCCGACGGCGTCGATCTCGTCGACGAAGATGATCGCGGGCGAGTTCTCCTTTGCCTGGTTGAACAGGTCGCGGACGCGGCTCGCGCCGACGCCGACGAACATCTCGACGAAGTCCGAGCCGGAGATCGAGTAGAACGGCACGCCCGCCTCGCCGGCGACGGCGCGCGCGAGCAGCGTCTTGCCCGTGCCGGGAGGACCGTAGAGCAGGACGCCCTTGGGGATCTTGGCGCCGACGGCCTGGAACTTCTCCGAGTCGGAGAGGAACTCCTTGATCTCGTGGAGCTCCTCGACCGCCTCGTCGGCGCCCGCGACGTCCGCGAACGTCACCTGCGGGGTGTCCTTCGAGACGAGCTTGGCGCGCGACTTGCCGAAGCCCATGACGCGCGAGCCGCCGCCCTGCATGCGCGACAGCAGGAACCAGAACAGCACGCCGATGATGAGGAACGGGATGAGCAGCCCGAGCAGCGAGGACCAGAACGAAGGCTGCGCGACCTCGGAGTTGTACCCGTCCTTCGGCTCCGCGGCGACGACGGCGTCGACGACCGCCTCGCCCTGCGGCTGGACGTAGTAGAACTCGACGTTCTTGCCCTTGTTCTCCTCGGTGTCCGTGCCCTCGTCGACCACGTAGTCCTCGGACAGCGTGAGACGCACGCGCTGGTCGCCGTCCACGATGAGCGCCTGCTCCACCGTGTCGCCCGAGAGCAGCTCGAGGCCTGCGGACGTGTCGATGCGCTGGACCGTGGGGCGCGACAACGTCGCGAACGCGATCCACAGGATCACGAGGCCCAGGACGATCCAGACGATCGGCCCACTGAGAATCTTCTTGATGTTCATCGGCGACGGGGCGTGCGCCCCGGATCCCTCCGCTCGCGCAAGTGTTCGGGCTCGAAACTACACTCTGGACCTTGGCGCCTGCTGGGCATCTTCCCTCTGTTCGCCCAGGGCGTGGTCCGTACTTCCTGAGCAGCTCCCCGGGCGGTCGGGGCGGGCTCGTGGCCCGCCGCCGCCCGGCTCAGCTCGAGTAGACGTGCGGCGCGAGCGTCCCGACGAACGGCAGGTTGCGGTACTTCTCCGCGTAGTCGAGGCCGTAGCCCACGACGAACTCGTTGGGGATGTCGAAGCCGACGTAGCGCACGTCGACCTCCGTCTTCGCGGCGTCGGGCTTGCGCAGCATCGCCGCGATCTCGACCGACGCCGGCCCGCGCGAGCGGAGGTTCGACAGCAGCCACGAGAGCGTGAGGCCCGAGTCGATGATGTCCTCGACGATGAGCACGTTGCGGCCGGTGAGGTCGGCGTCGAGGTCCTTGAGGATGCGCACGACGCCCGACGACTTGGTGCCCGAGCCGTACGACGACACCGCCATCCAGTCCATCTCGACGTGGCTGTGCAGGCGGCGCGCCAGGTCCGCCATGACCATGACGGCGCCCTTGAGCACGCCGACGAGCAGGAGGTCCTTGCCCGCGTAGTCACGGTCGATCTGCGCGGCGATCTCGTCGAGCCGCGCACCGAGCTGGTCCTCGGTGAGCAGGATGTTCTCGAGGTCGCCTGCGACGTCCGATGCTTCCACGGGGGTCACTCCTGAGCTGGGGGGAGGGGGGAGGTGCCGGCCCGGCGCGTTGGTCCCGGGCCCAGGGAAAGCCTGCCACACGCGCGCGACGCCCTGCGGTCGCCCGGGAGGTGCACCGGGCCCTGGCCGCGCCACGCGGTGACGAGCGCGTCGAGCGCGTCGACGTGGACGGCGAACAGGTCGCTCCCCGGGCACCCCGCCCGCAGCGCCGCCGAACGCAGGGCACGACGCCGCAGGGCCGGGTGCGCGGCGGCGAGCGGCTCGACGTCGAGCACGACCGTCGGGCGGGGCGCCGCTCCCCCGCCGAGGTGGGAGTCCCCGTCGAGGCCGGGGTCCGCGCCGGGGGCGGGGTCCGCGCCGGGTGGGACGAGCGCCGCCGCGAGGAGGTCGGCCGCGAGCGCGTCGAGGAGGTCGGCGTCGTCGCGCAAGAGGTCGGCGCTGCGCGCGAGCGCGGGCACCGCGCCCGGGCCGAGGACGTCGACGAGCGCCGGCACGACCCGTCCGCGGACCTGCGAGCGCAGCGGCGGGCCCGTGTTCGTGGGGTCGTCCCACCAGTCGAGCCCGAGCGTGCGGCACACCGCCTCGGTCTGCGTGCGCCGCAGGGCGAGGAACGGGCGTCGGTACGCCCCGCGCCGCGGCGCCATGCCCGCGAGCGAGCGCGCACCCGCCCCGCGGGCGAGGCCGAGCAGCACCGTCTCGGCCTGGTCGTCGAGCGTGTGGCCCAGGAGCACCGCGCCGGCACCATGGGCCGCCGCGACGTCGTCGAGCGCGGCGTACCGGGCCGTCCGGGCGTGGGCCTCCGGGCCGTCGCCCGCCGTCGGGACGACGACGCGGCGCACCTCCACCGGGTCGAGCCCCAGGTCGCGGCAGCGCTCGGCGGCGGCCGCCGCGACGGCGGCGCTGCCGCCCTGGAGCCCGTGGTCCACGACGACGGCGCCCGCCCGCAGCCCGAGGCGCGGCGCCACGAACGCCGTGGCGGCCGCGAGCGCCGTCGAGTCCGCGCCGCCGGAGCAGGCGACGAGCACCGTCGCCCCTGCGGGAAGGTCCGCGAGCGCGCCACGCACCGCGTGGCGCGCGGCGGCGACGACCGGCGCCGGCCCGCCCACGGCTCAGCCGTGCACGCGGCGCACCCAGGCGCGCGCGTCGGCGATCTCGCGGGCCGTGGGCAGGTTTTCCGGGGAGGCCCACACGGCGTTGAAGCCGTCGCGCCCGACGTCCTTCTCGACGGCGCGGACGAACGCCGCCCCGTCGCGGTACTGGGCGATCTTGGCGTCCATGCCGAGCAGGCGCCGCAGCACGACGTCGAGGCCGGAGCTGCCCTCGCCGTCGCGTCGCGCGTCGAACTTGCGCCGGATGCTGCGCACCGTGCGCACGGTGCGGGGCCCGACGGCGTCCATCGCGACGTCCGCGTGGCCTTCCAGGAGCGCCATGACGGCCGTGACGTCGGCGAGCCGGTCCTGCTCCTCGGGCGTGAGGAGGCCGTCGAGGAGGGTCGTGCCCTCGCCGCGGACCGCGTGCAGGACGGCGCGCCCCACCGCGACGAGCTTGTCGCGCAGGCGGGCCTCGGCGAGGCGCCGCGACGACGCGGAGAGCTCGGTCAGCAGGTCACCGGCGCGCGTGCGCAGGTGGTCCGCGAGCCACGGCGCGGCGGCGAACTGGAGGGCGTGCGTCTGCTCGTGCAGGCACACCCAGAGGCGGAAGTCGGCGGGCCGCAGGTCGAGCGCGCGCTCGACCTGGAGCACGTTGGGCGCGACGAGCACGAGCCGGCCGGGGCCCGCCCCTGCCGCGGCCTGCCCGCTGTACGGGTCGAACTGGCCGAGGACGCGGCTCGAGAGGACCGCGAGAACCGAGCCGACCTGCGCCGCGCCGACGAGGGCGGTCGCCTGCGGCACGCGCCCGCTCTCCCCCACGAGCGCCTCGGTGACGCCCGTGGTGAGCGACGCCATGATCTCGGTGTTGGCGCGCGCCCAGCGGGGCCGGTCCACGACGTGCACCGTGCCCAGCGTCTCCGGGGTCCCCGCGACGGGCGTCATGCGGGTCACGTCGAGCACGTGCGGGACGGCCTCCCCCGCCGCGGTGCGCAGCCCCTCGACGAGGTCAGCCAGCTCGGCGCGCGACGCCTGGGGCCCCGGGCGCGCGAGGCGCCCGGCGATCTGCGCGGCGGCGGACCAGTCGACGACCGACCGGTCGCCGCGCGACGGGCCGTGGGGTCGGCCGTCCTGCTCGACGAGAGTCACCGGCCCACGGTAACCCGCTCGCCCGGCCGACGGGTTCGAGGACGCCCGGAGGATATACTCTCGGGATATACAACGGGAGGTCGGCATGGTGCGCACGACGGTGTTCCGCAGCAACAGGACGCAGGCGGTCCGGCTGCCCAAGGCGGTCGCGCTGCCCGACGACGTCCGGGAGGTGGACGTCCGGGCCATCGGCCGGTCACGGGTCATCACCCCGGCCGGCTCCGGGTGGGACGAGTGGTTCGAGCACGGCCTGCGCGTCGGTCCCGGCTTCCTCGCCGACCGCGACCAGGGCACCGCGGACGAGCGCGAGGCCCTGTGAGCACCCTCTACCTGCTCGACACGAACGTGCTCGTCGCCCTCCTCCGCGGGCACGGCGCGGCCGCGCGTCCGAGGCTGCGCGAGGCAGAGGGGCGCGTCGCCGTCTCGACCGTGAGCGAGATGGAGCTGGAGTACGGCGTGGAGCGCTCGCAGGACCCGGCCCGCAACCGGCAGGCGGTCGACGAGCTGCTGTCGCTCGTCGACGTGCTGCCCTTCGACAGCCTGGCGGCGATGCACGCCGGCAGGGTCCGCGCCGTCCTCGCGGCCCGCGGCACCCCTGTCGGCCCGTACGACGCGCTCCTCGCCGGGCACGCCCGGTCGCTCGGGCTCGTGCTGGTGACCAACAACGTCCGCGAGTTCTCCCGCGTGCCCGGCCTCGAGGTCGAGGACTGGCTGGCGGACGCGACGCACGGCCCCTGAACCGGGAGCCCTCCCCCAGACGTGGCGCGGCCCGTCAGGCGCTGCAGCCGCACTCCGCGAGCGACGCGACGAAGTCGTCGAGGATCAGGCGCGCGCCGTAGGTGCCGCCGTCGGGGACGGCGTCGACCATGAGGGAGAACACGAGGAGGCGGTCGTCCGCGGTGACGACCGTCCCGGCGAGCGACGTGACGTTCGGCAGGCTGCCGGTCTTCGCGCGCACGACGCCGCGGCCCGCGTTGGCGAGGTAGCGCTCGTCGAGCGTCCCGGACAGCCCCGCGACGGGCAGGCCCACCGCGCCGGGCCGCAGCCGCGGGTGCGCGGGGTCGGCCAGGAGGCCCACGACCTCGTCGAGCTGCGCGGGCGTGACGACGGAGCCGTCGCCGAGCCCGGACAGGTCCGCGAGCGTCGCGCCCGTGAGGTCGACGCCGAGGCCCTCGACCGCCGCCCGCACGGCCTGGGTCGCGCCGGCACCCGAGCCGGGCAGGCCCGCGTCGAGCGCGACGACCCGGCCGACGACCTCGGTGATCGTGTTGTCCGAGTGCTGGAGCAGGTACGCGACGACGTCGCCGAGCGGGGCGGACTCCA
The DNA here is from genome assembly GCF_011033075.1 of Cellulosimicrobium sp. SL-1. NCBI lineage: Bacteria > Bacillati > Actinomycetota > Actinomycetes > Micrococcales > Promicromonosporaceae > Cellulosimicrobium > Cellulosimicrobium sp. SL-1. The sequence goes on along the minus strand of NZ_JAACJC010000008.1, from coordinate 8,349 downwards.
CCTCGCCCACCGTGCGACCCTCGCTCGGCGCCGGCGCTCGCACGACGTCCCCGGAGACGGTGACGCCCTCCTGCGCGAGCGCGGCCACGAACGCGTCGGCCGCGGCGAGGGCCGGGTCCTCCGCGCGCGGCGCGTACTCCTCGTCGGTGAGGCGCGCGATGTTCACCGCGAGCGCCGCGACGGGCGCGACGTAGCCGTTGCGCACGCTGGCCGGGTCGACGGTCGGCGCGACCGCGGGCCCGGTGAACAGCGTGTCGTCGAGGCGCAGCGAGATCGTCGTGCGTCCCGTCAGCCGCAGCTCGCCCGCGACCTGCGCGGCCAGGTCGCCGAGCCCGGCCCGGCCGTTGACCGCCGTCGGGTCCCCGGCACCCGCCGCGAGCATCATGTCGCCCCCGCCCACGAGGTACACCGTCTCCTGCCCCTCGAGGACGGCCCGGGTGGGCAGCGTGGTGTGCGCTGCTCCCGGCGAGGTGAGCGCCGCCGCGGCGGTGAACGTCTTGAGGGTCGACGCCGGGACGTGCCCCACGCTCTCGCCGGCGGCGCCCAGCACGTCGCCCGTCACCGCGTCGGTCACGAGGACGCCCACGCGCGGGCCGAGCCGCGTGTCCGCGACGAGCCCGTCCACGAGCGCCTGCACCGCGCCGGTCGCGGGGACGGGCGCCGCGTCGTCGAGCGCCGGCAGCTCCACCTCGAGCGGCGGGGCGGCGGCCGCGCCCGGCGCCTGCGGGAACGGCGGCGGCTCCGGGACGGGCGGCTCGAGCGTCAGCACGCCGGGGACGACGTCGTACGCGTCCGCCACGGCGTACCCGCCCGCGAGCGCGAGCACCACGCCGACGGCCACGCCCGTGCGCGTCGCCCAGCCCATACCTCTCCCTCGGTCCGCCCCGGCCGCCGGGGCGCGTCGTCCTCGTGCCCGTCCCGACCGGTCGCCGGTCGCCCGACCCGCCCCCCGGGCCCGCGGGCACGTGCGCATTATCACTCACGGCGTCGCCCGCCCAGGGCCGTACGGACTCTTGTGGGCGGACGTCCCGTGTCACACTAGTTCCCGCACGACGGCGTCGTCCGTCGATCATCCGACACCAGCCACCGCCCGAGCGCCGCGGTGCCGGTACGACTGGAGGAAGCAGTGGAGTTCGACGTCACGATCGAGATCCCCAAGGGGCAGCGCAACAAGTACGAGGTGGACCACGCGACCGGTCGCATCCGCCTCGACCGCATGCTCTTCACCTCGACCCGCTACCCCGACGACTACGGGTTCATCGAGGGGACGCTCGGCGAGGACGGCGACCCGCTGGACGCCCTCGTGCTGCTCGAGGAGCCCACGTTCCCGGGCTGCCTGATCCGCTGCCGCGCGCTCGGCATGTTCCGCATGCGCGACGAGGCCGGCGGCGACGACAAGGTGCTGTGCGTCCCGACGGGCGACCAGCGTGCCGCGTGGCGCCAGGACATCGACGACGTGTCCGACTTCCACCGCCTGGAGATCCAGCACTTCTTCGAGGTCTACAAGGACCTGGAGCCCGGCAAGTCCGTCGAGGGCGCGCACTGGGTCGGCCGCGCCGACGCCGAGGCCGAGATCGAGCGCTCCCTGCAGCGCGCCATCGACTCCGGGTACCACACGCCGGGCCACTGACCGGCTCGTCCTCCCGTACGACGGCGGCCGCCCACCTCGCGAGGTGGGCGGCCGCCGTCGTGCGTCACCGCTACGGTCGGCCCGCGTACGGCATCGCGTCGGCCCAGCGCATCGCGACCTCGTGCACGGGGCTGCCGGGCTGCCGCGCCTCGATCATCATCCCGCCGCCGGTGTACATCGCGACGTGGCGGATGGTCGACGGGTTCGACGTGTCGTTGGCGTAGAAGATGAGGTCGCCCGGGCGGAGGCGGTCGTAGGAGATCTTCTGCACGCGCTGGTACTGCGAGCGCGACGTCCGGGTGATGTCGACGCCCGCGGCGGCCCACGCGCGGGACGTGAGGCCCGAGCAGTCGTAGCCCGGCCCGGTGCCGCCGAACACGTACGGCGCGCCGATCTTCGTGCGCGCCCACGCGACGGCGGCCTGACCCGGGGCGCCGTTCCCCACGCCCGTGCCGGGCGGCGGCGTGACGACGGGCGGCGGGGCGGGAGTGGGCTGAGGCGCCGGAGCCGGGGCAGGCGCTGGGGCGGGAGCCGGCGCCGGGGCGGGAGCGGGGGCCGGAGCCGGTGCCGGTGCCGGGACGGGAGCCGGGTTCTGCGCGGCCGGGGCGGACGGCGCGGCCGGGGCGGCCGGGGCGGACGGCGCCGCCGCCGGCGTCCCCGCAGCGGGCGGCGCGACCCGCTCCCGGGCCGCGCTCTCGCGCGCGCTCGCGGCCTGCGCGTCGAGCGCGTCCTGGCGCTCCCGCTCGACGTCGACGCTCGTGGCCCGGGCCTGCGCGAGCTCCGCGAGCAGCGTCTCCCGGCGCGCCGCCGACTCCTGCACGGCCTCGTCGAGCGCCCCGGACGAGACCTGGGCGGCGGCCAGCGCGTCGCGCGCGCGGTCCTCGACCTCGGCCTGGTGCGCGAGCGCCGCGTCGGCCCGCGCGCGGGCCGTGTCCGCGACGGCGCGCGCCGTCGCGTGCGTCTCGACCGCACGGCCGGCGGTGCGGCCCGCGACGCGCTCGGCGTTCTCGCGCGCGACGACCTGCTCGACGCCGTCCGCGTCCAGGACCGTCCGCAGGGCGTCGAGCTCCGTCGAGCCCTGGCGTGACGCGCGGAAGAGGGCACCGACGGAGGCCCGCGCCTCGGACTCGCCCGACCGGGCCGTCGCGAGCGCCGCCTGGGCGTCGCGCACCTCGGCGTCGGCGGCCTCGAGATCGCCCTGCGCCGCGGCGTACTCCTCCGCCGCCGTCTCGACGGCCGCGACCGCGGACGCGTGCCGGTCGCGCAGCGCCGCGAGCTCGCGCTCGACCGTCGCGACGTCCCGTGACGCGCCGTCGGCGGCCTCGCGCGCGGCGCGCACGTCGTCGTCCGACGGCGCGGACGACGCGGTCGGCGCGAGGCCCACGCCGAGCGCGAGCACGAGCGCTCCGGCGGCCCCCGCCGCGGCGACGCGACGGCGCGGCGCGCTCCGGGTCACGCGGTTCATCAACCCCTCCTCGGCGTGTCTCGTTGACAGCACTCGCACGAGTCTGCCCGGGACGCCCGCTTCGCGCGATCCGAGCAGTCGCGGACTTCTCACAATGTGGTCTCGCATGCTGAGAAGGGCCTACCGGGTTGCCGACGACGCGCCTAGCCTCGGCCTCATGTCCCGTCGAATGTGTCGCTGACCCGAGCGCACGTTCGCCTGCCCGCGAGCCGTCGTCGACGACGCCCTCGCCGCGGCATCCCGTCCCGCGTGCGCCTCTCGCCGCGGTCGACGACCCCGTCCCCGCCGCACCCGCCCCGGTGCACCCGCACGCCGCCGTCCCACCCCACCCGCAGGAGAGCAACCATGAGCACCGACACCGCCCCCGCCTGGTCCTTCGAGACGCGCCAGGTCCACGCCGGCCAGACCGCCGACCCGACGACCGGCGCCCGCGCGCTCCCGATCTACCAGACCACGTCGTTCGTCTTCCCGGACGCCTCGGTCGCAGCCGACCGGTTCGCGCTCAAGGACCTCGGCCCGATCTACACGCGCATCGGCAACCCGACGCAGGAGGTCGTGGAGAACCGCATCGCCTCGCTCGAGGGCGGCGTCGGCGCGCTGCTCCTCGCGTCCGGGCAGGCCGCGACGACGTTCGCGATCCTCAACGTCGCCGAGGCGGGCGACCACGTCGTCGCCTCCCCGAGCCTGTACGGCGGCACCTACAACCTCCTGCAGTACTCGCTCGCCAAGCTCGGGGTCGAGACGACGTTCGTCGCCGACCCGCACGACCCGCAGGCCTGGCGCGACGCCGTGCGCCCGAACACCAAGCTGTTCTTCGGCGAGACGATCCCGAACCCGCAGGCCGACGTCCTCGACATCGAGGCCGTCGCGGCGGTCGCGCACGAGGTCGGTGTCCCGCTGATCGTCGACAACACGGTCGCCACGCCCTACCTGCTGCGCCCGCTCGAGCACGGGGCGGACGTCGTCGTGCACTCCGCGACGAAGTACCTCGGCGGCCACGGCTCCGCGATCGGCGGCGTGATCGTCGACGGCGGCACGTTCGACTACGCGGCGCACCCGGAGCGGTTCCCGAACTACAACACGCCCGACCCCTCGTACAACGGTCTCGTCTACGCGCGCGACCTCGGCGTGGGCGGCATCCTCGGTGCCAACCTCGCGTACGTGCTCAAGGCGCGCGTCCAGCTCCTGCGCGACCTGGGCTCGGCCATCTCGCCGTTCAACGCGTTCCTCATCGCGCAGGGCATCGAGACGCTGTCCCTGCGCGTCGAGCGCCACGTCGCCAACGCGCAGAAGGTCGCCGAGTGGCTCGAGGCGCGCGACGACGTCCGGACCGTCCACTACGCGGGCCTGCCCTCGAGCCCGTGGCACGCGAACGCGCAGAAGTACCTGCCGCGCGGCGCGGGCGCGGTCCTCGCGTTCGAGCTCGACGGCGGCAGCGAGGCCGGGCAGGCGTTCGTCTCCGCGCTGCAGCTCCACTCGAACGTGGCGAACATCGGCGACGTCCGGTCGCTCGTCATCCACCCGGCGTCGACGACGCACGCCCAGCTCAGCCCCGAGGAGCAGGCGAAGTCCGGCGTGACGCCGGGCCTGGTCCGCCTCGCGGTCGGCATCGAGCACGTCGACGACATCCTCGCCGACCTCGAGCTCGGGTTCACCGCCGCCAAGTCGGCGCTGGGCTCCTGACCGGCCGACGACGGGCGCGGCGATGACGGATCTGGACAGCCGGGGCGCCCTGGGCGCCCCGGCCGTACAGTGGCCGACGGTGACCCCGGTGAACGACGAGCTCCTCTCCCCCGCCCCCGACGCCCGCTCCGGCGCGCGGCCGGGCGACTCGTCGACGCACGGCGTGGCGCCGTCGCGCGCGCGGGTCAAGGCCCCGGTGCCGGCGACCGGAGCGTGGCGCGAGGGCGACCCGGCGGGCCGGCGACGCTTCGCCGACGTCGGCACGTTCGACCTCGAGTCCGGCGCCCGCCTGCCCGACGTCCGGGTCGCGTACGAGACGTGGGGCACGCTCGCGCCCGACGGGTCGAACGCCGTCCTCGTGCTGCACGCCCTCACCGGCGACTCGCACGTGAGCGGCCCCGCCGGCCCGGGGCACGTCACCGCGGGCTGGTGGGAGTCGCTCGTCGGGCCCGGCGCCCCGATCGACACCGACCGCTGGTTCGTCGTCGCGCCCAACGTGCTCGGCGGCTGCCAGGGCACCACCGGACCGGCGTCGACCGCGCCCGACGGCCGCCCGTGGGGCAGCCGGTTCCCGCGCGTCACGACGCGCGACCAGGTCGCGGTCGAGATCGAGCTCGCCCGGACGCTCGGCGTCACCTCGTGGGCGTTCGTCGTCGGCGCCTCGATGGGCGGGCACCGCGTGCTGGAGTGGGCGCTCCTCGGGCCCGAGGCCGGGGTCGACGTCGTCTCGCTCGCCGCGATCGCGACCGCCGCCCAGACCACGGGCGACCAGATCGCCTGGGCCCACCCGCAGCTCGGCGCCGTCCGCGCGGACCCGGGCTTCCGCGGCGGCGACTACTACGACGCCGCGGACGGCGACGGCCCGCACGTCGGGCTCGGCATCGCCCGGCAGATCGCGCACGCGACCTACCGGTCCGCGCGCGAGCTCGACGACCGCTTCGGCCGGCTGCCGCAGGGCGGCGAGGACCCGTTCACCGACGGCCGCTACGCCGTGCAGTCCTACCTCGACCACCACGGGGACAAGCTCGCGCGGCGGTTCGACGCGAACTCGTACGTCGTGCTCACCGAGTCGATGCTCACGCACGACCTCGGGCGCGACCGCGGTGGTGTCGAGGCGGCGCTCGCGCAGATCACCGCGCACGCGCTCGTCGTCGCCGTCGACACGGACCGGCTGTTCCTCCCCGCCGACTGCGCGCGCATCGCCGCCGGCATCCCCGGCGCCGAGCCCCTGCGGACGCTCACGAGCGACTTCGGGCACGACGGCTTCCTCATCGAGTTCGACCAGCTCGGACCGATCGTCGCCGACTTCCTCGGCGAGCGGGCGCGCGTGCGCGACTGACGCACTCCCCGTCGAGGCAGGTCCTGGGGGGATCCTCCCGAGCGAGCCCCGTGGTCGGAGGACGGGCCGGACCGTAGGTTGGTCCCATGCTCGCCGCCTACGCCGACCGCACCGACCCCGACGACCCCCTGGCCGGCCTCGTCGTCGGGGACCGCCCCGAGCCCGCGTCCCGCGAGCACTGGACCACGGTCGACGTGCGCGCCGCGTCGCTCAACCACCACGACCTCTGGTCGCTGCGCGGCGTCGGGCTGCCCGCCGACCGCCTGCCCATGATCCTCGGGACCGACGCCGCGGGCGTCGCCCCCGACGGCTCCGAGGTCGTCGTGCACGCCGTGGTCGGTGCGGACGGGCACGGCGTCGGGCCCACCGAGCGTCGATCCCTGCTGTCCGAGCGGTACCCGGGCACGCTCGCGGAGCGCGTCGCCGTCCCGACCCACAACCTCGTCCCCAAGCCGCCCGAGCTGACCTTCGTCGAGGCCGCGTGCGTCCCGACGGCGTGGCTCACGGCCTACCGCATGCTCTTCACCGCCGGTGGCGCCGCCCCCGGGGACCGCGTCCTCGTGCAGGGCGCGGGCGGCGGGGTCGCGACGGCGGCCGTCGCGCTCGGCGCCGCCGCGGGGCTCGAGACGTGGGTGACCTCCCGCTCCGCGGCGAAGCGCGCCGGAGCGGCCCGCCTCGGGGCGGCGGCGACGTTCGAGCCCGGCGCCCGCCTGCCCGCGCCCGTCGACGTCGTCGTCGAGACGGTCGGGCAGGCCACGTGGAGCCACTCGCTGCGGTCCGTGCGACCGGGCGGCACCGTCGTCGTGGCGGGCGCCACGAGCGGCGACGCGTCGCCCGCCGAGCTCACACGCGTGTTCTTCCACGAGATCCGCGTGCAGGGCGTGACCATGGGCTCGCGCGACGACCTCGCCGCGCTCCTGCGGTTCCTCGCACGGAGCGAGGTGCGCCCCGTCGTCGACCAGGTGCTCCCCCTCGACCGCGCGCGCGACGGCCTCGCGCGGCTCGCGGCCGGCGACCACTTCGGCAAGGTGGTGCTCACGCCGTGACGTCCGCGGCCTGGGCCCCCGACGTGCTCGGGGCAGAGTTCGAGCAGCGCACCGTCGAGCTGGAGCCCGACGACGAGGGCGACGTCGTCGTCACGGTCGTCCGGCACGTCCCGCCGACGGACGAGCCCCTGCGCCCCGCGCGCGCGGTGCTCTACCTGCACGGCTGGAGCGACTACTTCTTCCAGACCGAGCTCGCCCAGACCTGGCACGGCCTCGGCGCCGCGTTCTACGCCGTCGACCTGCGCAAGTACGGTCGCAGCCTGCGTCCGCACCAGACCCCCGGGTACGCGGACCACCTCGAGGAGTACGACGCCGACATCGCCGCCGCGCTGGACGTCGTGCGGGAGGACCTCGGGGCGCACGTCGCGATCATGCTCATGGGTCACTCGACCGGCGGTCTCGTCGCGGCGCTGTGGGCGCACCGGCACCCCGGCGTCGTGCGTGGCCTGGTGCTCAACAGCCCGTGGCTGGAGCTGCAGGGGTCGTCGGTCGCGCGGACCGTCTCCGGCCCCGCGATCCGCCAGCTCGCCCGCTTCCAGCCCCGTGCCCCGCTCCCCAACGTCGATCCCGGCTACTACGCCCGGACGCTCCGGGACCGGGAGGACGGCACGTGGACCATCGACGACGCGTGGCGCCCCGTCCCGTCGTTCCCCGTCCGCGCGGGATGGCTGCGCGCGATCATCTCCGGCCACGCGCGCGTCGCGGCCGGCCTGGCGATCGACTGCCCCGTGCTCGTGCTGCTCGCCGAGAGGTCGCTGTTCAGCACGCGGTGGACGGAGGACATGCGCGCCGCAGACATCGTGCTCGACGTCGAGCCGCTCGCCCGCCGGGCCTCGCACCTGGGTCGCGTCGTCACCCTGGTACGTATCCCTGGCGGCATGCACGACCTGTCGCTCTCGGCGCCGGAACCCCGGTCACGCTTCTTCGCGGAGATCGTCCGGTGGTCGGCGGCGTACAGCTGGTCCTGAGCGACACTCGTCCGCTCTCACATCCTCGTTCGCCCGTCCGTGCGGGCCGACGACGGCCCATGACGTGCCGGCACCGACGCGTCCGTCGCGTGGTGTGGGGGTATGCGGAAATGCCGAAGGCCCACCCCGTGTGGGGTGGGCCTTCGGTGAAGGGTTGTCCGGCGGCGTCCTACTCTCCCACCCCGTCTCCAGGGCAGTACCATCGGCGCTGAAGGGCT